>NZ_CP103833.1:1295283-1619104 GCF_029774155.1 Actinobacillus arthritidis | reverse complement strand
ATTTGGAACATATGATCTTAATGGGATCAAAGCAGTTCCCTGAAACTAATAGTTTAGATCAGTTTTTGACGAAAAACGGTGGCTATAACAATGCTTCAACCACTTCCGATCGTACAGCTTATTATTTGGAGGTAAATAATAATGCATTTGATGAAGCGGTCGCTCGTTTGGCGGATGCGTTTGCCCAGCCATTATTATCAGAAAGTAATGCGAAAAAAGAAGTCAATGCGGTTAATGCGGAAATGGTGCGAGCAAAATCGAGTGACGGGCATTTATTGCATAGTGTGAATTTAGCCACCGCTAATCCAGCTCACCCGATCACCAAGTTTGCGGTCGGAAATAATCAAACTTTATCGGATAAATCGGATAGTAAATTACAAACAGAATTAGAGCGGTTTTATCAGCGTTATTATTCTGCCAATTTAGTTAAAGCCGTACTCTATTCCAATCAATCCATCGAACAATTAGTCGCTTTAGCTGAACGTACTTTAGGAAAAATGCAGAATAAGCGACTAGCTGTACCCACAGTAGATATGCCATTCTTTCGTGCGGAAGATAAAGGTGTGTTGATTGAATATAAACCGGTGCAACCGACCAAATTATTGTCCGTTTCATTTGATATGCCGAATGACGAAGACAAGTTTGTCCATAAAACCGGCGAATATTTGGCATATGTTTTTAGTAATAATACTGAAGGAACGCTTTCCGATTACTTAATTAAACAAGGTTTATCCGATAGTGGAATTTTCGCCGTACCGAGTGCGAATGTCAGCCGTAACCGTGGTGATTTTACTTTTTATGTTGCGTTAACTGATAAGGGATTGGCGGAACAAGATAAAGTGATTTCATTGATTTTTCAACAAATCGAACAAGTGAAAAAGGAGGGTGTTCAGGAAAGTTATTTCAATGAAGTGCGTGAGAGCTTAAAACAGGATTTCCAACATTTACAAGTGGAGAAGAACGGTAACTATATTGAAGCACTTGCAGAACAAATGTTGCATTATCCGGTCGAGCATATTTTAGATTCGTCCTATATCGTCAGCACAATGGACCGTGAAGCGATAAAAGCTAAATTGGAGGCAATGACACTAGATAATGCACGCATTTTGTTGGTTTCCGAACAGGCAAAAACCGATAAAAAAACACCGTATTTTGAAGCCGGTTATAGTGTTAGAAGATTTAGTGATACCGAGAAAAAGCAATGGCTGGATTTCAGTAAAAATCCGTCGCTTAAATTACCAGAGCTAAATCCTTATTTTGTGACTGATTTTTCGCTTATTCAACCAACGAATGAACGTAAAGTACCAAAAGCATTAGTAAGCAATGAAGGTAAAGCGATTTATGCAATGCCGAGTCAATATTTTGCTCAAGATCCAAAGGCAATCGTGTCGGTCAGCTTATCCGTTATGCCGAGAAATGATGAGTTAAAAGAAGCGGTCAGTGCCACTTTATTAGGTTATATGAATGATTTGGCACAAACAAAACTTGCTTTCCAAACCGCGGTAGCCGGTATGCAAGCAGAAGTTAATCCTTATCCGAATGGAATTTCGATTGAAGCGGAAGGTTATACTCAACACTTAGCGAAATTAATTGGTGATACACTGATCCAGTTTAAAACTTTTGAATTAAGTGAAGCAGTTTTATCGCAAGCGAAACAAAGAGCTGTTGAGGCATTAGATGGTTTAAGTAAGGAAAGTAGTCTTACTCAAGCAAACCAAGTCATTGCTAATTTTACGGATTATCCGTATTTTGAAGAAGATAAACAGCGTAAAGTATTAAATGAGGTGACGCTTAATGATGTGAAGCTAATTCGTGAAAAATTGTTAGCAAAATCAACCGGGTTAAGCATTTTATCAGTCGGTAATCTGACTAATAAACAGGTGGAAAACTTGGCAACCGAAATTAATGGCATTATCAAAAATAGTGAAACGGAACGAGGTAGAGGGCGTTATTTAGATCTGAACGATAGCGTTCGTAAGTTAAATTACATTAAGAATGTACCACACGAAGATAATGCACTCAGCATTATTTATCTTGCTAAAGGTTATGATGAACTTGCTGGTTCTGCGAGAGCAAGTTTGTTGCGAGATATTATCGGCCGTTGGTATTTTGATGATTTACGCACCGAGAAACAACTAGGTTATGTGGTGTCAGCAAGCAGTGCTAAGTTAGGTAAAACATCTGGCATGCGTTTTATGGTTCAGAGTCCGAACACAACACCTGCTGGCATTATGCAACATAATCAACGCTTTTTTGCAGAAAGTTTAGCAAAATTGACCGCTTTATCTGAGCAAGAATTTGTTAAATATCGTGAGAGTTTAATCGAGAAATTACAGCGTAAGCCGGAATCATTAAGCCAAGAGTTTTCACAATTCACATTTGACTTTAATCGTCGTAATGATCTGTTTGATCAACGAGCAAAAATGATTGAGGCGGTAAAACAGCTGACTCGACAGGATATTGTGGATTTTTATAAACACACGGTAATTGAACAGCAAGGTTTTGTGTTTATCAGCCAAGCATTAGGTACTAAAGCCAAAGCGGAAGATGCGGTGAAACCGGCAGGTTATGAAAAAGTGGAGAGTATTGAAAAAATCCAAAAACAATTCCCAATTAAATACTATTAAATGAGAAGAGTGTATTGAGAGAAAAGCCTAGTCTATAAAATTGACTAGGCTTTATTTTATACCTGTAACCAAAAGGTTACTGGGCCATCATTTTGTAAGCTAACTTGCATATCTGCTCGCAAATTGTCCGGTTTGAGTATGGATTTTCTGAGCGGCTTGCTGATGAAAATATTCGTATAACGCATTGGCTTCCTGAGGGGTCGCACCACGTGAAAAACTTGGGCGTAAACCTTTGTTGGTATCGGCGACTAAAGTAAATTGCGATACCACTAATAGACTACCGCCAGCTTGCTGTACGTTTAAATTCATTTTGCCTTGTTCATCGGAAAAGACCCGATAGTTTAATACTTTTTCCAGTAGTTTATCCGCTTTGGCTTGATCATCGCCTTGCTCTACACCGAGTAATACTAATAAACCCTGTGTAATCTCGCCGACGATTTGATTTTCAACTTCTACTTTTGCCCATTTTACACGTTGGATAAGTGCGATCATAAATTGAGTTTTCCTTTTTTCATTTCACTATATACATTCAATGTTGAAGTAATTAATCCGCCGATTAACACGACTTGCCAGCTCAGATGAATCCATAGCAACATAATCGGCAATACCGCCAAAGCACCGTAAATCGCTTGATAAGACGGAAAAGTGGTAATGTACCAAATAAACGCCTGTTTACCTAAGGTGAAAAAGATAGCCGCAATAATTGCCCCTATCATAGCGTGAAAAATGTTGACTTGAGTGTTTGGCACAAGCCAATAAACACTCGTAAACAGTAGCCAAATTAGTACAAAAGGAGCGTATTGCAGAAGATATTGGCTAAAGGATAATAATCCCTCACCATTAAAAATTGCCATTGAAAAGACATATGAGCTAATCGCAATGCTACCGCCGGCAAGTAACGGTGCGATAAATAAAATGACGGCATATAGCAAAAAAGAGATAAAAATCGACCGCTTGCGATGGTTACGCCACATTTTATTAAGCGTTTCATCAATGCTTTTAATCAGCATTAGAGCAACCACGACTAAACCGATTGTACTCACTATCCCCATTTTTTTTGAGTTTGCCACAAATAGATCAATATATTCTTCAACCATATCTCCGGCATTTGGAGCAAAGTTATCGTAAATTAGTGTTTTCAGTTGCTCGGTCGCTTCTTGAAAGAGAGGAAAAGCGGTAAAAATAGAAAATACCACCATAACCAACGGCACAATCGCTAATGTTGTACTGTAAGTTAAGTAGCCGGCTGAAACCGGAATATTGTGAATTTTCCAACGTTTGAGCAACAATTTAAGAAAAAGCGGTAGTGATAAAAACATATATTCGTTAGCTTTTAATTTATTTTCTCACCAAATAATCCCCTTCACAGACCCATTTGTAGGTGGTGAGCGCCTCTAAGCCCATTGGACCTCGTGCGTGCAGTTTTTGGGTACTTACTGCCACTTCTGCCCCTAAACCGAATTCACCGCCGTCAGTAAAACGGGTGCTAGCATTGATATAGACTGCCGCATCAACTTGAGCGACAAATTGACGCGCCAGTTGATAATCAGAAGTCAGAATGGCTTCCGAATGTTGCGAGCCGTATTCACGAATATGTTCCACCGCCTTAGCTAAGTTATCGACCACCACCACATTTAAATCTAACGAGAGCCATTCTTGACGCATTCTTGCTTGATCAAGCGGTTCAATTCCCTCAGTTTTTTGCAAATCATCGGTATGTAATGTCACGCCTAATGCTTTCATACGATTTGCAAGTTTCGGTAAAAATTCGACCGCTATTGCTTTTTCAACTAATAAGGTTTCGAGCGTGTTACAAGTGCTTGGGCGTTGCGTTTTGGCATTGGCAATCAATTCTAACGCTTTTTGTTGGTCGGCACTTTTTTCGACAAACATATGACAAACACCGATCCCACCGACAATGACCGGAATGGTCGAGTTCTCTTTACAGAACTGATGCAAACCGGCACCGCCACGAGGGATCACCATATCAATGTAACGATCGAGTTTTAATAATTCGAGTAATAAAGCACGATCCGGATCAGTAACCGCCTGAACCGCCAGTTTCGGTAAACCGGCAGTTTTCAACGCTTGTTGCACCACTTCCACTAACACCGCATTGGTGAATTTGGTTTCTTTGCCACCACGTAAAATGACCGCATTGCCGGTTTTTAAACAGAGAGAAGCGACATCAATCGTTACGTTCGGACGTGCTTCATAAATCGTAAGAATAACCCCGAGCGGTACACGCTGACGTTCAATTTTCAGCCCTGAATTTAACACACCACCGTCAATCACTTGCCCAACCGGATCAGCAAGCTTTGCCACGTTACGCACATCATTAGCAATACCTTGTAGACGGCTTTCGTTTAATAACAAACGGTCGATGATAGCGGTCGAAATTCCCTGATTTTTTGCAAATTCAATAT
The DNA here is from genome assembly GCF_029774155.1 of Actinobacillus arthritidis. NCBI lineage: Bacteria > Pseudomonadati > Pseudomonadota > Gammaproteobacteria > Pasteurellales > Pasteurellaceae > Actinobacillus > Actinobacillus arthritidis. The sequence continues at coordinate 1,614,051 of NZ_CP103833.1, read as the reverse complement.
CTTTGGCATTAGCGGCAAGGATTTCCGCCGAGCGTTGTTCCAATTGTTCGGCAATGGTAAGAAGTGCTTGGTTTTTTTGAACGCTTCCGAATTGAGCAAGTTCGACACTGGCGGTTTTAGCTTGTTGAGCGAGGGTAAGCATTTGCATAGTGATATATCTCTGAATCATAAAAATTAAGTGCAGTCTATCATAGCTATTTATTCCGATTAAAGTAGAAATTTTTCTGAAAAAACACTTTAACTTACTGTTAAAAAAGCAGAACTTTTTATAAGTTCTGCTTTTTTGTATGATAAATTTAAGCCGGTTTTTAATTGCTAGATAATATGTTGTTCCGCTAATTTAGCTAAGAAATATGACATCATTTTACGCCATGACGGCCAGTCGTGTTCAACGTCATGTCCCCAATAATCGAACCAAGCCGGAATGTTTTTCGCATTAAACGCTTCTTGTAAACGGCGAGTGTCTTCCACGTGTTGTTCTTCCCAAGCACCTTGTCCGACCGCAATAATAAAATGATTTTGACGGTAACGATTTAAGAACCAATCATCATTTTGTCCCCAAAGCGAATCAATAGACGAATTAAAATATACCGTTGGATCGCCATAAAATTCACCGGTAAAGAAACGAGCATCATAAACGCCACTCAGTGCAATCGTAGTATCAAACAGATCTGGGTGACGAAGTGCAAAATTGACCGAATGGAATGCGCCCATACTGCGACCGGTGGCGATCATCGTACCGTTCCAATTTGCTTCGTGGCGAATTAACGGCACTAATTCGTGGACAATATAACGGTCGTAAGCGTTATGTGCCAACGCCATATCGTGGCCAGATTTATGTAATGCCAACCACGATTCGCTATCATAAGAATCTGGTGTGTAAAATTTGATTAAACCACGATCAATAAATTCACGGCAAGCCTCAATCATACCGAAGTTACCGTATTCGTTTTGATTACCTCCCGAGGAAGGAAACACTATTACCGGTTTACCGGCATGACCGTACACATTAAAGTGCATTTCACGACCTAATTTACCACTCCAATGATTTCTTCTTTCAAAATGCATGGTTAGCTCCTTTACTGTTTTTGTTGTGCAAAACGGACAATTTCACGTAATTGTTCCATGGTTTCGGTACGGACTAAAATGCCGTGTTCGCCCATAATTTTGGCAAACACGCCCGGTACGGTTTGTACGCTGATAATATTGTCGGCATATTTATGGCAAACGTCTTCAATGCTGTTCAGATAATTTTGGTTCGCTTTACGTGAGATATATACGACATTCCACGGATGGGTAATATCTGCATAGAATTGGTTTTCCGTCACGATATTGGCATATTCTCGGAACACATCAAAATCGTTCGCATAGTTCCACATATCGATGGTTAAACCACCCGGTGGACGGCAGTTGATTTCAAGCGGTAATAATTCGCCGGTTTTTTTCACACGGAAAAATTCAAAGTGGAAGAAACGTTCACGCACTTTAAAGGCTTCAACACAAATTTTGCCTAATTCGACTAATTTCGGTGAAATTTCACGTGGTACGTAATAAAACATATCACCGTCTTTTTCTACCGTATCTAAAACTGCTTCGGAATATTCAAGGCTGGAATAGAACACGATATTACCTTCGTGATCGGTTAAACCGTCAAAGGTCACGATATCGCCATCAATAAATTCTTCCATAATATATTCGACTTGCGGATTCTGCACGGCGAAAAAGTCGTTTAATTGGCTTTCGTTACGTACTTTATAAGTATCTGATGCACCAACACCGGAGTTCGGCTTAATAATGACAGGGAATTTTAACTCTTTTGCTAATTTACGTGCGTCCTGCTCGTCTTTAAAAACACGACCTTTCGCCACTTTTAAACCGGCTTTGCGAAACACTTCTTTCATTTGTGCTTTGGTTTTAATTATGAGCATATCCTCGTTTTTATAACCGAACACATTGAAATCAGTACGCAATTTAGCATCCAGTTCAAGCCAGTATTCATTGTGTGATTCGATACGATCAATACGCCCATATTTATGGGCGAAATAACCCACCGCACGATAAACCTGATCGTAATCTTCCATATTATCCACACGATAATATTCGGTTAAATGTGCTTTTAATGTATCGCTGAGTTGCTCATAAGGCGTGTCGGCGATACCTAACGTATTAATGCCTTTTTCCTTCATTCGGACGGCAAACGTCTCGAAATTAGTCGGAAAATGCGGCGAAATCATCACAAAGTTGAGTTGTTTTGACATAAATTCATTCCATATATAAGAAAGTGTATTGGTGTAAAAATAATACTTATAACTTTTATCAAGTTGATCAGATTCTAAGCGACTTTTTGGCTTTTTGATACTATTTTATTAAGCGAAATATATTAATTATCAAATAAAAAGGACTGATTCGAGATTATCGAATCAGTCCTTGAAAGCAATTAAACGAATCTAGTTACATTGAAATAATCACACATTCAGCAACGCTACGTGCATTAGATTGTGCCGTTGAAGCCGCTCTATCGCCGACTGGGCCGACGAATACACGATTCCAATCGGAGTTTGAGCTGATTCGTGCATTAAATCCAGCCATCGCTAAACGTGCCTGCATATTTTCAGCTTGTGCTTTATTTTTAAATGCACCACATTGTAAACCGAATTTGCCTGCTTGTACTGCGGGTTTATCTGATGGTTTTGCGGCTGTTGCGATAATTTTTGTTTGTTCGGCTTTTTTAGTTTTAGCTTTTTCTGCCGCCAGTTTTGCTTGTTGCTCCGTACTAGTTACTTCTATAGGTTTAGCTGTTTCAGCAGGTATTTTATCCTGCTTAGCAAGTTCTTGCTGTTTCTTCAATTCTGCCTGTTTACGTTTTTCTTCAGCGAATTTTGTCGCTTTTTGTTGTTCTTCCGCTTTTTTAGCGACTAATTCTTCAGGCGTTAATGCAACAACAGCAGGTTGTGTCGATGGTGCCGTTGTTACTGTTTCAGCAACCGGTGCTTGAGCTACTACTGTTTCTGATGGCTGTGTTGCCTGTTTTTCTGCGACTAATCGAGCTTCCTCTTCTTGCTTTAATTTTGCTTCGAGTTGCTGTTTTTGTTCTGCAGAAAGTTGAGCCAATTTTTCTTGTGATTTTTGACTATTATCGATTAACACTTCACGAGTCTCTAAATCACGGATATAGCTATACACTTCTTCTGGGCGGCTTGGCAAAGCAGGGCCTTGAGGTTGAACCGGTTGATGTTGTTGAGTAGCAGGAATGATTGGTGTAGGAGCATTTTCTTTTAATACCCATAAACTGATTCCACCTGCTAATAATAGGAAAATAATTATTCCTAAAATAAGAGATTTATTTATGCCCTTGTTTTTATTTGAACGGGTCGCATAATCACGTTGCGGCACGATAACACCTTATATGTTTAATTTAAAAATTAAAAGTAATAATCCTACTAGAAAAACTGCAATTTGCCTAGAAGCTAAGCCGATAAGCGGTCGGATTTTCACAAAACTTTACTCAGATTTTAAATGAGAAAGATAAACGTCAAAACGATGATTTTTCGTAGTTTGCGAAAAGTCCGGTTTTTGCTCCGCTAAAAAGGGCGCATAGTCCGGACGTTTTACCACCACTCTTTTACGAGCCAGTGATTTTGCCGGCACAAAGAAATCATCTGAATCCAAATCAGCACCGACTAAATGTTGGAATACTCGCATTTCTTTTTTCACTAAGGCACTTTTTTGTTTATGTGGATACATTGGATCTAAATAAACCACATCGGCAGTTTGTTGTTGCGTATCCAGTTGAGCAATATTACGGACATCGGACAAAATCATTCGCTCCTGCATAAAGTTACCGATTTCGGGATCGGCATAGGCTCTTGTTAATCCGTCTTCTAAGAGGGCCGCAACAACCGGATTTCGTTCGACTAATAGTACCTTGCAACCGATAGCGGCTAGCACAAAAGCATCTCTACCCAGTCCTGCGGTTGCGTCAATCACTGTGGGTAAGTAATCGCCTTTAATTCCTACCGCTTTTGCCACAGCTTCACCTCGACCGCCACCGAATTTACGGCGGTAAGCCATCGTACCATCGACAAAATTGACTGCTATCGCACCGAGTTTCGGTTCGTCCAGTTTACGCAGTTCTAAACGTTCGTCAGTCAACACTAAAGCCAAGCTAGAGGATTGATCATGAGTGAGTTGCCATTTGTCACAAATTTGCTGAAATTTCTCAGCATTTGAAGATTCATTGATAAGTTGAATGGTCATTATATTAATCGCAAAAGATTATTCGGTTCGGTAATTCACCACGGAAAACACGGAGGTACACAGAATAAGAAAAATGATGTTCTATTGCCGTGTAGTCAGCATGTTTCGAAGTAAGAAATATCAACCAAATAGTTGGTTAAAATACTCAAGTAAACAGGCTTTGCCGGCAAGCGGTTCATTTTGCCACGATTTTTGCAAAATCTGGTGATTGAATTGCTTTTCATATTCAGCAGATACCGGACGATAACTGATATGCCAAGGCTCATAACCAACTTTCGCATTATGAATACCATCAAACGGAAAATAAAAACCGAAACACTCGGCATTGTGATGTAGCCATTCGGTTAATGATGCGAAATAACCACCGGTTTGATATTCCCAAGGTTCAAGCTGTAAATGTTGTCCTTCCGGCAGTAAATTAGGATCAAAAATATCAATTTCCGTTCCCCAATGATGACGGCTAGATCCCGGTACTGCTGACCAACGCATCATTGCTTGAATTTTCTGCAAATCGTCCAATTTACTCATATCAATCGCACAACCGTTATCATCATGAACTTTGCGTTCGCCATTAAATTTAGCGTTCCAAATCAGCATTTGGCGTTCAAAATCACGATAAGTGCTAGCAGGCTGTAAATTAAAACCGGCATCTTTTGCCGCCTGTTGCAATGCAAGAAAGGCATCAACCACCTCAGCTTGCAAAAAATGTTTATCCGATAATGGATTTGGCAACGGCACAAGGTGTTCACGTGTTTTACCGGTGAGAATATCGGTTAGATTTTGCATGCTTGAAAAATCTCCTTTTTATTATATGAAAAGCTATTCGCCATTCAGTAAATTTTCCAGAATTTGGTAATACACTTCGCCACATTTACCAAGATCGTCCACGCTAACACATTCATTCACTTTATGAATAGTCGCATTTAACGGTCCGAACTCAACCACTTCAGCTCCCATTAAGGCAATAAAACGTCCGTCTGACGTTCCTCCGCTCGTATCTAATCGAGGGGTAATTTTTATGACATTTTCAACTGCATGTACCGCCGCTTTGACTAATTTACCATTGCCGGCTAAAAACGGTTTACCAGATAAATTCCATTCAATACGGTGTTTTAAAGCGTGTTTATTCAGCATTTCCGCCACTTTATTTTTAATGATTTCGTCAGTGACTTCTGTGCAATAACGTAAATTAAATTGCACATATAATTCGCCCGGAATGACATTATTACTGCCGGTTCCAGCCTTAATATTGGCAATTTGCAAACTTGTCGGTGGGAAAAACTCGTTACCGTTATCCCATTGATATGTGGTTAATTCGGTTAAGAAACTCAATGCGGTATGCACCGGATTTTCAGCTAAATGCGGATAAGCAACGTGTCCTTGAATCCCTTCAATATAGAGATTGGCAGTTATAGAGCCACGTCTACCGTTTTTAATTACATCGCCCAACACTTTACCGCTGGAAGGTTCGCCCACGACAGCATAATGGACTGCTTCTTGACGAGCCATAAGCGTTTCAACAACTTTTACCGTGCCATCTTTGGTCGCCGCTTCTTCATCGGAAGTAATCAGTAACGCAATTTTACCTTTATGATGTGGATTATTTTTCACAAAAGTTTCGGCAATCACGAGTGCGGCAAGAGAACCTTTCATATCAGTCGCACCTCGACCATAAAGTGTACCGTTCACAATTTCGGCGGAAAACGGTGGATATTGCCATTGTGATTCATCGCCTACCGGTACAACATCGGTATGTCCGGCAAATACCACACAAGGATCTTCTGAACCGTGGGTTGCCCATAAATTTAGCGTATCGCCGAATGGTAGCCATTCGAGAGTAAATCCCACCGCTTCTAAGCGTTGAGCGATTTCTGCCTGACAGCCACAATCATTCGGGCTAATTGACGGGCGGCGGATTAAGTTTTGAGCAAGTTCAATAATTGTGTTTTTCATTTCTTTTTCCGAGATAAAGAGTAATCTGCAATAAGTAAAATTACATTGCAAACTATCCAGGGGATTAAACTGAAGGTAATAAAACAGAGCGTAACAACAACATAGTTATGTGAAAAAATTGTCCAAGCTGTGACACTTTCATCACATTCTTCAGCCGTCATATTAAAATCACACCAGCCGTATTCAAAATATTCATTAACATCCGATACAAATCCGGTTGAAAAATAAGCGATAGGAAGTGCAATTAAAGCATTTATACTACACAACCAAAATAATGAACGAATGATTCTACGGTAGTAGCGATTTCGCATATTCTTCTTCATTAAATCCAATCAATGCAATCCCGTCTTGTAAAATAATCGGACGTTTAATCAGTGTTGGCTGTGCGGTAAGCACTTGCAAAGCAGTGACAAAATCAAGATTATTTTTTACCGCTTGATCGAGATTTCGCCAGGTTGTAGAACGTTTGTTAACCAAGGCTTCCCAGCCAAAAACTTCTGCCGCTTGAGGCAGAAAATCTGCAGGTAAGCCGTCTGTTCGGTAATCGTGGAGCTGGTGAGCGATTCCGTTTTCAGTTAACCATTTCAAGGCTTTTTTAACCGTATCGCAGTTTTTAATACCATAAACTTTAATCATCTTATTTCCTTATTTTTATGCTTCAACAGTTGCCCGCCAAACTTTTAACATATCAGCGGTTTCTGCAACATCGTGTACCCGAATAATTTTCGCTCCATTTTGTACAGCAATCAATGCACCGACGACTGAAGCTGTCACGCGTTGCTCAACCGGTTTACCGGTGACTGCACCGAGCATTGATTTACGAGATAAACCGGCAAGCACTGGAAAACCAGCATCCGAAAAGGCTTTTAAATGTTTAAGTAGTGTAAAGTTATGCTGTACACTTTTTCCGAAGCCAAAACCGGGATCGAGGATAATATGTTCTTTTGGAATCCCTGCCGTGATACATTCAAAAATGCGTTGATTGAGAAAATCCGCCACTTCTTCCAATACATCATCATATTCAGGATTTTGTTGCATATTTTGCGGATTACCTTGCATATGCATTAAACAAACCGGCAAACCTAAGTCAACCGCAGTATCTAACGCATTCGGTTCGGTTAAAGCTCGAATATCATTCAGAATATCGGCTCCCGCTTCTGCGGACTGTTTAAACACTTCCGCTTTTGAGCTGTCAATGGAAATCAAACAATCGAAACGTTTACGTACAGCTTCAACCAAGGGTACAACACGTTCTAACTCTTGTTCCAATGTCACAAGTTCCGCATTAGGTCGGGTTGATTCACCGCCGATATCAATAATATCCGCCCCTTCGCTCAACATTCTTTCCACTTGAAATAACGCTTTATCTAAGGTGAAAAATTTACCTGAATCGGAAAAAGAATCGGGCGTGAAGTTTAAAATCCCCATGATTTTCGGCTGAGTTAAATCTAACAATCGGTCTTTTTTTTGATAATTTTTGAAATGAATTTGCATTATTTCTTCTCTTGTAACACAACATAATTGGCTTGTATGTTGGTATGAAAACGAATAGGTAATCGTTCCCATTGATGAATATCTACTAACATTGGTAACAGGCTATTTTGGAATGCGACTTGTAACTGAACAAGATCAGCCTCGCCTTTTACCACAAGATCCAAATCACTTCCCTCGTGTCCATTACCATTTACACGACTGCCATAAGCCCACACCTCTGCAAGCGGTGCATTTTCCGCCAAAATTTGCAAAATAACGGATAGATGTTTTGGCTTAACTGCTAATTTTTCAATCGGCTGACGCATCAAAAACCTCTTTCATTACACCGGCTAATGTACGTAAATCAACTAAATAGTGGGGCAACATTGTTAATGTTTCTTCGGCAAAAACCACCCCATAATCGTGGGCGGTAATATTACGATTTGCTCGGTAAGTTAACCAACGTTCAGTCGCGACTTCGTCAAGTAAACCGTGTTTATTGGCATAGCGAAATAAGTCATTGAATACCAGACGATCTATTTCTCGTGGACTACCACTATACAATTTCAGTACTTTTCTAAGTAATTTCCCTGTCGTTTCTAAAGAAAGTTCAAAGCTCTTAATAGTCGCATTACGAAATAAATCATATAACACGGTCTCTTTAGGATCCGTTTCCGTTAAACGTAAAATAGCTTGTTCCAAAGTGTCTGCAGTATGTTGCAGATGCTCGACACTTAAACTCATCAAAGCCTCCTGTTCTTAGCTATTTTTCTGTTCTCAACTTCGCCAATACACCTTTTAGGGTTTTATCCAATGGGGCGGTAATCAGCATTTCTTCGCCGGTTTTCGGGTGTTCGAAACGGATTGAATAGGCGTGTAAAAATAAACGGTGTAAACCGACCGCTTTCATTTTACTGTCGAATTCCGCTTCGCCGTATTTATCGTCTAAAGCAATCGGATGTCCGGCATATTGAGTATGTACACGAATTTGGTGAGTACGACCGGTTACCGGTGAGGCCTTAACTAAAGTTGCATTGGCATAGCGTTCTTCAATCGCAAAGCGGGTTTCGGACGGTTTGCCTTCTTCGCTTACTTTAACAATACGCTCACCGCTTGCTAATTCATTTTTCAACAATGGCGCTCTAATCACTTTAACGTGCGATTGCCATTGTCCACGCACTAAAGCGAGATAATCCTTTTGTACCACTTTTTCACGCAGTTGCTCATGTAAATTACGTAATGCGGAACGCTTTTTCGCCACGAGCAGAATGCCGGACGTATCACGGTCGATACGATGAACCAGTTCTAAAAATCTTGCTTGTGGGCGTAATGCACGCAATGCTTCAATCACGCCGAAGCTCAATCCGCTCCCACCGTGAACCGCAATTCCGGACGGCTTGTTAATCACTAACATCACCTCGTCTTCATACAAAATTTGCTGTTCTAACTCGGCAACTTTATTCAATTTAGTGGAAATTGGTGCTTCGTTTTTCTCAGCGACACGCACCGGCGGCACACGTACAACATCGTTCTCTTGTAGTTTGTATTCCGGTTTGATTCTGCCTTTATTCACACGCACTTCGCCTTTACGCACAATGCGATAAATTAAACTTTTCGGCACGCCTTTCAATTTGGCGAGCAAGAAATTATCTAAACGTTGTCCGGCTTCATCGTCACTAATTGTGAAAAATTGTACGCTGGCACTGATTACTTTTTCTGTGGTCATTGTTCTACTTCTTCATAAAAAATTTGCGCTAATTTTAACATAATCGCCCCTAGCAAGGCAGGCAAGCGGTCAGATTTATCGAAAATTTTACAAATAGCCTGCACTAATCATAATTTCGATTGTCATTAGTACGCATTTTATGCAAAATGCGCACCTTCAATTTCTCTGTCCTTCAACTTATTGAAGGACGCTAACATAAAGGAAAATCAAATGTCAGCAGAAAAAACCGCTGAAACAGCACAACATATTGATGTTGTTACTGAAACAACGAAAGTGATTGATAAAGTAAGCACTATGGATATGCAAACTTTATTAAACGATTGGGTTATCCCATACGGAACAAAGGTATTATTAGCCGTTGTTATTTTTATTGTCGGTAAATTCTTCGCTCGTTTAATCAGTAAGTTATTAGGCAAAGCGGCTTTAGCTTCAACTAAAGACGAAATGTTACAAAGCTTTGTTAGCTCAATCAGCTATTTCTTATTGTTATTAATTGTAGTGATTGCATCACTTTCACAATTAGGCATTAACACCAGTTCATTAGTGGCATTAATCGGTGCGGCAGGTTTAGCAATTGGTCTATCACTGCAAAACTCATTACAAAACTTTGCGGCAGGCGTGATGTTATTAATCTTCAAACCGTTCCGTAAAGGCGATTTAATCGAAACCGGCGGAATGACTGGTACAGTTGAGCAAATGGGCTTATTAGTATTAGAACTGCGTACCGGCGATAATAAAACCGTATTAATTCCAAATGGTAAAGTATTCTCGGATAGCATAGTGAATTATTCGGATAATGAAACTCGCCGTATTGATTTTACGTTTGATATTGCCTATGAATCAAACTTAAAAGAGGCGAAGGATATTGTGACGCGTATTTTAGAGAATGATGCGTTAGTTTTAAAAGATCCGGAATTTGTGGTGGCAGTCGGTGCTTTATCGGCAAATAGCGTACAACTTGTGGTGCGTCCTTGGGTAAAAACAGCAGATTACTGGGCGGCATACTGGGGCATTACCGAAACGGTAAAACTTGAGTTTGATAAAGCAGGTATTGAGATTCCATATAATCAAATGAATTTACATCTTGCAGATAACAAAAGTATTGCGATTGAACAGAAATAATCATCTGATAATTTAAATAAAAACGGTCGGTTTCCCTCTAAAACCGACCGTTTTTTATTGCAGGAGAGTAAAGTCTAATTAGACTTTTTTAGTGGTTATTTTAAGTAAAATATAACCAACAACAGCTGACACGAAAGTTCCCATTAAAATACCTAAGCGTGAAAGTGGTAATAAGCTCTCATTAGGATTATGTTCGCCAAAAGCAAGTCCGGCGATAAACATCGACATGGTAAAACCGATGCCACAGAGTACCGCAATCGCAAAAATCTGTTTGAAGTTAATCCCTTCCGGTAATTTTGCCAACCCAAATAATACGGATAAGTAGCTAAATAAGAACACGCCAACCGGTTTACCGATAATTAAACCTAATGCCACACCGAGTGGTAATGGCGAAGCCAATTTATCTAAACTCATTCCATCAAGCGATACGCCGGCATTTGAGAAGGCAAAGAGCGGTAGAATCGCAAACGAACACCAAGGTGCTAAGATATGTTCAAGATGATAAAGCGGTGTTTCGCCATTTTTACCGCGTAACGGAATACAGAAACCGATAATTACACCAGCAAGTGTAGCGTGTACTCCTGATTTCAGTACCGATGCCCATAAAATCGTACCGATAATCGCATAGTTGATTAACCCAATAACTTTATAGCGGTTCATTGCCACTAAAATAACAATTGCAATACTAGCAATGGTTAGTGCTTGCATACTCATTTCGTGCGAGAAGAATAAGGCAATCACGACAATTGCACCCAAGTCATCAATAATTGCTAACGCAAGTAGAAACACTTTTAACGCCGATGGCACTTGTTTACTGAGTAAAGCCACAATCCCTAAGGCAAATGCAATATCAGTTGCCATCGGAATTGCCCAACCTTGTTGGTATTCCGGATTATTTTGGTTAATAAACCAATAAACGAGTGCGGGCACAACCATACCGCCAAGTGCGGCAACGGCTGGAAAAATTGCTTTCTGAGGGCTGGACAAAGAGCCTTCAAATAATTCACGCTTGACTTCCAAACCAACCAAAATAAAAAATACCGCCATAAAGCCGTCATTAACCCACATTAATAACGGTTTATCGATGCTGAATGTACCGACTTTGACTACCACGTCCATCTGTAAAAAACTAAAATACAGTTGGTTGAGGTCAGTATTAGCAAATATCATTGCAAGCAGGGCGGATATAAGTAGTAAAATCCCACTTGTCGCTTCTAGCTTCAGAAATTTCTGAATCTGTTTGATCATAAAAATCCCCTCTGTAAGATACTTATCTTTATCGTATAATGACTATACTTAATACCGACATTAACATTTTTTTAACCAAATACAAAAGCCAAATCAGTATATATTTTGTGAAATTTGGCTATTTATTAGGTTTGTTTGCTTTTTTTATAATCATTTGGGAGTAGTTTATGTCAAATGAGTGGCTATATTGGGCATTAGCTTCAGCCTTATTTGCTTCGTTGACCGCAATTTTTGCCAAAGTCGGCTTACAGGGCATTGATTCGGATTTTGCTACCTTTATCCGAACCGTGGTGATTCTGATCGCCCTTGCCGCATTTTTAACTTATAGCGGTAAATGGCAACCGTTTGGTTCTCTGACAGGTAAAAACTGGACATTTTTAATCTTATCCGGACTCGCAACCGGCGGTTCATGGCTGGCTTATTTCAAAGCGTTACAAATCGGAAATGCCTCACAAGTTGCCCCGATTGATAAATTCAGTATTGTTTTGGTTACTCTATTTGCCGTAATTTTTTTAGGCGAAAGACCAAGCGGTCAAGATTGGATTGGCATTGCACTCGTTGCGGCAGGCGTTTTAACCCTTGCGATAAAGCGGTAGAATATCGCTAATTTTTTACAAAATTTCGATTAAATTTAACCGCTTGTAAGACCCCATTTATGCCAGATTCATTCCCTATTATTGAAGTAGTATTTGCACATTGTGATGAGCCGCTACCGCATCCTTTTTTACCGCCGGCAGGGCTTTCCGAACGCCAATTAAAACGTTGGAAAAGTCGTAGAACGGCTCAATTTTTATTGGCAAAACTGTTTGAAAAATACCAATTGCCGCCAGTACTATTAGCGAATATTCAGCGTACCCACAGTGGCAGACCTTTTGTATCAAATGAACAAATTGATTTTAATATCAGTCATTCGGGGGATTGGATTGCGATCATCTTTTGCTATCATAAACATAAATTACAAGTGGGGATTGATATTGAACATCCACAAAAAGTCAGACGTTATGCCGATTTATTACGTCATTATGCAAACCGGGAAGAAATCGTAGGACTACTCGAACAGAACGATACGCCTTTTACTGAATTAGCCGACCGATTTTATTTGAGCTGGTGCTTACATGAAGCCGTATTAAAATCGCAAGGGGTGGGGATTGTGAAATTATCCGAAGTACAGCATTTCCCTAAACAGCGTGTAGTTTATTCGGCATATTGTCCGATAGGGACATTACATTTTTTTCATCAGTTACCATTTTATTTATGTTATTTTTATCAGGATTTATGTGACTCTCTTGCCACTCTTCATCAATGGAAAGACGGGAAATTACAAAAAATTGCTGATTTTGAACCGCTTATTTATCAAGTTAACCCAAGGAATAAAAATGCCTAGACTTACCTTAGAAGAACAACACTCGCGATTTGGAAAAGTTATTTCCGAATGTTTCCAATGGATACTCAATATTTCATTATTAGTTGCCGGCTTATTATTATCTTACTCACTCTTTTCGGAAGCCTATTCTTTATACGAATTATTGGCAAACCACAGCGAAAAATTCCAAATCGTTGAAAAAATCGTGATTTTCTTTCTCTATTTTGAATTTTTTAGCCCTGATCGTACAGTATTTTAAATATAATTATCACTTTCCGTTGCGTTATTTTCTGTATATCGGGATTACTGCGATGGTACGTTTAATCATTGTCGATCATTCTAATGCAATGCACACACTCTTGTTTGCACTCTCTATTTTAGTGATGATTATTGCATTATTTATTGTTCATACAGACCGCTTACGTAAAAGCTAAGGAATTTATATGGCTGAGATTCTTCAATTCTCACAAAACGATTTACACATAGTAAAAGAAGAAACTGTCTATAAAGGGCATTTTGAACTGAAAAAAATGTATTTTCGTCATAAGTTATTCTGTGGCGAAATGAGCGGTGAAATCGTACGTGAGTTATTAATTAAAGGAGCAGCGTCTGCACTGATTGCCTATGATCCGGTGCGTGATAGCGTTGTATTAGTTGAGCAAGTACGTATCGGTGCTTATGATCCTCATTCGGATAAATCACCTTGGTTACTGGAACTCGTTGCCGGTATGATTGATAAAGGTAATGAAGATCCAGCGGAAGTGGCTATCCGAGAAGCAAAAGAAGAAGCCGGTTTATATGTTGAAAAGGTGGAACACGCACTCAGCATTTGGGACAGCCCAGGTGGACAATTAGAGCGTTTGCATCTATTTTTAGGGTTAGTTGATAGCTCTACCGTTCAATCAGGTGCAGTACACGGTTTAGAAGAAGAGGGTGAGGATATTTTGGTGCACGTAGTAAGCCGTGAACAGGCGTATCAATGGGTATGTGAAGGCAAAATTGACAATGTAATTGCGGTAGTCGGTTTACAGTGGTTACAGTTGAATTATCAAAAATACCAAAAGTAAGTATTAGTCTATTTAACAGACTAAAGTTGTCGCCCTCAAGAGAGGGCGAATTTGTTGATAAATACGCAAAAAATGTAAATTTTTGTGAAAAATGAGGTATAACGCTCATTTTTAAACTTAACTAGCTGATAAACTTAAAGAAAGTAGTATAAAGTTGCCCAATTACGAGGGAATAACAACAATAATATAAAGCGAAGGGGCATAGTATGGGTAGCTTTTATTCATTAGGTAAAAAAGAACCGGTAGTGCGAGTTTTACAAATTACAGATCCACATCTTTTCTCTTCTGAAAAGGATGAATTACTCGGCGTAAATACCACGGATAGTTTTCAAGCGGTGCTTGATCAAATCCAACAAAGTGAATTTGATTACGATCTGGTATTGGCAACTGGTGATCTGATCCAAGATCATAACCCTGAGGCTTATCACCGTTTCGCTGAAATGGTTAAACCGTTGGCAAAGCCGATTTTTTGGCTAGAAGGAAATCATGATTTACAACCGCATATGGGATTATATTTAGCAAAGTATCCGCATATTTCTCCGGCAAAACATATTTTAGCCGGTGAGAAATGGCAAATTATTATGCTGAATAGTCAAGTGGCGAGTGTCGCGAGCGGACACCTTTCATTTGGTCAATTATCTTGGTTAGATAAAAAACTTGCCGAATATCCGGATCGTTATACGCTGGTTGTTCTTCATCATAATATTTTATCTACTCATTCTGCATGGCTTGATCAACATTGTTTGAATAACAGTGAACAGCTGGCGGAAGTGCTACAACATTACCCTAATGTAAAAGCGATTCTGCACGGACATATCCATCAAGAAGTGGACGCACTCTGGAAAAATTACCGTGTATTTGCCACACCTTCCACTTGTATTCAATTTAAACCCGATTGTGATGAATTTACCTTAGATATGCTTCCGCAAGGCTGGCGAGAATTAAATTTATTTGATGATGGGCATATCGAAACAGAAGTAAAGCGGTTAAATTCCAACGCATTTTTACCGGACTTTAAATCGAAAGGTTATTAATTGATTTTTGTTAAAATGGCTAGGTAAAACCTAGCTCATTTTATTTTATAGCTTTCGTATTAATGGAAATCGTTTATTTCTGAATTATTGAGTTATTTATTTCGACGCAAACGTTTAACTTTCGATGTTTGCCTTTTTCAAAACAAATATCTTTCGAATCAAAATTTTTTTGTAAAATATTGCATTTGTCTATTTAAAATTTTCTCAAATTCTTGTATCTTTCTTCTTTCGCAAATTCCTGTGAAAATTAACCCGCTTGAAGGAAGTCCCACAATGTCTGTAAAAAGAGTATTTGATTTAATTAAAGATAACGATATCAAATTCGTAATGTTAAAATTTACCGATATCAAAGGTAAAGAACACGGTGTTTCACTCCCAGTAAGTTTAATCGGTGACGATTTAGAAGACTTATTTGAAGAAGGTAAAATGTTCGACGGTTCGTCTGTTGAAGGTTGGAAAGCCATCAATAAAGCCGATATGCTTTTAATGCCAATCGCTGAAACCGCTGTTGTTGACCCTTTCGCTCGAATCCCTACTCTGACCATCCGCTGTAGCATCTACGACCCAAACACAATGCAATCTTATGACCGTGATCCACGTTCAATTGCTATTCGTGCAGAAAATTACCTAAAATCAACCGGTATTGCTGATAGCGTAATGTTTGGTCCGGAACCGGAATTCTTCTTATTTGATGATGTACGTTATAACGTTGGTATGAACAATGTATCGTACAAAATTGATGATATTGAAGCGGCTTGGAACACAAATCGTAAATATGAAGACGGTAACACAGGCTATCGTCCACTTAAAAAAGGCGGTTACTGTGCCGTTGCACCAATTGATTCAGCACATGATATTCGCTCGGAAATGTGTTTAATTTTAGAAGAAATGGGCTTAGTGGTTGAAGCACACCACCACGAAGTGGCGACAGCAGGTCAAAATGAAATTGCGACGAAATTTAACAGCCTAACTTTAAAAGCGGACGAAACACAAATCTATAAATATGTCGTGCAAAATGTTGCATTAGAACACGGCAAAACCGCTTGCTTTATGCCAAAACCGTTTGCAGGTGATAACGGCTCAGGTATGCACTGTAATATGTCATTAAGCAAAGATGGTAAAAACGTCTTTATGGGTGATAAATATGCCGGTTTATCTGAAACGGCACTTTATTACATCGGCGGTATCATTAAACACGCTAAAGCATTAAATGCGTTTACCAACCCAAGTACAAACTCATACAAACGTTTAGTACCGGGCTTTGAAGCTCCGGTATTGTTAGCTTATTCGGCAAGCAACCGCTCGGCATCAATCCGTATTCCAGCGGTAACCAGCCCGAAAGCAACGCGTGTTGAAGCCCGCTTCCCGGATCCATTAGCAAACCCATACCTCTGTTTCGCGGCATTATTAATGGCAGGCTTAGACGGTGTTATTAATAAAATTCACCCGGGCGATGCAATGGATAAAAACCTTTATGACTTACCACCGGAAGAGCTTAAAGAAATCCCGGCAGTAGCAAGTTCATTAGAAGAAGCATTAGATTCACTTGCGGCTGACTACGAATTCTTAACTCAAGGCGGCGTGTTCACTAAAGAATTTGTTGAAGCCTACATCAACATCCGCCGTAAAGAAGTAGAACGTTTAAATATGACACCGCACCCGGTAGAATTTGAAATGTACTACGCATAATGGTAAAAAACTTGAAAAAGGCGACCGCTTGGTCGCCTTTTGTTTATCTTTTACTTCCTGTGCCTATTTGTATGATGACTGCAACAAGGCGGAACCGGATCTTCACCACCTTCATTCCAAGGGTGGCGCGTGCGATACGTTTAGTCGCTAGCCAGCCGCCTTTTACTGCACCATGCCGCTTTATTGCCTCGACCGCATAAGTTGAACAAGTCGGATAAAAACGACAACGAGGACCAATTAATGGACTAATACAATAACGATAAAAATAGATTGGTAACAAAAGCAATTTGGCGGCAACAGAGGGTGTTACTACGCTTGTGGTTTTTTCGCTAGACGGATGTGACGAGCCCATAGCTTCTCCAACATCGCAAAAAGTGTGGCATTATCGAGCTTACCAATGCCACCTTTTGCCACAAACACAAAATCTGCACTTGGTAATTCATCTTGCTTTAAACGAAAACTTTCACGCACAATACGTTTAATACGATTACGATCGTGAGC
The DNA here is from genome assembly GCF_029774155.1 of Actinobacillus arthritidis. Classification (NCBI taxonomy): domain Bacteria; kingdom Pseudomonadati; phylum Pseudomonadota; class Gammaproteobacteria; order Pasteurellales; family Pasteurellaceae; genus Actinobacillus; species Actinobacillus arthritidis. The sequence continues at coordinate 1,596,618 of NZ_CP103833.1, read as the reverse complement.
ACGCTTTAAATGTTTTTTAGCGACAGTTAAACCAAGACGAGGAATATCAAGATGATTATGGCGAGCGAGAATAGTAAGTTCGGGAGTGCTAGCTCGAAGCGGTTGTTCGAACACAGCTTTAAATTGAGTGGGAGCTAACAAGCGTAGCTCCCGAGAAAAGGTTAGCTTTTTCACTGATGTGATAAGGCTTTGCTTTAACTGCAAATTATGCAGATAAAGATTTACGACCTTTAGCACGACGACGTGCTAAAACTTGACGACCGTTTTTAGTAGCCATACGAGCACGGAAACCGTGAGTACGAGCACGTTTTAATACAGAAGGTTGAAATGTACGTTTCATTGCTATCTACCTAAATATTTAAATATGTTGGCTGGAATTAAATCTTTGCCAAACGAGGACCATAAAAAAGAGTTGCGATTTTACCGATAAATTAAACAGAAATCAAGAATGAAAGCAAAATAGCGATAGATTGTTTGTAAATTTATATTATTTATTCAGATAAATCCTACAAAATCCCTAATGAGGATCGCTTAATATTGCCACTGATCCGGATCGATGCCTAATTCACGCATTTTAACTTTGGCTTCTTCAGGGATTTCATCACTGCGATCTTTCATTAAATCGTCATCCGTTGGCAATGGCTGTCCGGTAAATGCGTGTAAAAAGGCTTCGCATAATAATTCGCTGTTAGTTGCGTGACGTAAGTTTTTGATCTGACGACGCGTACGTTCGTTAGTTAAAATTTCTAATACTTTAATTGGGATCGAAACCGTGATCTTTTTTACTTGCTCACTTTTTTTACCGTGTTCGGCATAAGGGCTAATATATTCGCCATTCCAATCTGCCATGTTAAAAATCCTGTTTTAGCTAAAATTGTGATTATTGTAATCAAAACTTGATTTTCTCGCAATCTAGACGTCTAGATTTCTATCTCTAATTTTACGCTGGTTTACTTGGTGTTTTGTAATGAGTTGGTTAGAATATAACAATTATTTTTCTAATTAAGGCAATTTAGCTATGAAATTAAAACAATTAGGTTTAGTTGCAGGCGTGATCATGTTAACTGCTTGCTCCTCAGCAATTGACCAAGCCACCGGTGAGCGTAAAGATCCGTTGGAAGGCTTTAACCGTGCGATGTGGACAATCAACTACGATTATATTGATACCTATGCACTCAAACCGGTTGCAAAAGGTTGGCGTGATTATGTGCCAAGTCCGATTAGAACCGGTTTAACCAATGTGGCGAATAACCTCGATGAGCCGGCAAGTTTTGTTAACCGTCTGTTAGAAGGAGAAGGTAAAAAGGCAATGATCCACTTCAACCGTTTTTGGATTAACTCGATTTTCGGTTTAGGCGGGTTAATTGACTGGGCGAGCCAAACGCCGGATCTCAAACTGGATAACGGTAATCGTGAGTTTGGTCATACGCTAGGCAGTTATAATGTGCCGGCAGGTACTTATATTATGGTGCCGGGTTATGGCGCAACCACACCTCGTCAAGCGGTCGGTAAAGCGGCGGATTCAGCTTATCCGGTATTATCTATGCTTACGATGCCTTGGACAGTAGCGAAATTTGCCGTACAAGGTGTAGATAGCCGCTCAAAATTATTAGATCAAGATGCATTATTACAGCAATCTTCAGATCCATACATCACTTTCCGTGAGGCATATTTCCAAAACCTCGAATTTAAAGTGAGTGACGGTAAAGTTGCGGAAGAAAGCGGTAAAGAACAGCTTTCCGAACAAGAATTACAAAATATCGATTAGGATCAAGCGGTCAAATTTGCAAAAAAAGTTGTAAATTTGACCGCTTGCTTTTGGGAATGTTAAAGGAGTGAAAAATGAAAACCGAATTTATTCGCCAAATTAGCCAAGGTATCAGCCTTGAGAAATGTCATGAGTTATATGTGATTCGAGTACAACATGCTTTAGGCTCTGCGCTGGTTGCTTTGCAAGGTGCACAATTATTAAGTTGGCGACCAGCGGCACAACAAGATGTGTTATGGCTTTCGGAGATTGAGCCGTTCCAAAAAGGCAATGCGATTCGTGGCGGAGTGCCGATTTGTTATCCGTGGTTTGGTTCGGCAAAAAGTCCGTCACACGGTACGGCACGCATTCGTGAATGGTCGCTCAGTCATTATGAAATGGATGAAGAATATGCCTATTTAGAATTTTCGCTCTATGACGAACAAAATATTATCGAAGCGAAAATTGAAATGGCGTTTAACCAAGAATGTCATTTGATTTTCACTCATTATGCAGAGCAAGAAGCACAGGCGGCATTGCATAGCTATTTTAATGTGGCGGATATTCAGCAAACCGAAGTGAAAGGTTTACCGCATAAATGTTTTGATTCGCTGACTAAACAATTCGTACAAGTGCCTTCACCACGTAAAATCCATGAAAATGTAGATTGCATTTATAGCGCGGAGCAGTCTATTAATTGCATTGAAGATGCGGCAAATCAACGCACGATTCAAATTGAGCATATTGATGCGAGCGATATTGTGTTATGGAACCCGTGGCATAAAGCAACAAGCTCGATGAGTGAAGCCGGTTATCAAACGATGTTATGTGTAGAAACTGCCCGTATAAATCGAAAATTACAACAGGGCGAAAGTTTTGAAGTTATCTTTAAGTTAGTGTAATAGTGAGAAAGCGGTAGGGGGAACCTTACCGTTTTATTTTGAACTTTTTCCCGTAAAATAAGTTCAAAATTATCGAAATTAATGAAAGATAGGAACAAATATAATCAAATATGCCAAAAATAAAACTAAATGAAACGACACTTTCTTCCTTTGTTACCCAACAAATTGAACAAAATGACGCTTTTACCTTGTTGAACGGGCTGTGCCAGTGGCTCCGAGCCGGCAAGCCGGAACAAGCGGTCGAAAAATTAGAATTTTTTACCAATCTACTCAAGCAACAGCCGGAACTCGCTCAAGCAGTGGCGACATTGATTTGCCGTTGGCTTTGCCAGTTACGTTTATATCCGATTCTTGTCAGTAGCGGCATTTTAGGTCGCCAAGGTTTTGGGCGAGAAATGCGTAATCGTTTATATGAGAAGCTCAACCCGTCTTTTAAAGATGTGAATGATTTACGTGATGTGTTTATTCTCTTGTTTTGCGATCGGCATGATGTGGAATGGATTAATGCCATTCCGACTAAGAGTTGGTTAAATTTTCTTAACACGTTAGATCGCTGTGTAAGTGAACAGGATAGAACCTGGCTGTATGAGCATATTCGTCACGAAGGGTTATTTGCGATCAAAATGCTTTCGATTTGGATTGCGGCAGAGGATTTGGAACCGGAGTTAATTCGCTTAGATCCAACATTGCTGGATGCGGATTCGCCTTTTGTCGCATTGCAAAAAGAAGTTTTCCAATGGCTAGAGGCTCGCCGTCAAAATCAATATTATGACGATAGTCATTTACAGGTGATGTTTAGCCAATCACGTGAATTGGTTGATCGCTTACAGAAAAAAGGATCGACAGCCGGTTCGTCACTCGGTGTGGCGCACTTGCTTGAGCGTTTAAGCCAAACGTTAGATCGTTTATCTATGTTGATGGAATTATTTTCTACCAACCGAGTTGCTCGTTTACGTGTGTTGCAAATTACCAAAATGTTGGCGGAAGCTTCGGCAAATCAGCACAGTATTTCTGATTTATGGAAACAGAGCGTCAAAATGCTTTCTCGTAGCATTACTCAACACACCAGTGATCATGGCGAACACTATATTACTCGAGATAAAAAAGAATATTTCAGTATGTTTTATTCTGCTGCCGGCGGTGGAGTACTGATTGCGCTGATGGCGCTATTTAAAGTCTATCTAGGCGGAATGATTGACGATAAGGTCTGGAAAGGTATTGCGGAAGGTTTGAACTACGGTATCGGTTTTACCATTATCTTTATGTTGCATTTTACCGTGGCGACCAAGCGACCGGCGATGACTGCCGCCCGTTTTGCCGAGGCAGTCGAACGAAACCCGCAGGGCAGAGCGGTGAATATGAAACTGGCGCAATTATTGGTGGACGTATTGCGTTCACAAAGCATTGCAGTATTGGGGAATGTGATTGTGTCGATGAGTGTGGCGGCATTGATCGCCTATGGCTATACAAAACATACCGGCAAAGCGTTATTAGACAGTGAAATGGTACAATATCAGCTAAGTTCGATTGATCCGACCAAAGGGACGTTATGGTTTGCGGCAATTGCCGGTTTGTGGTTGTTCTGTTCGGGGATTATTTCCGGCTACTTTGACAACCGTAGCAACTATTTAAATACCCGTATGCGCTTAAGACAGCACCCGTGGTTAAAGGCAATTTTACCGTTATCCATCCGAGAGAAATTTGCTGACTATGTGCATAATAATGCAGGTTCGATTATCGGTAACTTAGGATTCGGTATGTTGCTTGGTATTACCGGTGTGATTGGTTATTGGTTAGGATTACCACTTGATATTCGTCACGTTGCCTTTTCTTCGGCGAATGTCGGCTATGCGGTGGTAAGCGAATCATTAGGCTGGCAAGTGCTGTTACAAAGTATCTGTTTTGTTATGATGATTGGGGCGGTTAACTTAATTGTGAGCTTCTCATTAACATTATGGATTGCCTTACGTTCACGTAATACTGAAATTGATAGCTGGAAAGAAATTTTCAAATGTTTATGGGAAATTATCCGTAAACGCCCGTTAAGTCTTATTCTTCCGGTGCAGTTGAATAAATAATTGTGGAATAAAGTGGTTCGGTTGATCATATTTATAGGTATTATGTAGCAGTTGCACAAAAGTATATTTGTAGGGGCGAACTGTGTTCGTCCTTATGATATTCATTATAAATTGTTTGGGCGAATGCAATTCGCCTCTACATTATTGAAACAGATAATTAATAATAGTAAATCATTTATGAAAAAAACATTTCTAACTTGTAGCCTTGTGCTAGCGGTTTCGGGCTGTAGTAGCAGTTATCAATCTACCTTAACAGAAGGTGTGGATAATACGGTTGCCCCACAACAAGATTTTTATCGATTTGTAAACGGCAAATGGCTGGCAAAAGCACAAATTCCGGCAGATAGAACCTCATGGGGTACGTTAGCGGAATTAAATGAATTGAATGAACAACGTTCGATTAAATTCTTACACGCGGTTATTTCTGAGCCGAAATTTGCCAACGATGCGAAAGCCCAACGTTTAAAAGCGTTATATGAAACTTATACCGATTTAAATGCACGTGAACAAGCAGGGATTAGCCCGATTGCCAAAGATATTGAGCAAATTAAACAGATCAATACCTTTGCCGATTTAAAACGCTATTTGATTGAAGAAACCAAAGCCGGTAATGAAGTGCTATTCGGTTGGTCGGTATTTGCTCACTTAAAAAATTCTCGCCAAAACGGGGTTTATTTAAGCAATGTAGATTTAGGTTTAAGTAACGATTATTTCCAAAAAGATACGCCGGAAAACCGTGCTACCTTGAAACTTTATCAAGAATATATTGCCCAGATTTTAAGCTATGCTAAAGTCGAAAATCCGGCGACAAAAGCCAAAGCGATTGTCGCTTACGAAAAAGCGATTGCGAAAACGTTGTTTACTAATGAAGAAGATCGTGACATCCAAAAACGTTACAACCCAACCAATATGACACAGCTTAATAGGCTGAGTAAAAATATTGATTTAGCTCAGTATTTGCAAGCGGTTGGCGTGGAAACCGATGAGGTAATTTTATATGAACCTCGTTATTTCCAAGCGTTGGATCAGCTTATCAATCCGCAAAATTTAGCGGTAATTAAAGACTACTTATTATTCCGCACTTTATCAGACAACGCCCCTTACTTGAACAAAGCAATGGATGATGTTCGTTTTGAGTTTTATGGCAAAAAATTAGTGGGTCAAAAACAGCAACGTCCGTTAGAAAAACGTGCGTTAGCCACGATAAATAGCTGGCTCGGACAAGAATTTGCACAGTTTTATGTGGCGGAATTTTTCCCACAATCAGCAAAAAATGATGTGTTGGAAATGGCGAAGTATTTAGTTAAAGCCTATCATCATCGTATTGATAACTTAGCTTGGATGTCGGCGGAAACCAAACAAAAAGCGAAAGCTAAATTAGATAAGTTTATTGTCGAGGTCGGTTATCCTAACAAATGGCGCGACTACAGTAACTTAACCCTTAAAACCGTGGCGCAAGGCGGTACGCTCTACGCCAATATGCAACAAATTGCCAAATGGAGTTACGACTATAATCTTGCCAAAGTCGGCAAACCGGTTGATTTAAATGAATGGGGAATGTTACCGCAAGTGGTAAACGCTTCGTATAGCCCATTAATGAACCGTATTGTGTTCCCGGCTGGTATTTTACAAGCGCCGCTTTATAGCCAACAGGCAGATCCGGCGGTTAATTTTGGGGCAATCGGGGCGATTATCGGCCATGAAATCACCCACGGCTTTGATGATAGCGGTTCAAAATTTGACGGCGAAGGCAATCTAAAAGATTGGTGGACGGCAGACGACCGCAAAAAATTTGAAGCCTTGGCAGATAAATTAGTCGCACAATTTGATCAATTTGAAGTCGCACCGAAAGTTTTTGTCAACGGTCGTTTCACCTTAGGTGAAAACATTGCCGATTTAGGCGGTTTAAGTATCGCTTACGATGCGTTGAAATTGTATGAGCAAGATCACGGTACTAGCCCGACGATTGAAAACTTTACCAGTGATCAACGTTTCTTTATGAGTTGGACTCGCTCGTGGCGGCATAAAGCGACCGTGCAAGCGCTTACTCACCAAGTGAAAAGCGATCCGCACGCACCGGGGCAATTCCGTGCTTATGCACCGGTGTTGAATATTAGCGGCTTCCATCGTGCGTTTAGCACTAAAGCCGGCGATAAAATGTATCGTAATGAAGCGGAACGTATTCGTATTTGGTAATCGCAAGCGGTTGGGTTTTTGTACAATTTTGCAAAAAATCGCTGAAATCCGACCGCTTAATTTAAGGAAATTTTATGGCATTACAACGTTGCCCAGAGTGTCGACATAAAATTAGCGAGAGTGTTATCGTTTGCCCACATTGCGGTTTTTCATTTCAAGAAGCGGACTTAGCCGTTTATCGTGAGAAACTGGAACAGCGCCGTTTACATAATCAGGAACTTAATCGCCAAAATATCAAGATACAGCTCTTTTGGTTAGCGGTATTTAGTCTTGTGATTATCGGAGCGAGTTTATTGTTAAATTAATTCGCAAGTCGTTGGTATTATATTGAGTTGTTATGAACATAGGGTAAAATCTATTGTCATAAAAAACCTAAGATCCGAAGGAGAATTAAATGAAATTAATCAAATCATTAACTGTTTTAGCATTTGCATCATTGGTTACACTAAATACGCAAGCGGCGGAAGTGAAAACATCAGCAGAAAAACCAACAAAACAAGCGGTGGTAAAAGATAAAAACCTTGAGAAATTTAATCGCCAAGTAGAATTAACTTTTACGGAGCGTGGTATCGGTCAGCAAGATAATAAAGCGGTTGCAGTATTTAAATACCTTGTACGAAATAAAGGCAAAACGCATATCAAATCTATTACATGGCATTCAGTCTATGCCGTAGGCGATCAAGCCTTTTTTGCTCAAGATATTCCGGTCGTATTTGAGAAAGCGTTAGGATCGAAAGCAAAAACAGACGTAACGATTACTATTCCGCTTGAAACATTGCCGGAAAATGTACGCCAAATTTTATCTGATCCTAAAGCAAGTGTACGTTCGTTAAATGTGGCAAAAGAATTAGTCTTTGCGAATGGTGCGAAGATTGTTGTGAAATAGTACCAAGATAAGAAACGCTAAGTAATATGCTTAGCGTTTTTTGTTAATTTAATTGGTTTAAAAAGCCTGAAAAATCAACCTCAACTTTTAGCTGTTCCAATTCTGCTTTGGCGAATTGTTCGCTATCAGCTAGCCAATTTACTGCCTCTGACAAGCTATAAGCGGTCGGAATCGGTGCAAATTTTGCAAAAAATTGGGCTAAATCGACCGCTTGTGCATCCAATAAGGCTAATAAGATTTGTTGTAAATTCTGTTCTCTTAATAATCTCGGCACTTGGGCAACCGAAAGACGCATTTGTCCTTGCCAGGTTTTCTCGCTGATCGCAAATCCCAAGTTTGTCAATTCTGTTTTAAGGGTTTGCCAACGCTGTGTTTGTGGCTCGTCTAAACTTAAAGTCAACGGAATCAATAACGCTTGGCTGTCGCCTTTGGCAAGTTGTGTTTGAAAACGTAAGCGAGCTAATTTTTCTAGCGAAAGCAAATAAAATTGTTGTTCCGCTTTTAGCAGTAGTGCCTGATTTTGCACAATGGCTAACGGTCGCCAATGTCCTGTTGCTGTCGGTGCGGATTGTATCGACTTATGTTCAGCATCCCCTCTTTCTTGGGCAAAAATGACCGGCGTAACATTGATTTTCGATTCAAAAACATCCTGTCTGCGATCTGATGGAATTTGTGGCTGACTGACCAGTTCCCCATACCATTTTTGTGCCGATTTGGAGACATTTGTTGCACGAGATGAATAACTTGGCATACGAGAAGCGGTCGGTTTTGCCAAATTTTCTGTAAATTCGACCGCTGGTTGCGGCGTTAAAAAGCTATTACCACCTGCCGCAATACGATTGCTATCTCGCTGATAACTCGGTAACGGCTCATTCACTTGATCGACTAAACCGATTTCTGCTTGTCCCTGTAAGGCGGTTTGTACACCTTGCAAAATAAAATCGTGTACTAATCGCCCCTGATGAAAACGTACTTCGTGTTTTGCCGGATGTACATTCACATCGACTTGACTCGGGTCAATATCTAAAAAGACCACAAATGCTGGGTAATTGCCGGCTGGCATATTGGTTGCTTCATAGGCTTGGCGAATAGCGTGATTAATCGTTTTATCACGCATCATTCGCCCGTTTACGTAGCTATAACACAAATTATTTTGCTCGGTAGAAATCGCCGGTGATCCAATCCAACCATACAAATGTAAATCGCCGTGTTGCCAGTCGATATGGATCGCATTTTGAATAAATTCATCGCCACAAATTGCCGCTACTCGACGCTGTTGCTGTTCGACTGAATTATCTTGTACTTTACGATATTGGCGAACTGTTTTACCGTTGTGGGTCAGGGTAAAGCCAATATTCGGTTTCGCTAGGGCAATACGGCGAACCACCTCATCAATATGTGCAAATTCGGTTTTATCGGTACGCAAAAATTTACGGCGTGCCGGCGTATTAAAGAATAAATTCGCCGCTTCAATTGTCGTGCCTACCGGATGCGAAGCCGGCTGGATTTCCACTTCCATTTCACGCCCTTGTGCATACGCCTGCCATGCTTCCGCTTGCCCTTCCGGGCGAGAAGTGAGTGTTAAGCGAGAAACGGAACTGATACTTGCTAGTGCTTCACCACGAAAGCCTAAACTTAAAATCATCTCCAAATCTTCCAAACTGGAAATTTTACTGGTCGCGTGACGAGCTAAAGCCAAGGCTAAATCTTGTTTACTGATGCCACAGCCGTTATCTCGAATGCGAATAAGTTGTGAACCACCTTTTTCAATATCAATTTGAATCTGATTTGCACCGGCATCCAAACTGTTTTCCACCAATTCTTTTACTACGGAGGCAGGGCGTTCCACCACTTCGCCGGCGCGATTTGGTTAGCGAGTTGAGGAGGAAGGATATGGATAAGATTTTGAGTCATAACTTTATGTACTTTAGAAAAAATTATGGTCGCCAAACTGAAAAGTATGAGCGACCATTTTATAACGAGAGATCCGATTATTTAAATTCGTAACGACGAATAGTGGTTAAATCCGAATCTTGCTGTTCTATTTTCTCTGCAAGATTTACTCGTGCACCTACAGTCGCGTGTGAATCATATTTACGAGTAAGGGTTACAAGTTCACCGTTATCTTTTTTAACAGTTAACTGAACAGTATCTTGAGATAAGGTTTTACTGTCTAAAATTGTGGCATTACCTTTATCCGCATAGAAATCTTGCGTACAAGTCGCTAAAGCTACAGTTGCTAATAGAGTAAAAGAAAATTTTTTCATTATGAATACCTTGAAAGATAAATAAATTAAAGAAGTGATACGTTCAAATCTGAATTTGAACCGACAATTCTAACACGTTTGCCCGGAGTAAAACCGTCTTCTTTTTTCTGAACAACAACGATTTCTTTACCGTCGTCTTTGCGAATAACCATTTCTAATGAAGATACTTGGCTCACTTTCTCTTCAACTGTGCTACCAATCATTGCACCGGCAATCGCACCGACTGCACTTGCAACTGCTTGACCTGAACCACCGCCAACGGTTGAACCGGCTAGACCGCCTAACACACCGCCGCCGACAGTACCGATAACGCCTTGGTTATCAGCTTGAATTTTGACATCACGTACAGAAACAATCGTACCATAGCTGATTGAACGAGCTTCTTTCGCTTGGTTTGAGCCATATACGCACGCTATAAATATCGGTATTTGCACAACCTACAAGGGTTAAACCGGCAAATAAAGCGTACGCTAAACTAAATTTTTTCATATTGTTCTCCAACAAAAGTTGTTCAGAAATGATCCTCTGAACGGACCACCGCATTTATATCATAAGGGTGGAGCTTTAGACAATAAGGATTGGAATAAGTTTTATTTTTTAATGAAATTGCAATACTTGGATTGGGTAAACGCTCGCCTTCTACCTGTGGTTGGCTGATTTTAAGTTCAAGATTGGCATTAATTTTTAAATGAAATTGTTTTAAGGTACGTTCAACCCATTGCTCAACCGTTTCGTTTTTCTTCATTGGGTAAACTATTTCAATATGTTCCCAACCTTGTTGCGGATAAACTTTATCTTTCGGGAACGGTAATTCGATAATTGAAACCGCTTGCCCTAAAAAAGATAACGGCTGACTGAGTTTGATAAGGGCTATTGGTCGTCCGTTTACTTCGCTTTCTTTTAACAATTCACCTTGTTCAAGTAAGAATGAGCGCCATTGTTCAGCAGTCTGCCAGTCATTCATTCTGACTGCTAAATGGTCAATTTTAAACTGATTTAAATCCAGCATCGCCAAATGGGCAATTTGCTGAATTTTTTGTTGAAATTCAGAAAAATCGCCAAAATAAGCGGTCATTTTCTCGTAAAATTTTGCATTTTCTTGTATCATAGAGCGTTTTTCCTTTAGGGTGCAATTTTCTGCACTATTCGGATTTTTAAATTAGTATCGTGCAGGAGATTGCACGTAGAAAAAGGTTATATATTCGTGAATATTCAACAGATTTTATCAGACAAAATTAAACAAGCAATGATAGCGGCTGGTGCAGAAAGCAATGTTGAGCCACTTGTTCGTCAATCAGGTAAGCCGGAATTTGGCGATTATCAAGCAAACGGTGCAATGGGCGCAAAAAAAATTAGGTATGAACCCACGTGAGTTTGCGCAGAAAATTTTAGATAACGCAGATTTGAATGGCATTGCCGATAAATTAGAAATTGCCGGCCCGGGCTTTATCAATATTTTCTTAAACCAAGCGTGGTTAGCAAGCCAAGCAAGTGAAGCATTACAAGCGGTCAATTTTGGGATTAAAACTGCAAATCCGCAAACTATCGTAATCGACTATTCTTCGCCAAATGTGGCAAAAGAGATGCACGTAGGTCACCTACGTTCAACCATTATCGGTGATGCGGTGGTACGTACCTTAGAATTTTTAGGTAACAAAGTGATTCGTGCCAACCACGTCGGCGACTGGGGTACGCAGTTCGGTATGTTAATCGCATACTTGGAAAAAATGGAAAACGAACACGCCAGCCAAATGGAATTAAGTGATTTGGAAGCCTTCTATCGTGCGGCAAAAGAACATTACGACAGTGATGAAGTGTTTGCCGAAAAAGCACGTAACTATGTGGTGAAACTACAAAGCGGTGATGAATATTGCCGTACGATGTGGAAAAAATTAGTCGATATTACTATGCACCACAATCAAGAAAACTACGATCGTTTAAACGTCACGCTTTCAGAAAAAGATGTGATGGGCGAAAGCCTTTACAACCCGATGTTGCCGGAAATCGTAGCGGATTTAAAAGCAAAAGGTTTAGCGGTGGAAGACGACGGTGCGTTAGTGGTGTTCCTAGAAGAATTTAAGAACAAAGACGGTGACCCGATGGGCGTTATCGTACAGAAAAAAGACGGCGGTTTCTTATATACCACGACTGATATTGTCTGCGACGAAATATCGTTATGAAACGTTAAATGCGGATCGTGTGTTAGTGTTCTCGGATTCTCGCCAAGCACAACATATGCAACAAGCGTGGTTAATTACTCGTAAAGCGGGTTATGTGCCGGAAAGTTTCAGCCTTGAACATCCGTTCTTCGGAATGATGTTAGGTAAAGACGGCAAGCCGTTTAAAACCCGTTCGGGTGGTACGGTTAAATTAAAAGATTTATTGGATGAAGCGGTTGAGCGTGCGGATAAATTAATTTCAGAGCGTTCAACGGATTTAACCGCGACAGAAAAAGCGACGGTAGTGGAAGCGGTGGCAATCGGCTCGGTCAAATATTCGGATCTCTCGAAGAACCGTACTACAGACTACGTATTTGATTGGGATAATATGTTGACCTTTGAAGGTAACACTGCACCATATATGCAATATGCTTATACTCGTATCCGTTCAATCTTCAACCGTGCCGGCATTGATGTAAACGGCTTAAACGGCGAAATTAACTTAACTGAAGATAAAGAACGTGCGTTAGCGGTTAAACTTTTACAGTTTGAAGAAGCGTTAAACGGCGTGGCAAAAGACGGTATGCCGCATATTCTTTGCCAATATCTCTATGAGTTAGCCGGTGCATTCTCAAGTTTCTACGAAGCTTGCCCAATGCTCAATGCAGAAGAAAACGTGAAAAACAGCCGTTTACGTTTAGCCGCATTAACAGCGAAAACGTTAAAACAAGGTTTAGATCTCTTAGGTATTAAGACGATTGAAAAAATGTAATGAAACGTCCCCCTCTTTTGTAAAGAGGGGGTAGGGGAGATTTTACAAGCGGTGAAATTTCTCCAATATTTTGCAAATTTTAGATCTAACAAATCTCCCTCTGCCCCTCTTTGCTAAAGAGGGGAGTAAAAAAGGAATAACAATGAAATTTATTGATGAAGCCCTGATTCGTGTTGAAGCAGGTGATGGCGGTAACGGTTGTGTAAGTTTCCGCCGTGAAAAATATATCCCGAAAGGTGGGCCGGACGGCGGTGATGGCGGTGACGGCGGTGATGTTTATTTAATCGCTGACGAAAACCTAAATACGCTTATCGACTACCGTTTTGAAAAACGTTACGCAACAGGTCGTGGTGAAAATGGTCGTAGCGCCGGCTGTACCGGACACCGTGGTAACGATATTACTTTACGTGTGCCGGTCGGTACGCGAGCGATCGACAATGACACTCAAGAAGTGATTGGTGACTTAACCAAACACGGTATGAAAATGTTGGTGGCAAAAGGTGGTTATCACGGTTTAGGGAATACCCGTTTTAAATCGTCGGTAAACCGTGCGCCTCGCCAAAAAACTAACGGTACACCGGGCGAAAAACGTGATTTATTACTTGAGTTAATGTTACTTGCCGATGTTGGTATGCTTGGCTTACCGAATGCCGGTAAATCAACCTTTATCCGTGCCGTATCGGTCGCAAAACCGAAAGTAGCGGATTATCCGTTTACTACACTTGTGCCAAGTTTAGGCGTGGCACGTGTCGGTGCGGATCGCAGTTTCGTGGTAGCGGATATTCCGGGCTTAATTGAAGGTGCGGCGGATGGTGCCGGTTTAGGTATTCGTTTCTTAAAACACCTTGAGCGTTGCCGTGTGTTAATTCACTTAGTCGATATTATGCCGATTGATGAAAGCGATCCGGCACAAAATATTTCGGTGATTGAAAGCGAGCTTTACCAATATAGTGAAAAATTATCGGAAAAACCGACTTGGTTAGTATTCAATAAGATTGATACGATTGGCGAAGAAGAAGCACAAGTTCGTGCGCAAGAAATCGCTGAACAAATCGGTTGGGAAGGTGATTATTACCTAATTTCTGCCGCAACCGGTCAAAACGTGCAAAACCTGACCCGTGATATTATGGACTTTATCGAAGCGAACCCTCGTGAAGTCGCAGAAGAAAATAAAGAAGCGGATGAAGTGAAATTCAAATGGGATGATTACCATCAAGAAGCAATGCAAAACCCTATCGAAGAAGATTGGGATGACTTTGATGATGATTGGTCGGAAGAAGATGAAGAAGGTGTGGAATTTGTGTACACCCGTAGCTAATCCCAGCTAATGACAAGCGGTTGAATTTGCGAAAAAATTTGCAAATTCGACCGCTTTTTATTTGAGGAATCAAAATGCTGAATGCCAAAAGTTGTGAATTATTTGAAATCCCGTTTTTTCAATTTGCACAAATGAAAAAATATTGTCCGGAAGATATTCCGCTCATTAAAGCACATTACAAAGCGGAGTGGCAAAAGTGGAAAGCGTTGCATTTAGACGTGGCTCGTCAGCTTGGTATGCCGTTTGCCGAACCGCATATTGAAAAATGGTGTAACGGTTGGCAGGTACGGTCGCACTTTTTTGCTTATTACAAATATGAATTTAACCGTAATTCTGCGGCAATCTTATCGGTGATTTTAAATCGCCGCCGTTTACAGGTGTGTTTGGATTGGCATTGTTACCGAGCGGATCGTTCGCAGATTTCATTAGCGCAATATAATCAATGGTTGGAAAAATTAGATCGTTCTCAATACCAAGATTTTGAAGTATGGCACGGTGCGGAAAGTGAATATGCCGATTTTAAAACGCTGAAAGAAACCGATTTATTATCGCTTGAAAATGAAGAAGATTTTTGGTGTATCGGACGTAATATCGAAAAAGCCGAGCTCGATCAGATTGATATGGCGGAATTTATTTACCAAACCATTCGCCAATTATTACCGCTGTATGAAGCGTGTCATAGAAAATAGACGAATATTTATAGATTTATCGGGCGGATAATATATCCGCCCTTATTTTTATATTTCCCATTACGGATACAAGCATTGCTCCCCCTACGATTGGACTGAATCAATATTTGTAAAAGATTTGTATCATCACAGTCCTGGAGGGCTAGCCCTATGTTTAACCCACGTACAGTTTATCGTACGTGGCATAGATATTCGATATGTATGGCACAGTCAACAAAAATATCTCCATTTAAAATCAATTATTTTAACATAATCTTGACAAAACAAAACAAAACAAAACAAAACAAAACAAAACAAAACAAAACAAAACAAAACAAAACAAAACAAAACAGGATTTTTTTGTCTGATGAGTAAAGAAATGTAGGGAATTTGATGTTTAATTGATTTAGGCTATGAAATCATAGATCATAATCTATTGTCGACTATTTATAGTCATTTTAATAAGTAAGCTTTAACCAAAATTAAGAGAGAATATTTATGAATAAAATTTTTAAGGTAATTTGGGATCACTCATCGCAAACATGGATAGCGGTGTCTGAGTTATCTAAAACAAAGAACAAAAAGAGTACGACACAAGCGGTTGCCGTAGCAGGTTTTGTTTTATTAAGTAATAACCTACTTGTCGCAAGCGGTACATTTGAGACTAGTGCAAATGATTCTACGGTTAACGGTATTATTGCAAACAATATTAACCAACAACTTATGATTGGTCAGGATCTCAATAATTTCTTTAATTTAAGTAATGCAGTCTTTTTAGGTCATAATATTCAAGATATATTAACTACAGATTCTGATGGTAGTTATCCTCCTTATCGGTATGTGACCCATGTAGGTAATGATATTACTTCATCGGGCGCAAGCGTAATGGTAGGTAATAACTTAACAGGTGGTTTAGGAGCTGTTGTTGTTGGTCAAGATATTAATGTTTCAACCAAATGGTCACACCTATACGGTTTTACAACAACTGGAGTATACTTCGGTAGTAATATTACTGCAAATGTAAATAAGGCGACACCTCAACTAGATACAGTTGCAGTGGGGCGAAATCTTATTTTAGAGGGTAATAATTCAGTAAACTTTGGTCTTTGGAACGTAGGTAAATCGACGTCAGGCACAGAAGATGGTGACGAACAAGTACTTTTAGGTTCATTTAATAATGCTACTGGTCCTACATCTACGGCTATTGGTTATCATAACTCTGTCGCTCGATATGCCCTTGCAATGGGTAAAGATTCAAAAGCGGAAGATTATAGGAATACGGCAATCGGTCTTCAGGCAATTGCTGATGGTGATTTTGATACAACTTCTATCGGTGCTAAGACTATTGCATCGGGTTCTCTCTCATTAGCTATGGGTGTGGACTCTACCGCTTGGGGGAGTAAAGGCTCAGTAGCAATCGGTATAAATTCACGTTCATCAGATGCACAATTTTTAGTGGTAGATGGACAAAATGTACCTATTACGCGTGGTACAAAAGCATTAAAAGCGACTTTAGCGTACGCAACGACTAATGAAGATCAAGTTACCGCTTTTAAAAATATTGAGTTAAGTAAAGGTTTTACTTTTACTCAAGCGACCACGATCAAGGGTGTAACCTATGCTAGCGGTGATGACATTCCTCAGGCTATACTGAATGCAGGATATTTAACTTCAAACGGTAGAGGCGGTTGGGCTACTGAAAGTCCCGTAGCTATGGGTACTAATGCGATTGCACAGATGTATCGTAGTGTAGCAGTGGGTTATAATGCGTATTCATTGGCTAAAGGGCGACTTCCAAGTACCGCAATTGGTAGTTCTGCGGAAGCGTTGAATGAAGGTGCAACTGCGGTAGGTACAAATGTTAAAGCGACACATGTAAATTCTTCAGCAATTGGTACTGGAGCAATGGCACAAGGCTCTTCATCATCTGCTTTAGGTTCATATGCAAAAGCATATGACAGTGATACGGTTGCAGTGGGCTTAAATGCAGTAGCTGGTACGGTGGATAATGCAAATAATAGTGGTGTGGTCGCGGTTGCGATTGGTCGTAATAGCCAAGCAATTGCTGAAAAATCTTTTGCCGGTGGTGATGGTGCAAAAGCACTAGCACCAAATACGATAGCCATAGGTAGAGATGCAACTGCGGATAAAGGTTCTGGTATTGCGATTGGTGATGGTGCAAAAGCGACTCCAGCAGACACTGGTGTCGGTGCTATTGCTATTGGCTTGAAATCAAAGGTAGCGACTCAAAACGGTATTGCTATTGGTAATAGTGCTGAAATTGGTAGTGGTCATCAATCAACTACGGTTGGAGCATCATCGAAAGCTTTAGGTAGTGAGTCCGTCGCTTTTGGTTTTGGTGCGAATGCCTCGTTTGCATCTTCATTGGCACTTGGCCCATTAACAAAATCATCTAATTGGAATACAGTTGCAGTTGGTCGAGAAGCGAATGCTTCAGGAGTGAATGCAATTGCGATAGGTAAAACTGCGAATGCATCAGGAGTAAATACGATTGTAATGGGGGAAAGTGCGAAGGCTACGGAAAACCATGGCATTGCATTCGGTATGGGGGCGGTAGCAAATGTTGCACGTTCTGTTGCATTAGGTAATTTTGCTGAAACGACGAGTGCATTATCAACAATAACAGCGGGTACAACGGCAGTTAAGTCGGGTACGGTCAATGGTGTTACATATGGTAATTTTGTCGTTGCTAAACCAAGTGCAGGGGTAATTTCTGTTGGTAAAGTTGGCGATGAGCGTCGTATCCAAAACGTAGCGGCAGGTTTAATCTCAGAAGAATCAACCGATGCAATCAACGGTTCACAGCTTTACTTCGCATTAGATAAAGCACAACATCATTATTATAGTGTAAATGATAATGATTTCATAATTAAAGGCAACTATCAAAATGATGGTGCTAAAGCTAGTGGTTCATTAGGCGCAGGTGTTAATGCTTTGGCTCAAGGAAGTAGCTCTATTGCAATGGGTACAGATGCTCAATCTTTCAGTGTCGAATCTATTGCCATTGGTACCCTTTCAAGGATAAAGGGGATGTTTAGTATTGGATTAGGTTCTGAAGTTTATACTGATGCTAACCACAGTGTTGGTATCGGAGCAGGCAGTTCAGTAGGTGCTAATGGCGATAGTGCTGTAGCTATTGGTTATTTATCAAGTACAGATGTAAAAGATTCTGTTGCTTTAGGTTCATATTCAGCAACTACAACAGCCACCCCTGTAAATTCAGCAACAGTAAACGGTGTAGCTTATTCAGGTTTTGCTGGAAGTACACCATTATCTGTGGTGTCAGTAGGTGATGTTGGGGCTGAGCGTCAAATTCAGAATGTTGCGACCGGTCAAATTTCTGCAACATCAACCGATGCGATCAATGGTTCACAGCTTTATGCAGTTGCAAACACGTTAAGTAACCCTAGATGGAGATTAACAACTGGTGTACTTGCAGGCTCAACGGGTATAAATACTGGCTCAAGTGATTATCAAGTTAAAGCTGATGATCAAATTAAATTTACTGCTGGAAATAATATTCAGATTGATCAAAAAGATAATGAAATTACTATTTCTGCAGTTGGGCAAAATGGTAAAGATGGTGTTGACGGAAAATCTATTACGATTACAAGTAGCACGATACTTGATGATGGTGGTACTGAAGTTATTTTCTCAGATGGTACGAAGATCACGATTCCTAGCGGTGCAAAAGGTCCAACTGGTGATAAAGGCCCAACAGGCGATAAAGGTGCCAAAGGCGAAACTGGCGATAAAGGTCCAACCGGAGACAAAGGCGAAACTGGAGACAAAGGTGAAACTGGCGATAAAGGTGTAACTGGAGACAAAGGTGAAACTGGAGACAAAGGTGAAACTGGCGATAAAGGTGCAACCGGAGACAAAGGTGAAACTGGCGATAAAGGTGCAACCGGAGACAAAGGTGAAACTGGCGATAAAGGTGCAACCGGAGACAAAGGTGAAACTGGCGATAAAGGTGTAACTGGAGACAAAGGTGAAACTGGCGATAAAGGTGAAACTGGCGATAAAGGTGCAACCGGAGACAAAGGTGAAACTGGCGATAAAGGTGCAACCGGAGACAAAGGTGAAACAGGCGATAAAGGTGCAACCGGAGACAAAGGTGAAACAGGCGATAAAGGTTTAACTGGAGACAAAGGTGAAACTGGCGATAAAGGTGCAACCGGAGACAAAGGTGAGACCGGTGATAAAGGCTTAACTGGTGATAAAGGTGCAACCGGAGACAAAGGCGAAACTGGCGATAAAGGTTTAACTGGAGACAAAGGTGAAACAGGCGATAAAGGTGCAACCGGAGACAAAGGTGAAACAGGCGATAAAGGTTTAACTGGAGACAAAGGTGAAACTGGCGATAAAGGTGCAACCGGAGACAAAGGCGAAACTGGCGATAAAGGTGCAACCGGAGACAAAGGTGAAACTGGAGACAAAGGTGAAACTGGCGATAAAGGTGCAACCGGAGACAAAGGTGAAACTGGCGATAAAGGTGCAACCGGTGATAAAGGTGTAACTGGAGACAAAGGTGAAACTGGCGATAAAGGTGCAACCGGAGACAAAGGTGAAACTGGCGATAAAGGTGCAACCGGAGACAAAGGTGAAACTGGCGATAAAGGTGCAACCGGAGACAAAGGTGAAACTGGCGATAAAGGTGCAACCGGAGACAAAGGTGAGACCGGTGATAAAGGCTTAACTGGTGATAAAGGTGCAACCGGAGACAAAGGCGAAACTGGCGATAAAGGTCCAATCGGAGATAAAGGTCCAATCGGAGATAAAGGTGTAACTGGAGATATTGGTGGAACCGGTAGTTGGATCGCAACAGCAGATCAAGGTGTTGATGGCGGAGAAGTGTCAGGTCAATCGAATGAGCTTATTAATTCGGGTGAAACGGTAACTTTCGATGCAGGTAAAAATATGAAACTTGTTCAAGAAAACGGCAAGTTTACGTATGCAACCAAAGACAATGTGACATTTAACCAAATGAATGCTACAACCGTTGTGGTAGGCGATCCGAAAGATCCAGCTAAATCTACAACATTAACATCAGGCGACAACGGCTTAGATGTGGGTGGCGATAAGATTAGCAACGTTGCAGACGGCGATATTTCTCCGAACAGCAAGCAAGCGGTTAACGGTAGTCAGTTATACAATTACGTGAATGTAAACGGTAAACCGGCAACGAACAAAGACGGTAAAGTTAACTTTGTAAACGGTTCTAATACCAATGTTTCTGTTGACCCGAATACGGGTGACATTGCATACAATGTTAACAATACAACGTTAAATGTTGCTGATTCAGGTAATGTAACTGTTCCAACCGGCGAAGAAGCGAATAAGTTTGTAAATGCAGGTGATCTTGCAAATACACTTAACAATGTGGCTTGGAACGTGGAAGCTAAAGCGGTTGAAGGTACGACAGGTAAATCTGAGTACAAAGACAGCGATAAAGTGAAAGCGGGCGATAAAGTCAGCATTAATGCAGGTAACAATATCGTTGTTAGCGGTTCGGGTAGAAATATCAATATCGCAACTTCAAAAACACCTGAGTTTACTTCAGTACAAGTTGGTAACAATACAGTAATCAGTGAAGGTAAAGACGTTGATGGCAATACCGCGGTTAAAGTAGGTAACAAAGACGGTTCTCCAACACGTATTACTAATGTGAAAGCTGGTAAAGCTCGTACTGATGCGGTGAACGTAGGTCAATTAAAAGAGGAAATCGGTGGTGTAAACCGCCGTATCAACAAAGTTAATAAAGACTTACGTGCGGGTATCGCGGGTGCAAATGCGGCAGGTTTACCACAAGTTTACATTCCGGGTAAATCAATGGTTGCGACTTCTGCGGGTACATTTAAAGGCGAAAGTGCGGTAGCGGTAGGTTACTCTCAAGCGTCTGATAATGGTAAAGTTATCTTAAAACTTCAAGGTAATGCGAATACTCGTGGTGACGTTGGTGGCTCTGTGGGTGTAGGTTACCAATGGTAATTTAACGCTTTACTCAATTAACTGAGTAAGATAAAAACGGCGATAGGTGCAAACTTATCGCCGTTTTTTTAATTCTACTTGCCTACGTACGGTAAACCATACGTGATTACATATAAGTCAGTCCCTTTGGAACTGTAATAGATTATTGAAAACATCTCTCAATATTTTGACAAAATACAAAAAGGATTCCATTTGGGCTTTTGGCAAATTTCCGCTAAAATGCGACCGCTTGTAACTTTAGACGGAACAATATGAATCAGAAACCTTTAGCAATTTTTTTAATGGGTCCGACCGCTTCGGGCAAAACGGATTTGGCAATCGCATTACGTCAAACGCTTCCGGTGGAAGTAATTAGTGTCGATTCGGCGTTAATTTATAAAGGTATGGATATTGGTACGGCGAAGCCGAGCAAAGCGGAATTAGAACTTGCTCCACACCGTTTAATTGATATTTTAGATCCGAGCGAAAGTTATTCAGCGATGAACTTTCGTGCTGATGCGTTACGAGAAATGGCGGCAATTTGCGAAAGCGGACGTATTCCGTTATTAGTCGGCGGCACGATGCTCTATTATAAAGCATTGTTGGAAGGGCTTTCGCCGTTACCTTCCGCTGATGAGGGTATTCGTGCGGAGATTGAAGCAAAAGCGGAGCAAATCGGTTGGAACGGATTGCATCGTGAATTATTGGAGATAGATCCGGTTGCCGGCAATCGAATTAATCCTAATGATAGTCAACGGATTAATCGTGCTTTAGAAGTCTTTTATATCACAGGCAAAACAATGACAGAGTTAACGGTTCAACAGGGGTGAGAGTTTGCCTTATCAGGTGTTGCAATTTGCGATTGCACCACAAGACAGAGCGGTATTACATCAGCGTATTGAGCAACGTTTTCAGAAAATGATCGATCTCGGATTTCAGCAAGAAGTAGAAAAATTACGTGCTAGAGGCGATTTACATAAAGATCTGCCGTCTATCCGTTGTGTCGGTTATCGTCAAATGTGGGAACATTTGGACGGCGATATTTCGCTTGATGAAGCGATTTACAAAGGCATTTGTGCTACTCGTCAGCTTGCAAAACGCCAATTAACTTGGTTAAGAGGCTGGAATGGCGAAATTGAATGGTTGGACAGTTTAGATCCGACCAGTTCTAAGTTAAAAATGATGAAAAAGATCGAACAAAACTTAATTAAATTATGATAATATCGTCTTCGCCTTTGGCACTAAAACAATATTCACCACAACAATAAAAAGGAAAAGAAAATGGCAAAAGGTCAATCTTTACAAGATCCATATTTGAATGCACTTCGTCGTGAGCGTATTCCTGTTTCAATTTATTTAGTTAACGGCATTAAATTACAAGGACAAATCGAATCTTTCGACCAATTCGTAATTTTATTAAAGAACACGGTAAGCCAAATGGTTTACAAACACGCAATTTCAACCGTAGTACCGGCTCGCTCAGTTTCTCATAACAATGGCGGTGCGGCACAAGCTCAACCCGCTCCGGCAGTTGAAGTACGCGGACAAAACGGAATAATTAAGTTATTACTACTGAAGCCTTAATTCATAATGAAATGCCAAATACAGATGAAAATGCTGTATTTGGCTTTGCTTTATCTGAGAAACAGATAAAAGACTTTTCTCATACGCAAGATAAAGCGGTCTTAGTCCATCTCTTTCTTTCCCAAACCAAAGATATTGAGAATCTGATGGAATTTCAAACGCTTGCCGAATCGGCTGGTGTTGAGATTCTTGCTACTTTAACCACCTCGCGTTCTGCACCACATATCAAATATTTTGTCGGGCAAGGTAAAGCCGATGAAATTGCTCAAGCAGTAAAAGAGTTGGGAGCTACTGTGGTGCTAGTCAATCACGAGCTTAGTCCGTCACAAACACGTAATTTACAAGCATTATGTGAATGTCGGGTAGTGGATAGAACCGGTCTGATTTTAGATATTTTTGCCCAACGAGCCAGATCGCACGAGGGCAAATTACAGGTCGAGCTGGCACAGCTTAAACATTTGGCAACCCGTTTGGTTCGCCGTTTGGGTAATCAAGATCAGCAAAAAGGCGGTGCAGTCGGTTTACGCGGACCGGGCGAAACCCAGCTGGAAACCGACCGCCGTTTGATTAAAGTGCGGATTCAACAGTTACAAAACCGCTTAGAGAAAGTGAATAAGCGGCGTAGCCAAAATCGGAAAACTCGTCAAAAAGCGGACATTCCAACCGTTTCATTGGTGGGCTATACCAATGCGGGGAAATCTACCTTGTTTAATGCAATTACTAACGCCGGCGTTTATGCGACAGATCAGTTATTTGCAACACTTGATCCGACTTTACGCCGAATGCAGATTCAAGATGTCGGTACGACAATCTTAGCAGATACGGTCGGTTTTATTCGTTTCTTACCGCACGATTTGGTTTCCGCCTTTAAATCGACGTTACAGGAAACCACCGAAGCAAGTTTATTGTTGCACGTGATTGATGCGGCGGATGATCGCAAAAATGAAAATATTGATGCGGTTAATCAAGTCTTAGATGAAATCGGTGCGTTAGACATTCCAACCTTATTGGTTTATAACAAAGTCGATAAACTCGAGGGTGTGATGCCACATATTGAGCGGAATGATGACGGCAAACCGATAGCGGTTTATCTCTCCGCACAAACCAATCAAGGCGTTGATTTGTTGTATGAAGCGATTCGGGAATGTTTACGCAATGAGTTAGTGCGTGAGAAGATATTATTACCGGCAATCGCTGGGCAAATTTATACGCAATTCCGTTTACAACATTGTATTAAAAATGAAGTCTTTAATCAGTTTGGTGACCGATTGATTGAAGTAGAAGTGGATTTAGTGCAATGGAATAAGTGGCTCAAACAATTCCCGGAATTGGCGGAATATATTGAGTTTGCAAGTTGGGAAGAAAGCTAGAATACAAGCGGTAGCATTGCTACCGCTTTTTGCATTTAATATTGTCGGATTACCGGTGGTCTATAATTTTGAATAAATTGCTCGATTTCAGCAAGATCATCAGAGAATAACACGCAATCCAAATCGGTTTGAGTAAGAAAACCGTTGCCGACCATTTGTTGATAAAAGGCTTTAAGCGGTTGATAGTAACCCTCGACATCAAAGAAAATACAAGGGTTGTTATTTTGTCCGATTCTCGCCCACGATACCACTTCGCTAATTTCTTCCAACGTACCGGGTCCCCCTGGTAGGGCTATATAAGCATTACCCAATTCAATCATTTTTAATTTTCGTTCCGGCATATTTTTAACGACAATCAGCTTGGTAAGCGAAGGATGAGCTAATTCCCTTTCTTGCAAAAAGGTTGGGATCACGCCGGTTACTTTGCCGTGTTGTGCTAATACGCTGTCGGCAACAATCCCCATCAGACCGGCTCTTCCGCCGCCATAAATCAATTGATGTTGATGTTTGGCAATCCATTCGCCGAGTGCTTGTGCGGCTTGTTGATATTGCGGTTTGTTTCCTACGCTTGCGCCGCAATAAACGGTAATATTCATTGGCTTTCCTATTTTTTCCGATTAAACTGAAGTTATTATGACAAGCCGAACAAGGAAATACAATGCAGATTCAAGATTATCAAAATTGGGTCAGAGAATTTTATCAGACACAGGGCTGGTATCGTTACAATCCGTTTATTCGAGTGAACTTTTTAAGTGAAGAAATCGGTGAAGTGGCGCGAGCGGTGCGGGCGATTGAAATCGGTAGAGATCGTCCGGATGAAACCGAGGCGTCTTATCAAGAGAAAAAGGCGTGTTTGATCGAGGAACTGGGCGATGTGCTGGATAATTTGTTTATTTTGGCGGATAAATACGATATTTCGATTGAAGAAGTGATTGAAAAGCACCAAGCAAAATTTATCAAACGTTATGTAAAAGACGAATAAAAAAAGACCGCCTGTTAGGATTAACAAGCGGTCTGATTTCATTAAAATTTAGCGAGTGCCGTAAACCACAATCGTTTTACCGTGGGCTGAAATTAAGCCCTCATCTTCTAACATTTTTAAGATTCTGCCGACTGTTTCACGAGAACAACCGACCATTTGACCAATTTCTTGACGGGTAATTTTAATTTGCATCCCTTCTGGATGGGTCATCGCATCCGGCATTTTTGCGAGATTCATTAGTGTTTGAGCAATACGACCGGTGACATCTAAGAACGCAAGATTACTCACTTGACGTGATGTTTGGCGTAAACGGCGAGCCATTTGTGCCGAAAGATACATTAAAATATCCGGATTTAAATGTACAAGCTGTTTAAATTTTTTATACGAGATTTCTGCAATTTCGCAAGCACCTTTGGTTTTTACCCAAGCTGTACGTGGTTGAACAGACTCTTCAAATAAACTGATTTCTCCAACAAACTCGCCTTGTCCAAGATGTGAAAGAATCATTTCTTTACCTTCATCATCTTTAATAAATACCGCAACTGAGCCACTCACAATGTAGAATAAAGATTCTGCATCTTCGCCGGCGTGAATCAGTGTATATTTTGATGGATAACGATGAATATGACAGTGGGTAAGAAACCATTCTACCGCAGGATCGTGGATAGATGGCGTGACAGTCATTTCACTGTCTAATTGAGGTGTTGAAATTGAAATATCTTGCATCTGCATAAAAAACCTCGATAAATTCTTTTATAGCTTTTAATGTTTAAACTTTGCGATTGTATCACGGGAGTATGAATTAGCCTAAGAAAGATTTTTTATCTTTAATATCAAGGCTTTGATGAAGTTCAGACCACACAATCACGACTTTATCCGCCTTTAACTGAGCGAATAAACGTTCACGTTTTTCCTCTAAAGATAGCTCTCTCTCACCGTAATCGGTGCCTTCTCGTAAAATAAATGAGTCTAAGACATTATTTAATGTTTCAGGCTCAAGTTCTTGCCATGGAATAATCATAAAATTTACTCAAATAACGGTTTAATTAATGCCCATTGTTTTTCGAAATGTTGGTGTTGGTTATAACTGAAGTTAGAACGTACTAAACGTAAAAATTGACCTTCACAAAAATTAACCAAATAACCAGCTAACGCACGTTCATCTTCAAAGGATTTACCTTCACGTAATTTACTCATTTGTAAAATATTAGCAAATTGAAACTCCAAGCCGTCAAAAAATTTTGCAACACGAACTTTTAATTGATCGTCTTCAAACATAAGTGCATGGCCGGTTAGAATACGAGTTACCCCCGGATTTTTGCGAGCAAATTCGATTACGGTATAGAGAATGGCTTTCACTGCTAATGCAGTCGAATTTTCTTTGCGTTTGCTGGCATTAATATAACTGGTTAGCGTTTGCTCGATACGTTCAATTAATGCTTCAAACATTTTGGTTTTACTTGAGAAATAGCGATATAACGCCCCTTCTGATACACCCACCGCGGCTAAACGCTCGGTGGTTACTCGTCGCATACCGTCTTCAGAATTTAGTAACCCGATTAACACTTCCAGCACTTGCTGGCGACGTTCCACCACGGATTTTTTCGGCATTTTAATTTTAGGCTCTGTCATAGTGAATCCTATTATTGCTTACCCGAATGCCCGAAACCACCTTCGCCACGCTCGGTTTGTTCAAAATCTTGCACGATATTGAAACTTGCCTGAACTACTGGGATGAAAGCCAGTTGAGCGATACGGTCGCCGACATTCACGGTAAAGTCTTCTTGGCTACGATTCCATAATGATACCATTAAAGGCCCTTGGTAGTCGCTGTCAATTAAGCCAACTAAGTTGCCGAGCACGATCCCATTTTTATGCCCCAAACCTGAGCGGGGTAAGATCACCGCCGCCAAGTTTGGATCGGCGATGTAGATTGAAATCCCCGTTGGAATCAGCACGGTTTGCCCCGCTTTTACCGTCATCGGCTCGTTGATTAACGCTCGCAAATCCAAGCCTGCCGAGCCTTCGGTTGCATAGGTCGGGAGCGGAAATTCGGTGCCGATACGGCTGTCTAAAATTTTTAAATCGATCTGTTTCATTGTTTGTCCTTTTGTAAAATTTTTATCTTTTTTGACCGCTTGCGATAAAAGCAAATTTTCTAATCTTTCTCATCATCGCATAATGCTTGCACGTTACATTTATCAAACGGCATTACAGTGTTTGTCCACTCTTTGAGCTTGCGAGGTTTTTTGTCCGTAGAATGTTGCTCTGTTTGTGTATAGGTTAAATGCCATTGATAGTAAGGTTTGCCGACATCTTGATAGCGAATTTTTAAAATGGTATCTGCTGTATCGTGGCATTGGTGTAATTTTTGCACATCTTCTTCACTAAAGCAGGCTCTAATCATCTCGCCTTCATAAAAGTAAATGGCTTGTAGTGCCAGTTGGTAACTGTTGTCCTCATTGATTTGTAAGAAATCGGCAAAACTGGCACTACGAGAACCGCCCGAATACATTTCAGACCAGACTTTCTCTAACGCTATTGCCCATTTGCCCTCTGCTAAAGGGTAGAGAGCAGGAGCAATGCTATAATAGGGTTCTGCTTCTAGCTCAGCAAAATTACCAGCCCGATGTTGATAATTGGAAAAATCCCAATGATTTTTCAGTTTATAGCCATTACTTTTCGGGAAAAGGGCTAACTGAGGCGTGCCATCGCTCAAATAGAGGTCGCCATTTGTCGCTTGGTATAACCTCACTAAACTGCTACATTTCGGTAACTGGCGACAAAGCTCCAGACTTTTAGCCTCATTATGCACCAATTTCATTGTTTGAGCTTTAATCGGGCTATTCGCAAGCCCAGTTGATGAAAGCATAAGTAGTGCAATGCTGAGAATTTTTTTCATTGATGATATTCCTGATACAAGCGGTTATTTTTTGGTGTTTTTTTGCAAATGTTGCCACACCTCAATCATTTCCTGCATTTTCGGCGAGCCAGCCTTGAAATTTTCATTAAAGCCGCGACCAAATTCAGGGGAAACCTCAAAGTTGTGAGGGTTAAACTGCCAACTTGTTTTGTCTTTCACCCGAAAAGCAAGATGATTATTGCATTCACGCCACAGCTTAAAAAAGCGGTGGGTTGATTTAATCTCTGCCTCCCAAATCGGGTTAATAAGAAGATGCGTATTGTAATCCGAAAAGTCTGTCACGGGCATTTAGCCCCACATTAATGGCTTAGTTATCGGAAGATGGATACTCGAAACAAGCTCCTCTTTTAACGGCTTTTCTTGCTGATATTTCGCCCTTGTTTTACTACCGTCGTAGAAAATCGTTGTTTCCATAGGTAATGCCAGATGTTTCGCTGTCATCGGCTCAGTCGTGATAAATTTCGGTGTTGGATCAGCTTTCCCCAAACTTTGTCCAAGCAGATGGAAAAATACTGTTGCGACAAGTGTCGCTAAGCCCAAAATCGCCCCTAACGTTATCAAAATTTTTTTCGCCATTTGGCGCTCCGTTTTTTATTCAATTTGCAAATTTTTAGTGGTTTTTGACCGCTTGTAAGCGGTTATTTTTCCACAGTTTTTTGCGACATTTTATGGCGAATTATTGCCACAAATTCATCAACCTGAGCCTGATCTGTAAAAGCGCTTTTCGGAATAACGTGGCTGACCGCACCTCTATCAAAAAAGATCAGCACAAAATCTTTGCTCTGTTCAACGGCATAGAGTTTCTCGTAAAAACTGAGCGTTGAGCCCATATCACTTTGGCGAAACAGCTCGTTTTCACGCAGTTCAATGCGGTTATTCATCAGCATTGGCGAATAATGGCTGAACGCTTTGTTCCAACGTAATACCATTTCAATATATGGCTTCGCTCTGGCAACAATCACCAACATGATCGTAGAGATCGCTAACCAACGATTGGTTTGTTGAACGTCATTGAGAAACTCATCGAGCAATTCATAACAACTACCAAGCATTTCCAATATCGCATTTTGTTGCTCAAAAAACGTGAACCACCACCAAAGAATAAAACAGATGAATGGAAAACTGAGCAGAGCACGAATAAGGTGAGACTGCCAAGTTCGTTTGCTAAAAATGAGATTAGCTTGCTGTAGTCCTTTAATATAACTGTCGGGGGTTAATTCGTAATTTAATTGCATTTTTGTGTCCTATTTTGCTTGAAATCGCTCAACAATTTCCTGCACCAAACTTTCAGCCAATTTTCCCTTATCCGCAAGCGGTAATTTTTTCTCGCCGTTTTTCCAGAACAAGTGGAGCGAGTTGTGATCCTGTCCGAACACTTGTCCACCCGAAACATCATTCGCACAGATTAAATCTAAGTTCTTGCGTTTAAGTTTATCTTTAGCGTAGTTCGCTACATCTTGCGTTTCTGCGGCAAAACCGACAGTAAACGGGCGATTTTCGGT
This sequence comes from Actinobacillus arthritidis, assembly GCF_029774155.1. Classification (NCBI taxonomy): domain Bacteria; kingdom Pseudomonadati; phylum Pseudomonadota; class Gammaproteobacteria; order Pasteurellales; family Pasteurellaceae; genus Actinobacillus; species Actinobacillus arthritidis. The sequence goes on along the minus strand of NZ_CP103833.1, from coordinate 1,567,273 downwards.
TAAATTTGCCACATTGGCGATAATGTCCGGATTTTTCACTAATTTAAGCATCAGCTCGTCATTATCAGTGGTTTTTTTGATTTTCTGTGGCGCGACTTCTGCCATTCGATAATCGGCAACCGCAAGACAACCGATAAAAATTGCAGATTTTTGGGCAAATTTGACCGCTTGTTGCTCCATTTCTAGTGCTGATTCTACATTAATTCGGGCGACATTTGCCGGTGTGGCAAGATTGACTGGGCCGGCAATCAGATTTACTTGTGCACCACGTTTGGCAAATGCTTCAGCAATCGCAAAGCCCATTTTGCCGGAGCTATGATTGCTGATATAACGAACCGGATCGATTGATTCACGGGTTGGACCGGCGGTAATGGTCACGCTAAGATCTTTCAGATCTTGTGTGTGATTAAAGTGATCGTATACCGTTTGGAAGATCTCATTCGGCTCGGACATTCTGCCAGCACCGACATCACCACAAGCTTGGAAGCCGCTGTTCGGGCCGATCATCTGCACGCCACGATTGGCTAAAACGGCTAAATTTTCTTGCGTAACCGTTTGTTTAAACATTTGTTGATTCATTGCCGGTGCGAGTAAAATAGGGCTGGCGGTTGCTAAACAGAGGGTAGAGAGTAAATCATTTGCCATACCGGCACGTAAACGAGCGATAAAATCGGCAGACGCCGGCGCAATAACCACGATATCCGCCCATTTTGCTAATTCAATATGACCCATTGCGAGTTCCGCTTGCGGATCTAATAAGGAATTAGAAACGGCATTGCCTGAAATTGCTTGTAAGGTAAGTGGAGTCACAAATGCTTCGGCGACCGGCGTTAAAACCACTCGCACATCGGCATTGGCTTTTTTGAAAAGACGAATTAATTCAATCGTTTTATAAGCGGCAATACCGCCGGTAATACCGACTAAAATTTTCTTATTATGCAAGCATAGCTATTCCTTTTAATCTCTAATTCATTTCTCTGCTTTGCAAAGAAAATCACTAGTATCATTCTACCTGAATAAGCACTCACTCACAATAAAGTGATTTTTGCGATCCATATCGAAAAAATAGCATTACCTTTTTGCTTCAATAAGTTTGCTTATTTATGCTTCGGGGTTATTTCAGTGAATTGAGTAAAAATAATGAATGATAACGAATTAATGCCAAGGGAAAAGCTATTGGCTTATGGTGTGGAATCTTTAACCGATTATGAATTATTAGCCATTTTTTTGCGTACCGGCATTAAAGGGATACCAGTGATGCAGTTGTCTGAAGCGGTGCTAAAACACTTTGGTTCGTTAAGGGGATTGTTGAGTGCGGATTTAAAAGCATTCTGTCAAATTAAAGGATTAGGCAAAACGCAATTTATTCAATTACAGGCGGCTAAAGAAATGACCAAGCGTTATTTGGCACAACAAATGCAAGTCAGGGAAAATATTAATGAGCCTCATTTGGCAGTGATGTGTTTTCAGAGTGAGCTAGAATCGGAAGAACGGGAAGTATTTATGGTAATGTTCTTGGATAATCAAAACCATTTAATTAAAAAAGAAAAAATGTTTTACGGTACGATTAACCAAGCAACGATACATCCTAGAGAAATTATTAAAGCGGCATTAAAATATAATGCGGCGCAATTATTGTCGCTCATAATCATCCTTCGGGGAATTGTACGCCTTCGGAATCGGACAGAGCGTTAACCAGAAAGATTGAAGTGGCGTGTGATTTGGTTGAAATTCGTTTTGTTGATCATATTGTGGTTGGAAAAGGCAATTATTTTTCTTTTGAGGAAGAAAAGTATCGCCGAAATAATTCATAAATTGAGGCTTGAATAACGCCATTAAAGCGAGTATAATCCGTGGTCTTTAAATATGACTTTGGTCGGGCTGAGCCTGACGAGGCAATTAGATAAACTGATATGAGTCCTAATCGCCCGAACCATTTAAACGTTACTTAAGTAATTGGAGAATTAAAATGTCAAGAGTTTGCCAAGTAACCGGCAAGCGTCCAGCAGTTGGTAACAACCGCTCACACGCATTAAACGCGACTCGTCGTCGTTTTTTACCTAACTTACACACTCACCGTTTCTGGGTTGAAAGTGAAAACCGTTTCGTAACTTTACGCTTAACAGCGAAAGGTATGCGTATTATCGATAAAAAAGGCATCGATGCAGTATTAGCTGAAATCCGTGCTCGTGGCGAAAAAATCTAAGGAGCTAACCAATGGCGACTAAAGGTAATCGTGAGAAAATCAAATTAGTTTCAACTGCTGAAACTGGTCACTTCTACACAACAACTAAAAACAAACGTAATATGCCTGAAAAAATGGAAATCAAAAAATTTGATCCAGTTGTGCGTAAACACGTTGTTTATAAAGAAGCTAAAATCAAATAATTTGATTCAGTTTTAAGAACCCGACTTTAAGTCGGGTTTTTTTATATGTAATATTAAGTAATCGTTTCGATTTTGAACTGTTAGGCTTAGAACTTGCCGTAAGCGGTAAAAATTACTTCCTTTTTTGCAAAAAAAATGTACTATTAGCCGTCCTTAAATGTAGCCCTACATTTGAGCTTGTTTCCAACCTATCCCACAATTCTTTTCTTTGGGAGATATAGGGTAAAAACAAAAAAGCTGAAACGCTTTTTTTAATAAGTAGCGAGTCAAATGCCCCATGGCATCTGTTTTTTAGAATCAGAAAGCTTAGGCTTCCCGCAAGGCACCCGACTTATTTTTTTCACCTCTTTTTAGAAGGTTTTATTTCAAATGACAATTACCACTCCTGTAAAAGCAGTTCTCGCATCAAACAAACATTTCTTAGATCGCCAAGATAAAATGGAATCAAATGTTCGTAGTTATCCTCGTAAATTACCTTTTGCTTACGCAAAAGCACAAGGTTGTTGGGTAACAGACGTTGAAGGTAATGAATACCTCGACTTCTTAGCGGGCGCAGGAACACTTGCATTAGGCCACAACCACCCAGTATTAATGCAATCAATCAAAGACGTATTAGATAGCGGTTTACCGTTACATACACTTGATTTAACCACACCATTAAAAGATGCATTCACAGAAGAATTACTTTCATTCTTCCCGAAAGATCAATACATCCTTCAATTTACCGGCCCATCAGGTGCGGATGCTAACGAAGCGGCAATCAAATTAGCCAAAACTTATACCGGTCGTGGCAATGTGATCGCCTTCTCAGGTGGCTTCCACGGTATGACACACGGTGCATTATCATTAACCGGTAACTTAAGTGCGAAAAATGCCGTACAAAACTTAATGGCAGGCGTGCAATTTATGCCGTATCCGCATGAATATCGTTGTCCGTTCGGTATCGGCGGTGAAGCCGGTGCAAAAGCGGTTGAACACTATTTTGAAAACTTTATTGAAGATGTGGAAAGCGGTGTAGTAAAACCGGCGACAGTTATTTTAGAAGCAATTCAAGGTGAGGGCGGTGTTGTACCTGCTCCTATCAGTTTCTTACAAAAAGTACGTGAAGTAACCAAAAAACACGGCATTCTAATGATTGTGGACGAGGTTCAAGCAGGTTTCTGCCGTAGCGGTAAAATGTTCGCTTTCGAACATGCAGGCGTTGAACCTGATGTTGTGGTAATGTCAAAAGCAGTGGGCGGTTCATTGCCATTAGCAGTATTAGCAATTCGTAAAGAATTTGACGCATGGCGACCGGCAGGTCATACCGGTACTTTCCGTGGTAACCAATTAGCAATGGCAACCGGTTATGCTTCATTAAAAATTATGCGTGAAGAAAACTTAGCGAAAAATGCTCAAGAACGTGGCGAATACTTAACTAATGCATTACGTGAATTAAGCAAAGAATTTCCATGTATCGGTAATGTACGTGGTCGTGGCTTAATGATGGGTATCGATATCGTTGATGAGCGTAAACCGCAAGATACAACCGGTGCTTACCCACAAGACGGTGAATTAGCGGTTGCAATTCAAAAAGCGTGTTTCAACAATAAATTATTGTTAGAACGTGGTGGACGTGGCGGTAACGTAGTACGTGTGCTTTGTGCAGTAAACATCAACCAAGCGGAATGTGAAGAGTTTATCAAACGCTTCAAACAATCTGTGGCGGATGCAATTAAAGCGGTGCGTGGCTAATTCTAAACCCTACACGAGCCGTGTAGGGGTGCTTTATCTGAGCCACGCTGTGGCTCTTTTTATATCCTAGCCCCAATGGGGCTGAGCTTAATTAAGCTAGCACGGCTCGTGCTAGGTGCGAGAGAAAAAATGATAGATATTTCAAAACACAGACAATCACTTTTCTGTAATGATCCGCAATCGATCGCGGATTATGAAAATGCGATGAATAATGCGGTGCAGGCGGTTAGTGCCTGGTTAAAAAATGACAAAATGTATACCGGCGGTTCAATCAAGCAAATGCGTGCATTAATTGACGGCTTTAATCCGTCAAAAGAAGGCGTAGGCGTACAACAATCGCTTGATCACTTGGTGGAAATTTTCTTAAAACCAAGTCTTAAAGTACATCACCCACACTCGCTTGCACACTTACATTGCCCTACAATGGTAACCAGCCAAATTGCGGAAGTGTTAATTAATGCGACCAACCAATCAATGGACTCTTGGGATCAAAGCCCAGCAGGTTCAATTATGGAAGAACACTTAATTGATTGGTTACGTCAAAAAGTTGGCTATGGTGCTGGTACTTCAGGCGTGTTTACTTCAGGCGGTACGCAATCAAACTTAATGGGCGTATTACTTGCACGTGACTGGGCGATTGCGAAAAACTGGAAAAACGAAGACGGCTCGGAATGGTCTGTGCAACGTGACGGTATTCCGGCAGATGCAATGAAAAATGTAAAAGTGGTTTGCTCGGAAAATGCTCACTTCTCAGTGCAAAAAAATATGGCGATGATGGGAATGGGATTCCAATCTGTGGTAACTGTCCCTTGCAATGAAAACGCTCAAATGGACGTTGTAGCATTAGAGAAAACATTGGCAGATTTAACCGCACAGGGCAAAATCGTTGCTTGTGTGGTGGCAACAGCCGGTACGACTGACGCCGGTGCAATCGATCCGTTAAAAGAAATTCGTGCCATCACCAATAAATTCGGTGCATGGTTACACGTAGATGCGACTTGGGGCGGTGCGTTGTTACTTTCTAAAGATTTCCGTCATTTCTTAGACGGTATTGAGGAAACTGACTCAATCACATTAGATTTCCACAAACACTTCTTCCAAAGTATTTCGTGTGGTGCGTTCTTATTAAAAGATCAGGCAAACTATCGTTTTATCGATTATAAAGCGGATTATCTTAATTCAGAATATGACGAGGCACACGGTGTACCGAACTTAGTGGCGAAATCATTACAAACCACTCGTCGTTTTGACGCATTAAAATTATGGTTTACGGTAGAAGCGTTAGGTGAAGACTTATATGCTTCAATGATTGACCACGGTGTGAAATTAACTAAAGAAGTGGAAGGCTATATTAACGCGACTGACGGCTTAGAAATGTTAGTGCCAAGCCAATTCGCCTCGGTATTGTTCCGTGTGGTACCGCAAGGTTATCCGGCAGAATTTATCGATACCTTAAACCAAAACGTAGCGGACGAGCTTTTCGCTCGTGGCGAAGCAAATATCGGTGTAACCAAAGTGAGCGATAAACAATCACTTAAGATGACCACGTTAAGCCCGATCGCAACCTTGGAAAACGTGAAAGCGTTATTAGCACAAGTATTAGCGGAAGCGGATCGTATCAAAGATTCGATTGTAAACGGTACTTACGTGCCACCGATTGATTAATTGGTAAAACTTTAGTGAAAAAAGACCGCTTCATTACAAGCGGTCTTTTTTTATGATTTTTATTCGCTATTTTTGAATTAAATAGCGTAAGGTTGGACCGTCTTGCTCAACGCTTAGTAAGGTATAGCCGTGATTTTTCATATCAACCGGAATATTATTGATTGATTGTGCACAATCGCTTAATACCTCTAAAATTTCTCCGTCTTGTAGAGTTGGTAACGTTTCTAAAGTAGCAATTGCCGGATACGGACAAGGTTCGCCTAGCATATCTAGTGTGTAATCCGGAGTAATTTCACTTGGGTGTTTGTCTTTTTGTTCAATAACGATAAAAGCCATAGTGTGTTTCCTTTTGGTTAGTTAATAGTATAGGTATTGGTTGTCGCTATTCTTGCTTTCGCTTTGCTGATAAAGCGTTTTTCCCACCATACGATAAAGATAAGACAAGCAATCATTAAGGCATAATTAATCAATAAGCCACTAATCGGACCGAATGATTTTAAGAGGTTAATTTTTTCATAATCTAGGGCAAGCACCGGAGCTAAATCATCCCAAAGATAAGCAAGTAGCGTTGAACCGGCAATATTCCCAACGCCGACCCACATAAAATGCACTTGACCTTCCATTGCACGGTACATCCAACCAGTTTCACAACCGCCGGCTAATACGATACCAAAGCCGAATAATAAACCGCCGAGAATAGCGTTTGGACCAGCCCACATAATCTTCGGATTCATGCCTAATTGAATGTAACTAAATACGCAAATTGTGCCGATTAACATTCCGTAAATGATCGCTTTGCCCATATGTGAACGACCTGAAACCCATAAATCTCGGAATGCAGAGGTAAAGCAAATTTGTGCTCGCTCGATCAATAAACCAAAGCCTAGTCCGAATAACATTGCAAAACCTAATTTTATTGAATATTGCAATACATAGATGGAAGCCATTGCCCAAGCAATAAAGACTATCATCCCAATCCAAAAGCGGATGTTTGCGTGCTTAGGATTACTAGCTTCGACTTTACCTGAGCCTTTTTTCAGTTTAAGTGGCGGTCGGAACATTGGTAACAACGTAAATTTTACCCCTGCGTAAGTCCCGATAGCAGTAGCGATAGTAAAATACCAAGCGTGCATAGAGAATTGCGGAATACCGGTAAAGAGAGAGGCAAGATTACAGCCCATCGCTAGACGAGCTCCAAAGCCGGCCAAAGCTCCGCCGATTAATGCCTGAAGAATACGGATTTTATTTTGCGGCATCCGAATTTTCATATTATTCGCCCACAATGCGGCGGCAATGCAACCGGCAAACATACCAAGAATCATTAAGCCGTCAATCCGGGTTAAAATTGTTCCGTCCAGTCCGATTAGGTTAAAGTATCCCCAACCTGAAACATCAACACCGAGTATCTGTAAGATTTCTCCGCCCCAACGGGTAAATTCACCAGTGACCGCCCAATAAGTGCCTGTTAAGCCGAAATAATAGGCAGAGAGAATACCGGTCGCGATCACAGCTGGAATTGGATTCCAAAATTTAATCAGATAAGTTTGTTTGAATTGTTGCCAAATTTCTAACATAAGTCCTTAAATCCTTAAGAGAAGTTAAAAATGACAAGCAAAGGTATAACGATGAAAAATAGAATTGAATACAATTAGATTTGTTCATTTCCTATACACAAAACTTGCGATATATCGAATGAATCTTTAAAAGATTAACTAAATTTTAACAATTAAAACATTTTCGTCAATAGCTTGAAATAACAAAATGAAAATGCCTATTTTTTCTTGACTTATTTTGAATAATTGATTTAATGGTAGGTCGATTTTTTCTTTCCAAATTCAGCAATAAATTTTAAATAAGAGGCATATTATGGCAGAGAGTTTTAGCGTTACGCGTCGTTTCTTTGATGATAAAAATTATCCGCGTGGTTTTGCACGTCATGGCGATTACACTATTCGTGAAGCACAAACTTTAGAGCAATTCGGTCAAGCGTGTTTAGCGTTAGAATCAGGCGAACGTAGTCCGGTAACGGCAGAAGAAGAACGTTTTGTTGCTGTAATGAAAGGTGATGAAATTGCTGAAAGTATCATTGAAAAATCATGGTTAAAATATCGTTCATTAACCAGCAAAACCAAACGTATTTATACGCTTTCAGGTAATGCGGGTAATGATGCCGGTGATGATTTCAGTGCGACTGAATAATCGGTATTTCTAAGTATTTACCGTTTTAAATATACCACGGAATACGCTGAAAACACGTAAGTGTTGGTCGGGGTATTTTGTGGTTTATTTTTTTGTACTATTTTGATTTTTAAAATTGCCGTACTTTGAGGCAGTAATATAGACAGTAAAAAATGATGAATCTTCCTATTGAGCAATATGCTGATCTTCTTGCAAAAAAAGCAGAAAATTTGACCGCTTTACTTGCACCTTTTAATCCGCCCACACTTGAAGTGTTTGCTTCTGAAACTAGCCATTTCCGTATGCGTGCAGAGTTTCGTGTATGGCATGACACTAATGCGACTGGAGAAAATGAGCTGTATCACATTATGTTCGATCAGGAAACTAAGCAACGTTATCGAGTTGATCAATTTCCGATTGCTAATCAACTGATCAATAAAATGATGAGCTACTTGCTCGCTGAAATTACGGGCAATGAATTACTCACTCGTAAATTATTCCAAGTGGATTATCTCAGCACGTTAAGCGGTGAAATTGCGGTTTCAATGCTTTACCACAAAAAGTTGACGGAAGAATGGCAAGAGGAAGCTGTAGCATTAAAAACACGCTTAGAAAATCACGGTTTTAACGTACAACTTATCGGACGTGCAACAAAACAGAAGATCGCTTTAGATCGTGATTATGTTGAAGAAGTATTGCCGGTGGACGGACGTAATTTAATTTATCGCCAAGTTGAAAATAGCTTTACTCAGCCGAATGCCAAAATGAATATTAAGATGTTGGAGTGGGCGAGAAGCTGTACCAAAAATAGTAGCGGTGATTTATTAGAGCTTTATTGCGGTAACGGAAATTTCTCGATTGCATTAGCAGAGAACTTCCGCCAAGTGTTAGCCACAGAGATCTCAAAATCTTCAGTTCAATCAGCACAATACAATATTGAGCAGAATGCGATTGATAATTTGCAAATTATTCGAATGTCGGCGGAAGAATTTACTCAAGCGATGAATGGTGTGCGTGAATTTAATCGTTTAAAAGGAATTGATTTAAAAGCGTATAATTGCAATACGATTTTTGTTGATCCACCACGAGCTGGTTTAGATCAAGATACTCTAAATATGGTGCAGGCTTACGAGCGAATTTTATATATTTCGTGCAATCCACATACGTTAGCAGATAATTTACAGCAATTAACCCAAACGCATCGTATTGAGCGTGCGGCACTGTTTGATCAGTTCCCTTATACTCATCACGTAGAAAGTGGCGTGTGGCTGATTAGGAAATAAGCATAAATAGTCGGTTATGCTGAAAAATAAATCACTTGATGATTTTTAACGATTTTTCGCTTGACCGATTTTGATAAAACTTATATTATTCCGCTCGTTTTCAACGGAGGAATGGTCGAGTGGTTGAAGGCACCGGTCTTGAAAACCGGCGAGGGTTTACGCCCTCCGTGAGTTCGAATCTCACTTCCTCCGCCATCAAATTTACAACTTGTTGATTCGATAAATCAGCAAGTTTTTTTCTCTCAAAGAGAATACAATTTAGAATATGTTTTCAATCCGGAGGAATGGTCGAGTGGTTGAAGGCACCGGTCTTGAAAACCGGCGAGGGTTTACGCCCTCCGTGAGTTCGAATCTCACTTCCTCCGCCATCTATTTAGAACCGCTTGTAATGCAAATTACAAGCGGTTTTTTCTTGGCAAAATTTTGCAAATTTCCTGATAAATTTAACCGCTTACAGCTAACAAAAAAGCACAGAACTTACATTCTGTGCTTCTGCATTTTATAACCAACCTTTACGTTTAAAGTAGATATACGGTGTAGCAGCGGCACAAATCATTAAGCCGATTGCCATCGGATAGCCGTATTTAAAATGTAATTCCGGCATAAATTCAAAGTTCATCCCATAGGTGGAAGCGACCAATGTTGCCGGCAGGAACATTACTGATACGACCGAGAAAAACTTCATAATTTTATTCTGCTCAATATTGATATAACCCATTGCCGCTTGCATCAAGAAGTTCACTTTTTGGAACAACGATTCATTATGCGGTTGGAGTGATTCAATATCTCGCATAATGTCACGAGCTTGTTCAAGCTGATTGTTTGGTAAACGGGTTTTACGCAATAAGAAACTTAACGCACGTTGCGTATCCATCAGGCATAAACGCACTTTTGAGCTGGCGTCTTCCAATTCGGTTAAATCCGAAAGTGCATCGTCAAAATTTTCACTTTCTTGCTTACCGTTTAGTATTACACGGCTTAAGGTTTCTAAATCTGCATAAATTGTTTCGATCACGTCTGCAAGTCGCTCGATTTTGGTTTCAAATAAGTCGAGCAGTAATTCGTATGCATTGCTATCAATTAACTTTTCACGGCGAGAACGCATTCGATATAAACGGAACGCCGGTAAATCACGTTCACGCAGGGTAAATAAACGCCCGTCACGAATGGTAAATGCAACGGTGGCAATATCGGCGTAATCGTCGTCATCTAAACAATAGAAAAAAGAGTGAAGGTGTAAGCCGTCTTCGTCTTCAAAGAAGCGAGCAGAAGCTTCTAAGTCTTCCAATTCGTGTTCTTCTGCAAGGGTTTGGTCTAAACCACGCTGTAATACGCTACGTTCGTCATCACTTGGATCGATCAAATCAATCCAAATCGCATCATTTAGCTGATCGGTAGCGGTTTCGTCAACGCTAATAAGACGTGCGTTATCTAAAGCAAATGCACGGATCATTTTATTCTCCAATGGTTAGGAGGTAATGAACAAAAAGGAACAAAAAAGATACTAGGCGAGAGTTACCGACTTGTCGGCAACCAGAGGGTTTGGACAAGTGGGTTAGAAATCTGATAAGTATCGACTGTGACTGTCCAAAATTGTAATCCTCAAATAAAAATAGTGTGCGAATGGTACAGATTAACCGCTTTCTAGTCAAGCAAGCGGTCATTTACTTGCTTGATTTTGCAAAATTTTAAGGAAAAATGACCGCTTTTTTGCTATCGTTAGCACTCTGAAATAATCGATGAGAATTTGACAATGACTGATTTACAACACACGACTGAAAACGAAACCACGCATTTTGGTTTTAAAACCGTTGCTAAAGAAGAAAAACAGCAACTAGTTGCTAATGTATTCCACAGCGTTGCTGGCAAATATGACTTAATGAATGATTTGCTTTCGTTTGGTATTCACCGTGTTTGGAAGCGTTTTACCATTGATTGCAGTGGTGTGCGTAAAGGGCAAAAAGTGTTGGATCTTGCCGGCGGAACTGGTGACTTTACCGCAAAATTTTCACGCATTGTCGGCGAAAGCGGCGAAGTGGTGTTAGCCGATATTAATAGCTCGATGTTGGAAGTTGGTCGTGAAAAATTGCGTAATTTAGGCGTAGTGGGAAATGTGAATTATGTGCAGGCAAATGCGGAATGTTTGCCGTTTGCGGATAATACCTTCGATTGCGTGGTGATCAGTTTCGGTTTGCGTAATGTGACCGATAAAGATAAAGCGTTACGTTCGATGTTTCGTGTGTTGAAGCCGGGTGGCCGTTTGCTTGTGTTGGAATTTTCGAAACCGATTATTGATCCGATTAGCCAATTATATAATTTCTATTCTTTTAATATTCTGCCGAAAGTGGGTGAGGTGGTGGTAAACGATGCAGATAGCTATCGCTATCTTGCCGAATCAATTCGTATGCACCCGAAACAAGATGAATTAAAAGCGATGATGGAAAATGCCGGTTTTGAAAGCGTAAATTATTACAACTTAAGTGCTGGTATTGTAGCGTTACATCGAGGATATAAGTTTTAATTTATCTTTTTGAATTGGAATCCAAGGAATACGCTATGTTATCTCAACTTAAACAGCGACTTATGTTGTCACAGTTTGCATTCGGTGCGATAGAAACCGCTTTTAATGCCTTGCTTCAGCGTTCGCCACACGTATTGCCGGCATTACGTAAGTTAGTGGGTAAATGCTTACATATTGAATTAACCTCGCCGGCAGTTAATTTTTATCTAATCTTTAGTGAAACTCGTGCGGAATGGCTGTCGGTTTACGAGGGTGAAGCGGATTGCCACGTACAACTTTCGTTTGAAACCTTACCGAAACTTGCTGATAAAGCGAAATTAACCGAGCTGATTAATAATAAATCATTGGTGCTGAACGGCGATATTCAGGTGTTACAACATTTCACCGTATTGTTAGATGAATTGGAAAAAGATCCTGCCGAATTGTTGTCGCCTTTTGTTGGCGACGTACTGTCTCAAACTTCAACTGATTTTGCCAAAAAATTATTTAACAAACTCAAAGGGCAAATTGAGCAGAATCATCAGCATCTCGCAGAGAATTTAATGAACGAACGTCCGGTATTGGTACATCGCTTACAAGCGGTTAATTTTTATGATCAAGTGGCAGAGCTTGAGCAACAAGCGGTCGAATTTGAACGAAAATTTGCAAAATTTGAGAATAAATCATGACGTTTAACAATACTCGCCGCCTTTATCAAATTATCACTACCTTTCTGCGTTACGGTATTGATGAAATCATTCCCGATATTCCGCTTACCCGCCACGCTCGTTTAGGACGTAAGGCTCTGTTTTGGGTACGAAATCAGCACAAAGATCAGCCGTTCGGTGTGCGTTTACGTTTAGCTTTGCAAGAGTTGGGGCCGGTGTGGATTAAGCTCGGGCAAATGCTTTCTACCCGTCGTGATTTATTTGAGCCAGAATTGGCGGATCAGCTTGCGTTATTGCAGGACTCGGTTGAACCTTTTGACGGCAAATTAGCCCGCCAAATTATTGAACAAGCCTTAGGTGGCAGTCTTGAAACTTGGTTTGAAGCATTTGATGAACAAGCGCTTGCTTCCGCTTCGATTGCACAGGTTCATACGGCAAAATTTAATCAAAATCAACCGCTTGCCGGTAAAGATGTGGTGATTAAAGTGATTCGTCCGGATATTGCACCGATTATCAAAGCGGATATTGCGTTGATGTATCGTCTGGCAAGCTGGATTCCTCGTCTGTCGAATGATGCGAAGCGTTTACGTGCGAGTGAAGTGGTGCGTGAATACGAAAAAACATTACTCGATGAGCTGGATTTGACCCGGGAAATGGCAAATGCAATTCGCTTACGTAATAACTTTGAAAATAGCGAAATGTTGTATGTGCCGGAAATGTATCCGGATTTTTGTCATAAAAACGTGATTGTAATGGAACGTATTTATGGTATTCCAGTGTCGGATGTCGAAACGCTTAAAGCCAACGGCACGGATATGAAATTATTGGCGGAACGTGGTGTACAAGTGTTCTTTACTCAAGTGTTTCGTGACAGCTTTTTCCACGCAGATATGCACGCTGGTAATATTTTCGTTAATCCTGAACACCCGGAAAATCCGCAATATATCGGGATTGACTGCGGTATTGTCGGTACGCTAAACCAAAATGATAAACGTTATTTGGCAGAAAGTTTTGTTGCCTTTTTTAATCGAGATTATCGCCGTGTGGCATTAATGCACGTGGAATCGGGCTGGACACCGCCGGATACCGATATTGATGCGTTTGAACAGGCTTTTCGTGAGGTGTGTGAGCCAATTTTTGCTAAACCGCTATTGGAAATTTCTTTTGGTCATGTGTTACTGAATCTGTTTAATGTGGCACGCGAATTTAATATGGAAGTGCAACCGCAATTAGTGTTATTGCAAAAAACTTTACTCTATATTGAAGGATTAGGTCGACAGGTTTATCCGCAAACTGGATTTATGGCAAACCGCAAAACCGTTTTTACAAAATTGGCTGAATGAACAAGTCGGTGTAAAAGCAATTTTGCGTGATTTAAAACAACGTGTACCGCAATTTAGAGAACATTTTGCTGAATTTCCGGAAGCGGTATTTAACGCTTTACAGCAACAGAAACAGATTAATTTCCGTTTAGATGAGTTAAATAAAACGCTACAAACACAAAGACAGCAGAAAACTCGCAATATGCAGAGCATTGTGAGCGGTGTGATTATTCTCGGTGTGTTATGGCGATTTGACAGTTTGCCGTTATGGATAAGTATTGGTTTATTATCCGTCGCTTTGTTAGCTTTATTCTGGCAAAGAAAATAAGGCATATTGGCTTTCGTTACTTTTGTTTGGAAACACAAAGCAAAGTAACATATAATACAAGTAATTTTTTCTTAAACTTAAAAACAAAAAGAGGAACCTTTATGGGTGGTATCAGTATTTGGCAATTACTTATTATTGTAGCAATTATCGTTTTATTATTCGGTACAAAAAAATTACGTACGTTAGGTACGGATTTAGGAGAATCAGTCAAAGGCTTTAAAAAAGCAATGGCAGATGAAAAACCACAAGATGCAAGTTTTGAGAAAGTAGAAGCAAAAGAAGCTGCGACTACCGAACAAAAAGCAAAAGAAAAAGAGCAGGCATAGATTGTGTTTGATATAGGTTTTTCTGAATTAGTACTGATTTTCGTTGTGGGGCTGGTTGTGCTAGGTCCGCAACGTTTACCCGTTGCTATTCGTACCGTAATGGGCTGGGTTCGTACAATTCGTGGATTAGCCGCAAATGTGCAGAATGAATTAGCACAAGAACTCAAATTACAAGAGCTTCAAGAAAGCATTAAGAAAGCGGAAGCATTAAATTTAAGTTCACTTTCACCTGAATTAAGTAAGACAGTGGAAGATTTAAAACAATCTGCACAACAAATGCAGGCTGATTTGGCATCGGCAAAAGGTGAGATTACCAAACTGACAGATGAGCAAGTTGCTGAAATTCAAGCGAAAATAGAGCAAGAAGAACAGCAAATTGCTGTGTCGGAATCACAAAAAAATCTGGAAAATCAACCGCTTGCTGATAATGAATCTGCTCAGGATAAAGTGGAATTATCTCCGGCTGAAATTGCAGAACAGGCTGAATTGGACGAATCGCAGTTTGCGACTTATTATCCGCCTGACGATGATTTAGCAACCCCAACCTCATCAGGAACAACACAACAGGATAAACAGAATGTCAGTTGAACAATCCCAACCTCTGATTAGTCACCTTGTTGAATTAAGAAATCGCTTGCCGCGTAGCTTTATTTGTGTGCTTGTGGTTTTTTGTGCCTTAGTTTATTGGGCAAATGATATTTATACCTTGCTCGCCACGCCGTTAACTGAAAATTTACCGGCCGGTGCGACTATGATTGCAACTAACGTTGCTACACCATTTTTTACTCCGATTAAGTTGACCGGTGTTGTAGCGGTATTTTTATCGGTTCCCTTTATTCTTTACCAAATTTGGGCATTTGTTGCTCCTGCATTATATAAGCATGAGAAACGATTAATTTACCCTCTATTGGTTTCAAGTACATTATTATTCTATTTAGGTGTCGCATTTGCTTACTATGTCGTGTTCCCATTGGTATTCGGTTTCTTAACCAGTACCGCTCCGGAAGGGGTAACAATGGCAACCGATATTAGTAGCTATTTGGATTTCGTACTGACTATTTTCTTAGCATTTGGTATTTGTTTTGAAGTACCGGTTGCGATAATTTTATTATGTTGGTCTGGTGTAACATCTGCTAATGATTTGCGTGAAAAACGTCCTTATATTATTGTGGCGGCATTTGTGATCGGTATGTTATTAACACCGCCGGATATTTTTTCTCAGACACTTTTAGCTATTCCGATGTGTTTGCTATTTGAAGTCGGGTTGTTTTTCTCGAAGTTCTATAAGCCGACAGATGAGCAAGAGGAAACTATCGCTAACTAATCTAAACCCGCTCACAAGCGGGTTATTTTTTATTAAAATTTGCAAAATTAGGAAGAAATTATGGCTCAATATCTTAACACTTCATTTCCCACTCGCCGTATGCGTCGTTTACGTAAACATGATTTTAGTCGTCGTTTAGTGGCGGAAAATCAATTGACTGCCGGAGATTTAATTTATCCGGTATTTGTGATCGAAGGTGAGAATCAGCGTGTAAAAGTGCCATCAATGCCGGGCGTGGAACGTTTAACGATTGATCAGCTTTTAATTGAAGCGGGGGAATTGGTTAAATATGGTGTGCCGCTCATTGCACTTTTCCCAGTTGCCGGTGAATCTAAAAAATCGCTCATGGCGGAAGAAGCCTATAATCCGGAAGGTTTAGCACAACGTGCAGTACGTGCATTAAAAGCGGCATATCCGGAATTAGGTGTGATGACCGATGTGGCGTTAGATCCTTTCACAACTCATGGGCAGGACGGTATTATTGATGCAGAAGGTTATGTGTTAAATGACATTACGACCGAAGTATTGGTAAAACAGGCACTTTCTCATGCAGAAGCCGGTGCGGATATTGTTGCTCCAAGCGATATGATGGACGGTCGTATCGGTAAAATTCGTGAAGCACTTGAAGCAAAAGGCTTAATCAATACGCAAATTATGGCGTATTCGGCTAAATATGCGTCAAATTATTACGGCCCGTTCCGTGATGCGGTCGGTTCGGCAGGTAATTTAAAAGGCGGTAATAAATTTACTTATCAAGTTGATCCGGCGAATGCAAACGAAGGTTTACACGAAGTGGCAATGGATATTCAAGAAGGGGCGGATATGGTGATGGTAAAACCGGGGATGCCTTATTTGGATATGGTATGGCGTGTAAAAGAAACCTTTGGCGTACCGACTTTTGCCTACCAAGTATCGGGTGAATATGCAATGCATATGGCGGCAATTCAAAACGGTTGGTTAAAAGAACGTGAATGCGTAATGGAAGGTTTGCTTTGCTTTAAACGCGCGGGAGCGGACGGTATCTTAACTTATTTCGCTAAAACGGTGGCGAAATGGTTATACGAAGATAATCACCAATAATCACAAGCGGTTAGATTTGAGGAATTTTTTGTAAATGCTTCAGTCTAACCGTTACTTTTTTAGGAGATATAAATGAACGAACAATTTTCTCTTCAACCGTCGAATGATTCATTACGTACCGTGATGTATATCACATACGGCTTATTCGGCTTAGGTATTATTTTCGGCGGTTTACCGGCGATTGCCGGTGTGATAATGGCTTATATTAAACGTGAAGATATGCAAGGCACAGCATATTATGATCATATGCGTTTTCTCATTCGTACGTTTTGGGGAACATTAGCTGGCTTTGTTTTGGGAATGATACTTTCGTTTATCGGCATTGGTATTTTGGTGATTTGGGCGGTAAGTATTTGGTATGTGTTCCGAGTGATTTACGGTGCGATAAAATTATTGGATAACAAATCGGTGACACCAACCGGCTGGTTTATGTAGTAAGTTGCAAAAAGGCGGTCAAATTTGACCGCTTTTTCACACTTGTAATGAGCTAGCGAGGCAGTTTTTGGCAACGAGGACAGAAATAACTATTACGTTGCCCGATCACTTTTGCTTCAATCATTGTTCCACAGTCATTACAGGCTTCGCCTTTGCGACCGTAAACTTGTAATACTTGAGCAAAATAACCCGGTTTTCCATCAGGTTGAATAAAATCTTTAAGCGTTGTTCCACCCTGAATAATCGCTTTAGTTAATACTTCTTTAATTACTGTGGCCAAGCGTTCGCATTGTTTCTTAGTCAGGTTTTGCGTAGCAAGTTCCGGATGAATCCCAGCCATAAATAGCGATTCACAAGCATAGATATTACCCACACCCACTACAATATCGTTATTCATAATAAAGTTTTTGACTGCGACGGTTTTGTTACGGCTTCGAGTAAATAAATACTCAGTTGTAAATGCTTCGGAAAGTGGTTCCGGTCCTAAGCGAGTAATCAGCTCGTGTTGTTCTGCATTTTTCATCCATAGCCAACAACCGAATTTACGTGGGTCGTTATAACGAAGTATCGTACCGTCTTGAGTAATAAGATCAACGTGATCGTGTTTGCCGGCGACTTGTTGACTTTCTTGTAAAATACCGAGTGAACCGGACATTCCTAGGTGAATCAGAATATCGCCGTTTGTCGTATGTAAGATTAAATATTTGGCACGGCGAGAGAGAGAAATGATTTTTTCGCCTTGCATTTGTTGTAATTCATCTGAAATTGCCCAACGTAATTTATTAGTTCGTACGATAATCTGTTTAATAGTTTTGCCGTGTAGATAAGGTTCTACACCTCGTAAGCTGGTTTCCACTTCTGGTAATTCGGGCATATATTGACTCCAAAGATTTGAGATAAACAAAGGGCAAGGATAACCTTGCCCAAATCGTTTTATTTTACGCTAACAAAGCGGTTACAGACTAGCCCAATCATTAAACCGCCGAGTGCAAATGGTAGCCATTCCATTGAATAGGCTTTTAACGGTAAATTATCAACTAAGCTGACACCTGCGACTGATAAAATAGAAACGATCGTGACTAGAATTAGTGAAATACGTAATGCTAATAACGGTAATTGAATAAATAAATTTAATAACAATAAAAAGATTATCGACATTGCAATCGGATAAAGCACCAATAATACGGGGATAGATTTACTGATTACCGCACTTAATCCTTGGTTTGCTAAACCGAAGCCGATTAAGGTACAAATAATGGCATAGGTTTTATAAGAAATTTTCGGGAAAATCTCATTAAAATATTCACTTACTGACACAATCAGACCGATCGCTGTGGTTAAGCAAGCTAACGAAACGATCACACCTAATACAGTACGACCGAAATCGCCAAATGCTTGAGCCGCCACATTTAGAATATAAGTACCTAAATCTTGTTTTTTAGCGGTTAAATCTGCTAATAGTTCCGCAGAAATCGGTAATTTATTGCCAATCCAACCGATAGATAAATAGATTAATGCTAATAAAACCGCCGCAATGACGCCTGCCATCGCAGTTTGTTTGCTCAAGGCTTTTTCGTCAGTAAAGCCTTTATTTTTAATTGCGTTGATTACGATTACTGAGAATGCAACAGAAGCCAAAGCGTCCATTGTGTTATAACCGGCAAGGATTCCATCTACAATCGGCGCTTCCATCACATTAGTGCTTGACGGATTATCAGCAAGTAACACGATACCGCTGATGACAAGTGCAAGAATCGAAATTAACAGTAAAGGCGTTAGAATTGAGCCGATTCTTTCTACCATTTTTGATGGATTTAAACCAAGCCAAATGGCTAATGAAAAATAAACCGATGTGAAAATCAGCAATGAAATCGGTGTCTGTTCGCCTAAAAACGGTAAAACAGCCATTTCATAAGCAGTAGCCGCAGTACGAGGAATAGCAAAGAAAGGCCCGATAGTTAAGTAAATCGCGACTAAAAAGAGCAGTGAAAACCATGGGTGGATACGATGTAAAGTCGCTTTATAACCGCCTTTATAAGAGGCACTTACAATAATACCGAGTAACGGTAGACCTACACCGGTAACCACAAATCCGATTGTCGCAGTCCAGAAATCCGCACCGCTTTCAAATCCTAATTTTGGCGGAAAAATTAAATTACCCGCACCAAAGAAAATGGCAAACAGCATAAAGCCGACCACGAAAGTATTTTTAGACATAATGAAACACACAATAATAGTTAAATATAAAAAATAAACCTCGCAACAGCGAGGAACATAGATTACCTAAACAGCTCGGTAAAGAAACAGCCAAATTTACAAGAAATTTATAAACCTTAACTGCTTGTTGCTATACATATCATTATTTAGTTAATAATTCAATGAAGTTTACTAATGAGAGTTGGTTCTATCATGATTTCTGCTCAGAAAATAAAAAAACCGAACTTTGTTGCTTGCAAAGTTCGGTTAAAAACAGACCGCTTATTTCGGTTAGTTCATATATAAACCACCGTTTACGTGGATAGTTTCGCCAGTAATGTATTTTGCATCATCACTTGCTAAGAATGCGACTGCTTTCGCAATATCTTGTGCTGAGCCTAATTGACCTGCTGGGATTTGACTTAAGATCGCTTGTTTTTGATCTTCGTTTAATTCGTCTGTCATATCGGTTGCGATAAAGCCTGGAGCAACCACGTTTACCGTAATGCCACGAGAAGCCACTTCTTTTGCTAATGATTTAGAAAAACCGACTAAACCAGCTTTTGCCGCGCAGTAGTTGGTTTGACCCGGGTTACCCATTGAGCCGACAACTGAACCAATAGTAATGATACGTCCGCCTTTTTTCATCATTGGACGTAAAACTGCTTTAGATAAGCGGTAAACAGAAGTTAAGTTGGTTTGAATAATGTCGAACCAATCGTCTTCTTTCATACGCATCAATAAACCGTCACGAGTGATACCCGCATTGTTTACTAAAATATCAACATCACCGAAATCCGCTTTAATTTGAGCTAAAACGGCTTCGATAGAAGCTGCATCCGTTACGTTTAAAACTAAACCTTTGCCGTGTTCGCCTAAGTATGCAGAAATGCTTTCCGCACCTTTTTCCGATGTTGCCGTACCAATTACGGTTGCGCCTTTTGCGCCTAATTCTTCTGCGATAGCTTTACCAATACCACGAGTTGCACCCGTTACTAATGCGATTTTACCTTGCATTTTTGACTTGCTCCTATTTATTGTAGGGACGCCATGCTTGGCGTCCGTTATATATTACTGTGCGTAGCCTTCTAATGAAGCCACGTCATTGACTGCTTTGGCATTTAACTCTTTCACGATACGACCTGCTAAACCGGTTAATACTTTACCCGGGCCGATTTCATAAAGAGTTGCAACACCTTCGTTTGCCATTTTTTCTACCGTCTCAGTCCAACGAACCGGGTTGTAAAGTTGGCGAACTAATGCGTTGTGGATTGCTTCAGCATCTGTCTCTACACTAACATCAACATTATTAATAACTGGTACAACCGGTGCGTTTAACGTGATATTTTGTAATGCTTCGGCTAATTTATCCGCGACCGGTTTCATTAATGCACAGTGAGAAGGTACGCTTACCGCTAATGGTAATGCACGTTTTGCACCTGCCGCTTTACATAATTCACCCGCTTTTTCTGCGTACGCTTTTGTACCGGCAATAACCACTTGTCCCGGGCTGTTGAAGTTTACTGCTGAAACGATTTCGCCGACTTCCGCTTGAGCTTGTTCACAAGCATTAATAATCGCTTCGTTATCTAAGCCGATAATCGCATACATTGCTCCTGTACCCGCCGGTACAGCTTGTTGCATTGCATTACCGCGTAATTCTACTAATTTGATTGCGTCTTGGAAATTTAATACGCCTGCACAAACTAATGCTGAGTATTCGCCTAAGCTATGACCTGCCATTACAGATGGTTTTAATTCAGGGTATTTTTGTTGCCACACACGATAGATCGCAACCGATGATGCTAAAAGCGCCGGTTGTGTACGTTGTGTTTGACCTAAATCTTCTGCGGTACCGTTTTGGACTAAATCCCAAAGATCGTAACCTAAAACATCAGAAGCTTGTTTAAAGGTTTCTTCAACAATTGGGTATGCAGTTGCAAGATCCGCTAACATTCCGACCGCTTGTGAGCCTTGACCTGGAAATACCATTGCAAAATTTGACATATTTTTTCCTCTTATTTGTAAATTTGGTATTTAAGACGCACTTTGTGCATCCGTTATAATAGTGTTAATCCGGTGAATAATAGAGCTTACCGATTTCAATACGCTGACGACCGGTTTCTAAACGCCATTTATTCGAATCGCGTAAAGAATATACACAACCGCAGTATTCTTGCTGGTAGAAACGTTCACGTTTACTGATTTCGATCATACGTTGCGAGCCGCCATTTTTACGCCAGTTGTAATCCCAATAAACCACATCATCAAATTTTGCCGCACGATGTCCGCAATCGTTGATTTGGTTCATATCTTTCCAACGAGAAATACCTAAACAGCTGGTATAAACCGGGAAGCCGTTATTGTGTGCGTATTCCGCCGCTTTTTCGAAACGCATATCAAAGCACATCGTACAACGAATACCACGCTCCGGTTCCCATTCCATTCCTTCCGCTTTTTTAAACCATTCACGGCGATCATTCTCGTAATCATCATCGAAATCAATAAACGGAATGCCCCATTTCTCGGCAAAGCGAATATTTTCCTCTTTACGAATCAGATATTCTTTCATCGGATGAATGTTCGGATTGTAGAAATAGATAGTAAATTCGATACCTGATGCGTGGATTGCTTCCATCACTTCACCGGAACAAGGCGCACAGCAAGAGTGCAGTAATAATTTGTTATGTCCGCCCGGAAGCGTTAATTTTTCACGCACAAAAGGTGCGTTCGGATCTTTGCCTTTACGTGTTAGCTTTTTTTTCTGTTGTAACGCCTGTTTATGTTCTAAAGGTTGTTGGTTTTGTTCTGTCATAAAAATTGTAAAAAATTCTAAAAATTTGACCGCTTATTAATACGAACGGTCGACCGATAAATAAGCAAGAGAAATCAATGCTTGTTTGTATTCGCTTTCCGGTAAAACTGTAAGTGCATCAACCGCTTTCTGTGCTTCTTGTTTAGCACGAGTCATTGCATACTCAAGTGATTGGTGTTCCGCCATAATTTCTAATACGGCTGGAATTTGTTCACGTTCTCCGCCGTTTTCAATCGCAGAACGAATCATATCCACCTGCACTTGATTACCCTTCGCTTGAGCAACGTGCATAGCATGTAACAATGGTAAAGTCGGTTTACCTTCAACGAAATCATCACCGACATTTTTGCCGAAACTTTCCGCTTTTGCTGAGTAATCTAAAATATCATCAATTAATTGGAATGCGGTACCGAGGTAGCACCCGTAATCTTTCAACGCTGTTTCAACCGATTTTTCTACCCCTGCCACAATCGCAACACATTGTGTCGCCGCTTCAAATAAGCGTGCGGTTTTATTGTAGATAACACGCATATAATTTGCTTCGGTAGTATTCGGGTCATTCACATTCATTAATTGTTGCACTTCGCCTTCAGCAAGTGCATTAGTGGCGAGAGACATCACTTTTAATACTTCAAGCGAATCAACACTGGTCATCATTTGGAATGAACGCGTATAAATAAAATCGCCGACTAATACGCTTGCCGCATTGCCAAACGTTGCATTCGCCGTTGCACGACCTCGACGCATATCCGACTCATCAACCACATCATCGTGTAATAAGGTTGCGGTATGCACAAATTCGATAAAAGCGGCACAGGTAACGTGTTTGTTACCGGTATAACCTAATGCGTTAGCGGCAAGCACGGCAATTAACGGGCGAATACGCTTTCCGCCACCGGCAATAATATAGTGACCTAACTGATTGATTAGAATAACTTCTGAGTTCAGTTGGGCAAGAATTTCCGCATCTACCGCTTGCATATCTTGTTTAGCTAGTGCTTGAATTTGTTCGAGTGTTAATAAGGTTGTCATTGCGTTCTCATATCAAATGTGAAGATTTGGCTATAATTCTACCTTAAATCTGATGAGCTTCAAAAAGGAATTGGCAGAAGCGGTTAATTTTATAGGATTATTTGCACGTTTTTATTTGAATATAACCGCTTAAATAATGGGGTTGGAGAAGAGGTACGAACAGTACATTTAACGATGGGATCAGCTCATCTTTCTCCTTATGAATGATATGATGATATAGATTTAACTAAATAAAAGAGCAGATTGAGATGAAAGTAGGATTAGTATTAGAGGGTGGAGCAATGCGAGGAATGTTTACCGCCGGAGTATTAGATGTCTTTTTAGACGAGCAAATTCAGATTGACGGAGCAGTAACCGTATCGGCAGGGGCATTGTTCGGCATTAATTATCCTTCCAAACAAAAAGGACGGGTATTGCGTTATAACCTCAAGTATTTGAGCGATAAACGTTATATGGGGCCGCATAGCTTATTGACCACCGGTAATATTGTGAATCGTGATTTTGCCTTTTATGAATTACCGTTTACGCTTGATCCTTTTGATCAGACTACTTTTACACAGTCACAATGTGATTTTTGGGTAACGCTAACCAATGTAGAAACCGGGGAAGCGGAATATGTAAAAATTACCGATGCTTTCGCTCAAATGGAAGCGTTTCGAGCAACCTCAGCAATGCCGATGGTCTCGAAAATGGTGGAAATTGACGGTAAAAAATATCTGGATGGAGGAATTGCTGACAGTATTCCGCTGCAAAAATGTATTGAGTTAGGCTATAACAAGATTATTGTAGTTTTAACTCGCCCGTTAGATTACCGTAAAAAACCGAGTTCTAGCGCAATATTTAAGTGGTTTTATCGTCAATACCCTAAATTAATCGAGCGTTGGCAGAACCGTTATGCTGAATATAATCAATCTGTGGAACAAGTAATTAAACTGAATGAGCAACAGCAAATTTTTGTGATCCGTCCATCACAATCTTTGGCAATTAGCCGTTTAGAAAAAGATCCGAATAAATTAAAAGCGATGTATAACTTGGGGATTCAGGACGCTCAAGCACTTATACCAGCATTAAAAGCCTTTTTGGGGGAAACATAGTATCGCTTTATTCTCATTTTAATAATTGTTAATTCTGATTTCATTAATAATTGAGCGGTCAGATTTTTTCTATAATTTACAAGTTCTAACTCATCACAAAGGAAAGCAAAAATGACATTTCAAGTAAAAAGTTTTGCGGCATTAGATCCGAAAACACCATTAGTTAAACACATTATTGAACGCCGTGATATTCGCCAAGATGATGTGGAGATTGACATCCTATATTGTGGAGTTTGCCACTCGGACTTACATATGGCAAAAAATGACTGGGGATTCTCGACTTATCCGATCGTACCGGGGCATGAAATTGTTGGTCGAGTAAGCAAAGTCGGTAAAGATGTGACAAAATTTAAAGTGGGCGATCTTGTCGGTGTCGGCTGTATGGTGGATTCTTGCCAACATTGTGAACCTTGCCGTCACGGCTTAGAGCAATATTGCGAGAACGGTCGTATTGATACTTATGGCGCAGTTGATCCGAAAGACGGTATGACAACATTCGGTGGATATAGCGAGAAAATCGTGGTCACTGAAAAATTCGTCTTAAGCGTACCGGAAACACTTGATACGAAAGCGGTCGCACCGTTATTGTGTGCCGGTATTACGACTTGGTCGCCGTTGCGTCACTGGAATGTTGGTAAAGGCACAAAAGTTGCAGTTGTCGGTTTAGGCGGTTTAGGTCATATGGCATTGAAATTAGCTAATGCGTTAGGGGCAGATGTCACTTTATTTAGTCGTAGTGCCGGTAAAGAAGCAGATGCATTCCGTTTAGGCGCACACAAAGTGGTTATCTCAACCGATGAAGCACAAATGGCTCAGGTAGCAAATACTTTTGATGTCATCATTGATACCGTACCTTATCAACACGATTTGAAACCGTATATTAATACACTAACATTAAATGGTACGATTGTACTTGTCGGCTTAGTCGGCGATTTAGAGCCAAGCATTAGCACCGTTCCACTTATTATGGGACGACGTTCTGTGGCAGGTTCATTAATCGGCGGCATTAAAGAAACGCAAGAAATGTTGGATTTCTGTGGCCAACACGGTATTACCTCTGATGTGGAAATGATTGATATTCAAAATATTAATCAGGCTTATGAGCGTATGCTGAAATCGGATGTGAAGTATCGCTTTGTGATCGATATGCAATCACTAAAACAGGGTTAATCTTTGAATTAATCTAGTCATTATTTCTTAAAAGTAAATAGTTTATTCATTATTTACTATCTAGTCAGCGGAATGAATAAGAGTAGAATAACATT
Organism: Actinobacillus arthritidis; assembly: GCF_029774155.1. Lineage (NCBI taxonomy): Bacteria > Pseudomonadati > Pseudomonadota > Gammaproteobacteria > Pasteurellales > Pasteurellaceae > Actinobacillus > Actinobacillus arthritidis. The sequence goes on along the minus strand of NZ_CP103833.1, from coordinate 1,541,640 downwards.
CGAAACTTTTATTCATTCTTTTTTTATATGTAAGGATATGACTTTTATGACAAAACAAATTGCAGTATTAGTAGGTAGCGGCAGTAAAACATCAATCAGCCAAGTGGTTGCGAATCATTTAAAAACTATCGCACCAGCAAATATCCAGTTAAATTTCGTTAATATTGCCGATCTTCCGTTATATGATCGTGACTTAGATGAAAATAGTCCGGCAGAATATAACCGTTTCCGTGCAGAAATCGCACAAGCTGACGGCTTCTTATTTGTAACGCCTGAACACAATGGTGGAATGTCAGCAATGATGAAAAATGCGATTGACGTAGGTTCACGCCCGATGGGACAAAGTTTATGGATTGGTAAGCCGGCAGGTATCGTATCAGTTGCGACAGGTATGTCTGGTGGCGTGCGTGCGGCAGATCAATTACGTGTAGTGGCTTCAGGCAGTTTTATTAATATGCCGGTTGCTCCATTTGCGGCAAACGTAGGTGGTGTATTTAACGGCGTGCTAAATGAACAAGGTGAAATTGTATCTGAAGCAGTATTAGGTACGTTAAAAGGTTTTATCGACAGCTATGCGGATTTTATTGCTAAATTCTAGTCGCAATATTCTCTTCTCATTACTTTAATACAAGCGGTTATTTTGTAAAATTTGTTGCAAAAATAACCGCTTTTTAGATTGAGTAAGATATTATTTACTTAAATGAAATAGTTTATTTATAAATATGCTATTTATTTCAAAAAATGATTAGTATAGAATAAACCTATCAAATCTTGATGATTCAATTTAATTTTTTAAGGAAAGCAAAATGAACTCTAACTTAGCGAAATTTACTCCATACGCATTAGCATTGTTACGCATTGTAGCAAGATATATGTTCTTATTACACGGTACGGCAAAATTCTTTGAATTTCCGGTGTCAATGACCGGCGGTAACGGTTCAGTGCCGTTAATGTCAATGTATGGTATCGGCGGTATCTTAGAAATCGGTGGCGGTATTCTATTAATTTTAGGCCTATTCACTCGTCCTGTGGCATTTTTACTCTCAGGTATGATGGCATACGCTTATTTCTTTATGCATGCAACAGCAAGCAGATATTGCTCTACCGTTAGTAAACAAAGGCGAATTAGCATTATTATATTCTGTTGTATTCTTCTTATTAGTATTTGTTGGTCCGGGTGCATTTGCATTAGATAATAAACGTGTAAATGCTAACAAATAAGCCTTTTAGCAATTAAAAACGGGAAGCGGTCATTTTTTGCAAAAATTTGCAGAATTTGACCGCTTTTTTGTTATAATACCAAACATCCAAAAATCACGAGGGTGGTAGCTCGTAAAAACAGAAAGCATCTTGAAATGATTGCCGATTTAGTTGCAATTCAAAAATAGATTGTCGCTTATTTTGTGCTTTTTTCCGAAAAAGTGATTTAAAGAGAAAATAACCCGGAAATTTTTTAATTTTTCTGCAAAACATTCTTGCTCTTTAGCTTGTTTTTGCGTAGAATTGACCACCTATTTTATATGAATTTAAGAGTGCCTAAGCAGAAGCGATTGGCACAAATTAGCGGAGTAAATATGTACGCAGTTTTCCAAAGTGGCGGCAAACAACACCGAGTAAGCGAAGGTCAAGTAGTTCGTTTAGAGAAACTTGAAATTGCAACTGGTGAGAAAGTTGAATTTGACTCAGTGTTAATGGTCGTTAACGGTGAAGATGTTAAAATTGGTGCACCAGTAGTTGCTGGTGCAAAAGTAGTGGCTGAAGTTGTAGCACAAGGTCGTGGCGATAAAGTTAAAATCGTTAAGTTCCGTCGTCGTAAACACAGCCGTAAACAACAAGGTCATCGTCAGTGGTTCACAGAAGTGAAAATCACTGGGATTCAAGCATAATTTCAGAGGAGATCAAGTAGATGGCAACTAAAAAAGCTGGTGGTTCAACTCGTAACGGTCGTGATTCTGAAGCTAAACGCCTTGGTGTTAAACGTTTTGGTGGCGAATCTGTATTAGCAGGTAGCATCATCGTTCGTCAACGTGGTACTAAATTCCACGCTGGTAGCAATGTTGGTATGGGTAAAGACCACACTTTATTCGCAACTGCTGACGGTAAAGTTAAATTTGAAGTGAAAGGCGAGAAAAATCGCAAATACGTAAGCATCGTTGCTGAGTAATTCATTTCAATAAAGATTTGAAATAAAACCCCACGAATGTGGGGTTTTTTGTTACCTTTTTTCAAGCTCATAAAAATCTATGAAACAACAACCCTTACTTGGCTTTTTATTTTCTTTAATAGCCATTTTGATGTGGGGAATGCTACCGCTTGCGATTAAACAAGTCTTAAAATCACTAGATTCTCAAACGATTGTTTGGTTTAGATTCTTAGTCGCAACTCTCGGCGTTTTCGCCATACTCGCTTTTGCAAAAAAACTACCGAATTTGACCGCTTTCTTTCGCCAATATCGTTGGTTATGGTTGGTGGGGGTCATTGGATTATCTTGTAACTTCTTTCTATTTAATCTTGCCTTAAATTATATTCCGGCGGCAACCAGCCAGGTTATTAGTCCACTTTCTTCATTTGTAATGATTGCACTCGGTGTTGTGTTGTTTAAAGAAACGATCGGTATTCATCAAAAAATCGGTTTCGTTCTGGTTGTTATTGGCTTGGTGATGTTTTTTAATAACCGTTTTGCTGATTTGGCGGCAATGAATAGCTATGCGTATGGTGTATTATTGGGCATTTGTGCCAGCCTAATTTGGATTGGTTATAGTTTGTCACAGAAAATAATGTTGGCGAATTTTAGTTCACAACAAATTTTGTTACTGATTTATTTTGGTTGTACTTTGGTATTTACGCCTTTTGCACATATGGGAGAATTAGCTAAATTAGATTTAGCCGCTTGGGGCTGGTTAGGCTTTTGTGGTATTAATACGGTGATTGCCTACGGCTGTTATGCCGAGGCATTAAATCGTTGGGAAGTGTCTAAAGTAAGTTTAATGATGACTCAAATCCCGATTCTAACCATTATGCTTACTGCATTAAGTCACTCTCTTTCGCCAGAATTATTTGAAGCACCGGATCTGAACGGTTTAAGTTATATTGGTGCGATTACTGTCGTTTCCGGAGCGATGATTTCCGCTGTCGGTCATAAATTGTTTTATCGTAATCAATTACGTAAAAGATAAAAGATAAAGGATAAATGATGACACGAAGACCTCTACTTGGATTTTCTTTAGCATTACTTGCAACGGCGACATGGGGATCATTACCGATGATGGCACAGCAAGTATTAAAATATGTCGATGCACAAACATTGGTATGGAGCCGTTTTGTAGTTGCCGCTATTGTATTAATGTTGGTTTTATTTCTCACTCGTCGTTTGCCAAAATTAGCGAAATTGAGTTTAAAAGATTGGGGATGGGTATGTTTAGGCGTTATCGGTTTATCCACTAATTTTGTATTATTTGCTGATGCACTTAATTATATTTCACCGACTACCGACCAGGTTTTATGGCAATTAGCTCCTTTTACAATGATTCTATGTGGAATTTTATTCTTTAAAGAACAGTTAAAATTGTTCCAAAAAGTCGGCTTTATACTGTTAGTTATTGGCTTGATTGCATTCTTTAATGATCATTTTGATGAAATCTTACAATTTGATAGTTATGCTTTAGGCATTTTACTTGGGTCAGGAGCCAGTACAATTTGGGTTATATATGGTATTGCACAGAAATTATTACTCAGAAAGTTAAGCTCACAACAAGTCTTAATGATTATTTATATCGGTTGTGGTTTGTTACTTGCACCGCTTTCAACACCGAGTCAATTAACACAACTAAGCGGTTTTCCGTTAATTTGTTTTATTTATTGCTGTTGTAATACGTTAATTGGTTATGGTGCTTATGGAGAAGCACTAAATCATTGGGATACGTCAAAAGTCAGCGTTGTAACGACAATGATTCCGGTTTTTACGATGATTTTTGCTTTTATCGGACATTATTTTTTCCCAAATACATTTGCTAATCCTGATATGAATTTAATGAGTTATATTGGTGCATTTATTGTTGTTATCGGTGCGATGCTGGTCGCGGTAGGGGATAAATTATGGGTAAAAAAGTAGAGAAATAAACCGCTTGTAGAGATAAAAAACGGATATTCAGTAGGATGAATATCCGTTTCGTTTTAGGAGAAGAAGTTAGATTAAAAATCGTAGCTTAAATGTAATCTTGCTAGATTTTGCTTCGCCATTTGTGAGCCATTAGTGATTCCAGCAGATGCTTTGAGTTTAAAGTTTTTATAGGCAAACTCAAGACCACCGAGGTAGTGGTATTGGTTACTTGCGTTAAAATTGAAGTTATAACCGTTCACTTTTACATCGCTATTACCTTTATTCCACCAATGCTCTAAGGATACAAAAGGTTTTAGGCTGTAATGTTCTGCTAGGTTAAAACGATAACCTGCATCCAATCCTACAAGATAACTAACAAATCCGACCGCTTCCTCTTGTATTTGATTACCATTAAGCTGGTAATTTGCGGATTCTAAATGGCTATAACGGATACCTGCTTTAGGTGTGATTTCAATTTGCTTCCATTTAAGCTCTTTACCGAATGTTAAGCCGGCTTGCCATACCTTACGGCGTAAGTCAATTTCTTCGCCATTTGTTTTAAGCTCATTTTTAATACGGCCTAATCCAACGTCAATCGCGACAAAGTTTCCGGTCGGTGTTTGATATTTCATAAAAATAGAACTCATTAAGAATTTATTTTCGCTTTTCGCATTATCGGCAAAATCGTTATCGCTACGCATATCGTTTAGGATCCAACCCACCTGAGTACGTTCATTGATTAAGCCGCTAATTCCTAATTGAGTGCGGAAACTATCACTTTCGTAACCTTTATGGAAATTCGCATAGTGTTTACTATTTGCTAAGGTATTTTTCGACCAAACACGATAGTTATTACCGTTTTCAGGGAATTTCTCAATCACAGCTTGAGCCAAATCGGCACTGATAGTTGCTATATCATGTGTTTGAGTTGCAAGATTTGATAACGGTATATTTGCAATACGCTGGCTTTCTAATAGGACTAATGTTTTACTATTATCCGGCTCAATTTGAATCGCTATAGTCGGTTTTTCTTCTGTAGTTACGCTGGTTCCTTTTGTTTGAACAACAGGTGTTTCTGTAGTTGGCTTCTCTTCAGCGGTTACAGAACTTCCGTTTTGTTTTTCAACAGTAATTTCAGGTTTCGTATTGGTGGTAACAGAACTTCCGTTTTGCTGTTCAATAGTAATAGCCGGTTTTGCCTCGGTGGTTAAACTACTTCCATTTTTCTGTTCAATAGTGATTTCCGGTTTTGCCTCGGCGGTTAAACTACTTCCATTTTGCTGTTCAATAGTAATAGCCGGTTTAGCTTCGGTGGTAACAGAACTTCCGTTTTGCTGTTCAATAGTAATAGCCGGTTTAACTTCGGTGGTTACAGAACTTCCGTTTTTCTGTTCAATCGTAATCTCCGGTTTAGCTTCAGCAGTTACGCCACTTCCGTTTTGCTGTTCAATAGTAATAGCCGGTTTTGCCTCGGCGGTTAAACTACTTCCATTTTGCTGTTCAATAGTAATCGCCGGTTTAGCTTCGGTGGTAACAGAACTTCCATTTTGCTGTTCAATAGTAATCGCCGGTTTAGCTTCGGTGGTAACAGAACTTCCATTTTGCTGTTCAATAGTAATCGCCGGTTTAGCTTCGGTGGTAACAGAACTTCCATTTTGCTGTTCAATAATAGTAATAGCCGGTTTAGCTTCAGCAGTTACGCCACTTCCGTTTTGCTGTTCAATAGTAATAGCCGGTTTAACTTCGGTGGTAATAGAGCTTCCGTTTTGCTGTTCAATAGTAATCGCCGGTTTAGCTTCGGTAGTAACAGAACTTCCATTTTGCTGTTCAATAATAGTAATAGCCGGTTTAGCTTCAGCAGTTACGCCACTTCCGTTTTGCTGTTCAACAGTGATTTCCGGTTTAGCTTCAGCAGTTACGCCACTTCCGTTTTGCTGTTCAATAGCAATTTCCGGTTTAGTCTCAGTGGTTACGCCACTTCCATTTTTCTGAACAATAGCGATTTCCGGTTTTGCCTCGGCGGTTAAACTACTTCCATTTTGCTGTTCAATTGTAATAGCCGGTTTAGTTTCGGCGGTTACAGAACTTCCGTTTCTCTGTTCTACCGGAGTAGGTGGAGTAATATTCTTCGCATTTATAGTAAGTGTTGATGATTTCGGCGATCTTACGTTTTTCGGATCCTTAGTAACGGCAAAAATCTCTACCGCTTCTTTTTCATTTCTTGAAATCGGTATGGTGATTGGGTTATGGTAATCATGATCCTCTAATGTTACTGGGATTGTTTCTTGTTTACCGTTTCGAATGATCACAACTTCAATTGTTTCATCACCGTAAAGCTGATCAGGCTCATTAAAAGAAATCGTGATATTTGTCGTATTGGATGCTTCTTCGTTAGTGGTTAAGACTCCATCATTATTTGTATCTTTCTCGAATCGAATAACTGGTACGGTAATATCTGTCGTTTGTTGAGTATCAATTAACTTAAAGGCTTTATCTTTAAATTCAAATGTACCGTTGTTAGTATCGGCAACCGTAACATTGTCCGGCTTATCGTCCGAAATAGTTACATACGGCTTGTTAATAATACCGGCTCCAGTAAGGGACACTTTCAGATTATTATCAGTCACGCCCTCGGTGAGCTGAATTTCATTGTTTGGTGAAATTCTCACTTCATTGTTGCCCTCCGAAACAATTTTATTGATCGTAAGAGGTGTTGTTGCGGCCGTTGCTGTTACGACAGCACCACTTTTTAATGTGAGTGTGTCTACATTGCTAATTTGATTAGCAGAGATAGCTTTTTTCGTTTCAACCGTAACATTTTTGATGTCTTTAATTGTTGCCTCATTAGCCTTTTTGAGATTAACTGTGGTATTTGTTGCACTTCCACCTTGGAATACATCAACACTATTATTATCACTATTAACAACAACTGAGCCACTCACCGGATTCGCTTCTTTACCAAAAGTAATAGTGCTAACATCGGCATTTTCTTCAATATTGATTGTTGATGCGGTAGTTTTTTCCTTATTATTCGTATTACCTGCAATCACTTCTTTTACTTTGGTAAAATGTGGTTTTCCAACAACACCGCTTAAGGTTAATGTACCATTACCTTCACCAGATGTATCTGTGCCGTTACCCATCACAATCGTTGCAAGACTCTTTGCATTTTGGTTGATTTGAGTATCAACATTATTGAGCGTGAGATCTTTGCCGTTTTGATAAATAAATTGTGTGACTTCTTCCTGACTTTTGGCGGTGACGTCAAGATTAATTTCCCCGGTAGCAGGTGGTAAAATTAATTTGAGATTACTCATTACAACATTACCGGTTAAAGAAATCGGAGCCGCACGCACGGTTAATGAACGATTGTTACCTTCAATGGTGACATTGCCCATTTCTAATGGTAAAGCTCTTTTATCATTTGCCGCTGTGTTATAAGTGGAAATTACAATATCATTTAACAGCGAAATAACTGTAAGTGTTTGATTAATTTTTGCGGCATTTAATGCCTGTTGGAATTGCAACTGATCCGTAACATCAAAGCGAGATTGTGCTACTGCTACAGTAGGCATCACGACTGAAACCGTAGGTATGCCAAATAAAATTGCTAGTGCAATACGATTTTTCGTAAATGTCATATAAATTTTTCCCTAGATATTTCTTAGATTAAAAATTTATACATTATACTTTATCGCTATTTTTTCTTTGCGTTTGATGTTGGTTATTTACTTAAGTTTATAATTTCAACGTATCTTTTCAAATAAAAAAGACCGCTTGTATAGCCTACAAGCGGTCTTTTTTAGCACATAATGTGTTATTAAATTAGAAACGTTTACTAAACTCAATAAAGACTCGATGTTTGTCATAGCTGTAAAAAGTATGGTTACTTTTTACTTTAGTAAAGCTATAAGTTAAACGTGGTGTAATTCCCCAATAATGGATAGCACGATGCCAAATACTTGCGGTAACACCATATTCTTTATTGCGTTGGGTAATGCTGAAAATAGGCATAGGTGCTTTATAATTTTTTTGTGCATAGCTGAGTGATAAGCGAGTTGAAACTCCTAAATTCCATTCTTGCCCCCATCCTAAATTTAGCCCCCGGCGTATATAACTATCGTCTTTATCTCGTGTTGAAGTACGGTTATAGTTTAGGTTTGTAAACCAATATTGATTAGCATTGGTAAGGTAAGTTAATCCGCTCGAGATAAAGTGATAATTGCCGTTTAAATGTAAGCGATCCATATAACGCATTTCGGCATATTCATAGGCATTATTCCATTGCCATTGAGGCGAAATCCAATAGGTAGTTTCAAGCATTGTACCGCCTGATTTAGAGAAACGTTTGATCGATTCACTACTTTTTGAACCGCCTGCATACCACGTCTGTTCCATAAAAGGTAATAATGCGATATTTAAACGAGCGGTTTGATAACCTAAACCAAAATTACCTCGGGTACTCACTTCATTATATTTTTTGTTGTTCCAGTAATATTTTCCATTTGTATCTAGGCGTAATTCATTATAGAAGCCGTTTCCCCACGACCATTTTTTACCAATATTAAAATTAAATCCGAATCCTTGAGCTGATTCCGATTTTGGTGCTGTCCAGTTGCCGTAACGTGTACCACCTTTTGGTGCATTATTGATATTCGGGTCGTTGAGATAAGTGATACCGCCGGAAAAATTCCAACGATCTCTATAACTCATCGCAGAAAGATATTTATCGGTTAATGCTTTTATTTCATTTGGAATATTATCGGAACGAACTTTTTGGAATTGGTCTTCGGAAGCCTCGTATTGATTATTTTCAAATAGGGCAATAGCCAGCTGTAAGCGAGCGGCGGTTGCCTCCGGATAGGTTGCTAGGATTTCACGATAATGTTGAATAGTTTTTGTATAATCGCCGTAATGACGAGCTAAAATGGCCTCTGACCATTTAATAAAACCACTATCTTGATAACGTTTCGGCATTTTTTGATATAGCGGGAAGAGAAATTCGACTGTATCCGTATTGCCTTGTAATAATGCTAAATTTAGTGCATTAGAAAGTAAGTCTGGCCGTTGGATTAATGCCTCTTTTGTCATTGATATTTGTTTACTTTCTCTTTGAGGTGCCGCAATTTTCGGTTGTTCAATCGTCTTATTGATATGGCGTGGAGTAGTGACTTCAGTTTGTGCACGTAGATCATCTAAGCGTTCGGAAATTTTTTGTGAAACATTTTCAATTTCAGCAAGTGATGGAAGGCGCAACTAATAGATAAAAGTGTAAAGACTAATTTAAATTTCATATACTCTCTAATGGTAAATAATGTAAAGGCTATGTACTATTATATATGAGAATGATTATTAACAAAATATAAAAAAGCTATCGAACACGATAGCTTAAGCAAAATTAAATAATATCAAGTTGTTCTAAAGCGTGAAGAATACCGTCTTCTTCAATAGGCTTGGTAACATAATCTGCTCGCTCTTTCAGTTCGTTTTCCGCATTACCCATTGCGACACTAAAACCAACCGTATCAAACATTTCCATATCATTAAAGCCGTCACCGAACGCCATTGTATTTTCAATATTTAAACCGAAGTGTTTAATTACATCTTCTATACCACGTGCTTTTGAATTTTCTTTTCTAAGAATATCAACACCCATTGGATGCCAACGACAGACTTTTAATTCATCACTGAAAATACCGCTATCAATGACTTCTTGATCTTGCGATTCGGGATAGAAAGCTAATAATTGTACGGCGGTGTGATGTAAGTAATATTTGGGATCAACAATATAATCGGGCTTAATCGGATTAAGTGCTTCACGTACAATATCATTATCTTGTGAAACGGCGATCTCATCTTTAGTCACAAAAGCATAAACAATGCCGAGAGCGGTTAGTTTTTCGATACATCTTGCAATTTGCGAAGCAGTTAGTGCATATTCACTAATAAGTTGATCTTGATAGAAATTATATTGTCCGTTAATGGTGACGAATAATTCAAAGTAGTGATTATCAATGAGAGGTTTTAAGGCTTTTGGTAAACTACCGAAATTTCTCCCGGTTGCAATCGCCGTCATAATGCCTTTTTCTTTTAAACGAGGTAACACTTCTTTTTTAATCGATTCAGGAATTAATGCTTTTTGTTTGATATAAAGGGTTTCATCAATATCAAAAAAGACGATCTTAATTGGTTGCTGTGGTTTATTCATAGTTTCTCTCCCTATTTTTAACATGGAATTGTACGTTTTTCCGATCCGTATCGCAAAAATTCTCGCATTTTTCCAACAGAAATTTGATACAAAGGGTTATATATCTGGAGGAAAGAATGAATATTTGCTGTTTTCGTTGTATTGAATGTGAACGGGTGTTACGGATCGCAACACAAGGCATTTGTAGCCGTTGTTATCGTCGGTTGGAACAAGCCCCATATTGCGGTTGTTGCGGAGCATTATTGGCTGAGTCGCATTTATATTGTGGCGAATGTTTGCGTAATGAACCTAAATGGCAACGAATGGTATTGGTTTCACGTTATAAAGCACCGTTGGCAGAATGGATCCATCACTTTAAGTTTCAAGGAAAATATTGGCTGGATCGTCCACTTGCCCGTTTACTTTTACTGGCGGTTAAAAATGCTCGCCGCGAACATCAATTAATGTTACCTGAGGTACTTATGCCTGTTCCGCTACATTGGCAACGTTATTGGCAAAGAGGCTTTAATCAAAGTGAGTTGATTGCAAATTATTTGGCTAATTGGTTGAGATTACCATTGGATACCCGGAGCTTAATTCGTACCAAATCAACTCAAGCACAACGAGAATTGTCTGCACTAGAACGCCGTCATAATTTAAAGGGAGCATTTTCTTATCAGCCGATTAAACATTATCGGCGAGTTGCGATTATTGATGATGTTGTCACCACCGGTTCAACGCTTAATACGATTTGTGCGGAATTATTGAAAAAGGGAGTTCAAGAAATTCAGGTTTGGACACTAGCCAAAACTTAAAAGAACAAGACGGCAGGTCAGGATTTTGCCGTCTTTTTAAAGGGGAGCTATCTTGCGATTGCCGAATACACCTTAAATTTATTTGATTTTGCAATCATTTTATGCGAGCCGAAAGCCTGATCCAGTAAATTTGGATAAGGTAAGAAAGCATTCGCGACAATACGCAGTTCACCACCGCGATTTAAATGTTGTTTCGCTTGGGCGATTAAATCTTCCACTGCTCGATAAGCGGTATCAATGCCATCGTGAAACGGCGGATTAGATACAATCAAATCAAAACGTTCTTCGATATTTGAAAAAACATCGCTTGCCACAATTGCTCCTTCCAGTGCATTTTCCGCAAGTGTACGACGAGATGATTCGAGCGCCATCGCATGAATATCGGACATGGTTAATTTGATTTTTTCGAATTGTTGTTTAAGACTTGCCCCAATCACACCGGCACCACAGCCAAGATCCAACACTTTACCTTTTAAGCGGTCTGCTTTATTAAAACTCGAAAGCAATAATTGCGTGCCACCGTCTAATTCTGCCGAACTAAATACGGCAGGTAAAGCAAAAATAGTGAGATCCGATAACTGGTAAGATTTCCAAAAGGCTTTGCGGTTAAATTGTGGTACATTTTTGAGCTCAAAATGATATAAACCGCGCCGACGAGCGGAATCAATTTTGGCGATACTGCCGTAAGATTCAAGTAGCTTTTCTACCGAACGCACACCGGCACGGTTTTCACCGATAATCAACATTTCCTGCCCCACAGCGGCTTGTGAAAGCCATTGCAGTAATTGATATTGGCATTCCTGTTTGTTTTTAGTCCAGTAAAAGACGGCTAATTCTGCTTTAATTTCACAATCTAAGCCGAAGTTCACATCGGCATATTGGCGTGCATAATCGAAATAACTGCTAAAAATGTCTACACTTTTCGCATTCGCTTTTATTTGATCGACAAAGCGATCTCGAATATCACCAAAAAATAAAATGGATTTATTGGCAAATAAAGGCAAATGACGGTTTAACACTTCACTTTCAAGAGAGAGCATAACTATCCTTTTGTTTCCCTATATTACAGGGCTTAATCATAAAAACATTTCCGCATTTTACCGACTTTTGGTACTATTCCCTACTTGTTTTTGCGAGGTATGAGATGAATCGGCGAGATTTGCTATTAAATGAGATGAATATTCCTCAATGGGTGCTAACAAAACCGCAAGTATTAAAGGGCGATGCGCAAATTCGCTTGGATAAAGCGGTGAAACTGGTTGTGGTATGTGAAGAGAATCATCAAACTAGCGGTCTGTTTTCGGATATTTTACGCACCTTGCAGTTGCGACCAAACCAATATCAATGGTTGGATGCGGAACAAGCCCAGCGTTTAGCTTTTGAACATCAGCCTATTTTTTGGTTAATCCAAGCAGAATCACAAGCGGTTGAAATTGCAAAAAAATTTGCAAATCAGACCGCTTGGCAACATAGCTCGTGGCAAGATTTAACTAATGTCGCAACTAAACGCCAACTTTGGCGACAAATGGCGGCATTTTGTCAGCATTTTGAGGATAATCATGATTGAAGTAGTGAATGAATCGGATTTTGACCGCTTGTTTGAAATTGAACAAGCCGCTCATCTTGTACCTTGGAGCAAAGGTACTTTGCTAAATAATCAAGGTGACAAATACTTAAATCTTAAGCTGACCGAACAAGATCAAATTGTGGCTTTTGCCATTTGCCAAACCGTATTGGACGAAGCCACTTTATTTAATATCGCTGTTGATCCGAGTTTTCAAGCAAAAGGTTACGGCAAACGTTTATTATCTGCCTTAATTGAAAGACTGCGTGAACAAGGTATCTTAACGCTTTGGCTAGAAGTGCGAGAATCCAATCTCGCCGCACAAAAATTATATGACGCACTCGGTTTTAATGAAGTCACTATTCGTAAAAATTATTATCCGACACCGAGTGGCGCAAGAGAAAATGCCGTTGTGATGGCACTGTATTTATAAATGATTAGGAACATTAAACATAATGACCACTGAAACCCCATTCATGACCTTTGAGGAATTAGATTTAGCTCCTCAACTGTTAAAAGCACTCAATAAAAAAGGTTACAAACGCCCGACCGCCGTACAAGCGGAAACCATTCCACACGCGCTTGACGGACGTGATTTGCTTGGTTCGGCACCAACCGGCACCGGCAAAACTGCCGCATTTTTATTGCCGGCAATTCAACATTTATTGGATTACCCACGCCGTAAACCGGGCGCACCTCGTATTTTAATTTTAACGCCGACTCGTGAACTTGCGATGCAAGTAGCGGAAGAAGCGCAAGCTTTTGCCGAATTTACCAAGCTTAGTATTGCGACGATTACCGGCGGTGTGGCGTATCAAAACCACGGCGAAGTGTTTAACAGCAACCAAGATATTGTGGTCGCGACACCGGGACGTTTAATGCAATATATCAAAGAAGAAAATTTTGACTGCCGTGCGGTAGAGATTTTGATCTTTGATGAAGCAGACCGTATGTTACAAATGGGCTTTGGTCAAGATGCGGAAAAAATTGCGGCGGAAACCCGTTGGCGTAAACACACGTGGTTATTCTCGGCAACGCTAGAAGGCGAATTGTTGGTGGATTTTACTGACCGTATTTTGGATAACCCGTTAAAAATTGATGCGGAACCAAGTCGCCGTGAGCGTAAAAAAATCCAACAATGGTATTACCATGCGGATAACTTAGAACACAAAACCAAATTGCTTGCTCGTTTAATTTCTACGATGGAAATGGAAAAAGCGATTGTATTCGTTCGCCGTCGTGAAGATGTGCGTGAGTTAAGCGATACGTTACGTAAACGTGGCTTACGTTCGACTTATTTAGAAGGCGATATGGCACAAACTCAGCGTAACCAAGCGATCGCCCGTTTGAAAGACGGTGTAGTGAATGTATTGGTAGCGACGGATGTTGCCGCTCGTGGTATTGATATTGATGATGTCGATTATGTGATTAACTTCGACTTACCGTATAGTGCAGATACCTATTTGCACCGTATCGGTCGTACCGCTCGTGCCGGTAAAAAAGGATCGGCGATTTCGTTGGTTGAAGCGCATGATTACAAACTGTTAGGCAAAATCAAACGCTATACCGAAGAGTTGTTAAAAGCGAGGGTGATTGAAGGTTTAGAACCTCGTACCAAAGCGCCGAAAGACGGTGAGTTGAATACTACGACCAAAAAAGAAAAAGCACGTATTAAAAAACGTAAAGAAGCGAAGAAAGAAGCGGCAAAAGCCAAAGTAAAAGTGCGTCATAAAGACACCAAAAATATTGGTAAACGTCGTAAACCGGCTTCAGAAGCGGCAAAATCTGCGTAATACAAGCGGTTGAATTTTTGCAAAATTTTGCGGAAATTTGACCGCTTTTGTTTTCTAGTTTGTAGAGGAAAAACATGGATCTACACAACATTCGAGAAGATTATAGTAAACAAGAATTGTCCCAAGCGCATTGCCATGCGGATCCGATTCAACAATTCGAACAATGGTTACAGGAAGCGATTACCGCTAAAGCGAATGAGCCGACAGCGATGAACGTTGCCACCGTTCTTGACGGCAAACCGACCAGCCGTATTGTGTTATTAAAAGAGGTGAATCCAAACGGCTTTGTGTTTTTTACCAATTATCAAAGCCGTAAGGGGCAAGCGATTGAGCAAAATCCTTATGCGGCATTAACCTTTTTTTGGGCGGAGTTAGAACGTTCGGTACGGATTGAAGGACAGATTGAGAAAATTTCAGCTGAGGAATCGGATCGCTATTTTGCCAGCCGTCCTTATACCAGCCAAGTCGGAGCTTGGGCAAGTAATCAGAGTCAAGTGTTAGCCAGTAAAAGCGAGTTGGTGGCAAAGGCGGCATTGATTGCGGCGAAACACCCGTTACACGTACCTCGCCCACCTCATTGGGGCGGTTATATTGTGTTACCAGAACGTATTGAATTTTGGCAGGGCAGGCCAAGCCGTTTGCATGACAGGATTTATTATCGCCTTGTTGAAGGAAAGTGGCATAAAGAAAGGCTATCACCATAAGATAACGGAAATAAAAAATGGTGGGATTTCCCACCATTTTTGTTGATTTGCCTGAATTAGTCTAAAGACTTTTAGTCAGCAAGTTTTGTACCGTACAGATAAGTGTAACCGAACGGACTTTGTTTGTAGTCTTGTACACGTTTACTAGTCGGTGCAAAGTTAATCGAGTGTGCCACGTTAATCCACGGTGCTTGTTCTCTTAACAATACTTGTGCCTGTTCGTAGAGTCTTGTACGTTCCGCTTTATCCGATAAGCCGAGGGCTTTATCTAATAACGCATCCAACTCAGGGCTATTAAAACGAGCATAGTTACTGTTGCCAACGTTTGCTGAACCGAATAATGGTGATAAGAAGTTATCTGGATCACCGTTATCACCCGACCAGCCATAGGTACCGGCAGTTAATTCACCTGCTTTAGTACGTTTAATATAATCGCCCCATTCGTAAGTGACTAATTTTGCTTTTACCCCGATTTTCGCCCAGTCTGCCTGAATGATTTCAGACATACGGCGTGGGTTCGGATTTGAAGCACGCACTACTGGTTGTACCCAAAGTTCAGTTTCAAAACCATTCGGATAGCCAGCTTCTGCTAAAAGTTGTTTCGCTTTTTCAATATTAAATTCTGATTCTGGTAAGCTGTCGTTGTAGCCCCAAATAGTTGGCGGCAATGGATTTTTCGCCGCAATACCGGCACCTTGGTAAACCACATCAATAATCGCTTTTTTATCTACCGCAAGATTTAACGCTTGGCGTACTTTGACATTATCAAACGGTGCTTTTTCGGTATTAAATGCCACATAAGCGATATTTAAACCCGGTTGTGAAAGTAATTGTACTTTCGGATCGGTTTTCATCTTTTCAATATCAGTCGCATTCGGGAAGTCAATTAAGTCGCACTGACCTGCTTGTAATTTTGCATAACGAGCGGTTGCATCCGGCACAATTTCAAAAATTAAGCGGTCAAAATCAGCTTTACCTTTCCAATAATCTTTATGTGCCACATAACGGCTTGCCTGATCTAATACGTAACCGGTAAAGGCAAATGGACCAGTACCAATCGGTGTCGTATCGATAGTTTCCGGTTTACCGGCTTTTAACATCGCATCTGCATATTCGGCAGAATAGATCGAAGTGAAGTCCATCCCTAAACTTGAAACGAAGGTCGCATCACGTTTGGTTAAGGTAAATTTCACCGTATGATCATCCACTTTCTCTACCGATTTTAATAAAGTTGGGAATTTCATCGCTTTAAAGTACGGATAAGTCGCTTTTGATACCGTATGGTAAGGATGATTCGGGTCTAACTGACGGTTAAATGAAAAGACTACGTCATCCGCATTAAAATCACGGCTTGGAGTAAATTCTTTGTTTGAGTGGAATTTTACCCCTTTACGTAAATGGAAAGTGTAAGTTAAACCGTCTTCTGAAATATCCCAAGATTCGGCTAATGCTGGTTCAATCTCTGTCGAACCACGTTTAAATTCAACTAAACGGTTATAAACTTGCTGAGAACTCGCATTGTAAGAAATCCCGTCCATTGCTAATGCCGGACTTAAATGTTGTGGTGAACGGCTAACACAGTTCACAAAAGTTTTTTCAGCAACCGGTTTCGCTACAGTTTTAGCATCGGTATTTTTATCGTCACAAGCGGTTAAGGCAAGTGCTACTAATACACCTGCACTTACTTTAGTTAAAGTCGCTAATTTCATAAGTGCTTCTCCAAGTAGGATTTTAAATAAATCGTAAAATAAAAAGTGGCGAGAGATTACCTTTTCTGAGCTATGGAGTAAAGAACAAAAGGCATTTTTTTATACTAAAATGATATAAAAGCGGTCTAATTTCCGCTAAATTTTGCAAAAAAGCTGGGAAATTAGACCGCTGATTTTGGAGATTATAATGAAAAATTAGTACATACCTTCACGTTCTTCACGGGTACTGATGTAGATATTTTTCACTTGGGTATAAGCATCTAACATCATTTGGTGGGTTTCACGCCCGATACCAGAAGATTTATAACCGCCGAATGGTGCGCCCGCCGGCAGAATATTGTAGCAATTGACCCAAACACGACCGGTTTCGATCGCTTGTGCAACACGTAATGCACGATTAATGTCTTTAGTCCAAACACCGCCGCCTAAGCCGTATTCCGAATCGTTCGCCATACGGATAACGTCTTCTTCGGTTTTAAATTTAATCACGGTTGCCACCGGTCCGAAGATTTCTTCTTGAGCAATTCGGCTGTTATTATCTTTCGATTCAATTAAAGTCGGTTCGACAAATTCGCCATTGACAAGGTTATCAGCTAAGACTTTTTTACCGCCGGTAATAATGCGACATCCTTCTTCTTCACCGATTTTGACATATTTTAAGATAGTGTTGAGTCGCCCTGCATTGACTTGTGCACCCATTTGAGTGTCATCTTCCCACGGTAAACCGACTTTGACTTTCTTAAATTCTTCGGCTAATGCTGCCACAAATTTGTCATAAATTCCTTCTTGTACAAAGATGCGTGAACCGGCACAACAGACTTGTCCTTGATTGAATAAAATACCTTTTTGTGCGCCCTCTAATGCTTTGTCGAACGGCATATCGTCAAAGAAAATATTAGCCGATTTACCGCCTAATTCTAAGGTTGCCGGAATGAGTAATTCTGCGGCAGAAATCGCAATATGACGTCCCACTTCAGTCGAACCGGTAAATGCCAATTTGTTAAAGCCTTTGTGTTTAAGCATATATTCGCCCGATTTCGAGCCTTTACCAGTAATTACATTTAATACACCTTTCGGCAGTAAATGATTAATTTTTTGTGCAAAAGATAACAGGCTTAACGAAGTGGTGCTGGAGGGGTGGATTACTACGGTACAACCTGCCGCCAATGCCGGTGCGATTTTCCATGCCGCCATTAAGAACGGGAAGTTCCACGGAATAATTTGTCCGACTACGCCGATAGGCTCACGCAGAACAAGTGAAAGTTCTTCTTGATTGATTTGATTTAAGCTACCTTCGCCGGCACGAATCGCACTGGCGAAATAGCGGAAATGGTCGGCGACTAACGGAATATCCGCCGCTCTGGTTTCACGAATCGGTTTACCGTTGTCTAAGGTTTCTTGTAAAGCGAATAATTCGCTGTTTTCGTCAATCACATCGGCAATTTTATTTAAAATCGCCGCACGTTCCGCTACCGTTGTTTTACGCCAAGATTTAAATGCTTCTTGTGCCGCTTTTACCGCCGCATCCACATCCGCATCGGTTGCATCGACAAAATGCGCTAACACTTCGCCGTTTGCTGGATTATAAGAAGGAAGTAAATCGTTACTGCTACCTTGAGTCCATTCGCCATTGATTAATAAGCCGTAATTTTTATCAAAAACATTAAGATCTTTCATCTCATTACTCCTAGATTTATGGGGAAATAAATAGCTGTTGCCAACCATAATACGCCTCTTAAATTTAATCCGGCAATGTTTTTATGAATAAATTGTTAATTAAATGTTAAAAATGTGAAGAAGATCGCAAAAATAAAGGAGAGTATATAATTGAACGCAAAAAAATAAGGACGCTAAAGCGTCCTTACGAAATCAGAAATTAGCTTATTTCGGCGCACCGATTGGTAATACCGTACGACCGAAACTTTCATTGATGATTTCTGCCGCTAAGTAGAACGCTAATAAGGCTGTTAATAAACCGAAGTTACCACCGATGTGAGTAAGAGAGTGATCACCGGTGAAATCGCCTGCCGCTAATAAGTAGAAGGTAATGGTTAATGCTAAGAAGATTGCTTGTAATGCACGCGCTTTTGCTAATGTTCCGATAAACATCATTAATGTGAATGTACCCCAAGCCACTAAGTACCAGCCGATGAACGGTGCAGTTACACCTTCAGCGAAGAATACTTTGAATAATGCGAATGACCACCAGAAAGCGCCGTAGCTGGTGAATGCAGTGAAACCAAAGGTGTTACCTTTTGAAAATTCAAACATACCTGCGATCATTTGTGCAGTACCACCGAAAGCAAAGCCCATTGCAAGCACTAAGCCTATGTTTTCGCCACCGAATGTTCCGTTGTTGATTAAGCTAAGTAACCAAGTTGTTAATGCAAAACCACATAAACCTAGTGGGCCCGGATTCGCAGTTAAAGAGTTATGATTTGACATTTAAGACCTCGAGTCGTGATTAAAAATATGTATATTTCAAAAGCGATGGATTATATAGATAACTTGAATTACTTGCTATAAGTCGACGTTAAAATTGTAAAAAATTTTATAAATTTACCCGCTTATAGCTGGAAATTGATGAGATCTTGAAAAAAGTCAACGCTAATGTGAGAAACTAATTCAAATGCTAATAGTTTTTAATTAGAATAGCATCATTTTTCTTTATTCGGAGCTATTGTGTTTTTAATTGAAAATGCGACTTTTGCAATTCCTTCTCGTACCTTACTCCACCCGATTTCTTTACGATTTGAGCAGGGTAAAGTGTACGGTTTAATCGGACATAATGGCTCAGGCAAATCCACCTTAATTAAATTATTGGCAAAACAAGAACAAGTATCGGCAGGTAAAATTCTATTTAATCAGAAAGAACTTAACCAATGGTCATCACGAGATTTTGCCAAACAAGTCGCTTATCTTCCTCAATATCTCCCGCAAGCGACCAATCTGACCGCCAGAGAGCTTATCGCCATGGGGCGTTATGCGTGGAACGGTTTATTCGGTTCTAATAAACAAAAAGATCATGAAGCCATCGAACGAGCCTTAGCGTTAACCCACACGGAACAGTTTGCCGAGCGACTGGTAGATACGCTTTCCGGCGGTGAGCGTTCTCGCATTTGGCTGGCGATGTTATTGGCGCAACAAAGCAAATTTTTGCTGTTGGACGAACCGCTTGCCGCCTTAGATATTGCTCATCAAGTAGAAGTAATGGAATTAGTCAAAAAATTGGCACACGAGCTGAATTTAGGTGTGATTATTGTGATTCACGATATTAATTTGGCAAGCACGTTATTGCGATCAATTGGTGGCGTTGCATAGTGGCAAATTATTAGCGCAGGGGGATGCGTTTGAGATTGTAAACAGCCCGAAATTAAAACAAATTTACGGCATTGATTTGAACGTGATTGAACACCCTGAAACCAAACGACCGGTGAGTTTTTATTGATGAAACGACTTATTTTTTTACCACGGAACACACAGAAAAACACGGAAAGTATATATCGTCTTTTCCGTGGGGGTTCGTGTAATTCTGTGGTTAAAACGCTACAAGCGGTCGTTTTTAGGCTTTTTATCTTTTTACCACGGAACACACAGAAAAACACGGAAAGTATATATCGTATTTTTCGTGAGCTTCCGTGTAATTCTGTGGGTAAAATGCTACAAGCGGTCGTTTTTAGGCTTTTTATCTTTTTACCACGGAACACACAGAAAAACACGGAAAGTATATATCGTATTTTCCGTGGGGTTTCGTGTAATTCTGTGGTTAAAACGCTACAAGCGGTCGTTTTTAGGCTTTTTATCTTTTTACCACGGAACACACAGAAAAACACAGGAAATATTTATCGTATTTTCCGTGAGCTTCCGTGTTTTTCCGTGGTTAAAACGCTACAAGCGGTCGTTTTTACACTTTTTTTTGCAATGTCTTGTGGGGTGAAGGCAAAATCTTTTGCGACCTTGGATTGGACGGTTGCCGAAACATTAATCGCGTTAGGCGAGAAGCCAGTGGCGGTCGGTGATGTAAAAAGCTATCAGCAGTGGGTCAGTGAACCGGCGTTACCGAATAACACCTTAGATCTCGGCGTGCGAATGCAACCGAATCCGGAACAGATTCTTGCCTTAAAACAGGGTGACCACGATTTGCATTTTATTAATAGCAGTTTTTACGCCCAAGCCACCGCAACACTCGAGCCGTTTTCCACTGTGACATTGGTAGATTTTTATACGGAAGGCGATGCTTGGCAAAATATTGTGAGCGCCAGCCGTAAAGTAGCATTTATTGCCGATAAACAGGCGGAATTTGAGCGACTCATGACCAACTATTGGCAAAAAATGGGTGAAATTCGACCGCTTGTTCAGCCTTATTTGGAGCGCCCGATTGCCTTGGTACAGTTTATTGATACACGCCATTTACGCATTTATGCCGCAAACAGCCCGTTTGGTGCGGTGTTATCACAACTCGGCTTTCACAATGCGTGGAACGGTTCGCAAAATGCGTGGGGCTTTGAGACGATTGATGTCACTCAGTTAGCCAAACTTGCGCCGAATAGCCGTTTAGTGGTGGTAAAACCGTATCCGGCGAACATCGGTTCCGCCTTGCGTTACAACACTTTATGGCAACATTTAACGATGGCAAAAGATCCGTTAATTTTACCAGCGGTGTGGACATTCGGCGGTATTCCTTCTGCTCAACGCTTTGCCGAAATTTTTGCTAACGGATTGCCGCACGGAGGCGAGCAATGGTAAAAGCGAGCAAATTCTTATTCGGCGGATTAGCAGTGCTATTTTTCGGACTGTTGCTGACCGTATTAATGTTACAACTGCCAAATGGAAGCGGGTTGGTTTCGCTCTTTTTGCCAAGTGAAAACTTGGAATTATTGCTGATTCAAAGTTATAGCTTACCGCGTATTGTGATAGCATTGCTTGCCGGCGGTTTGCTAGGTTTAGCGAGCTTATTATTACAGCAAGTGATGGCGAATCCGTTGGCATCGGATAATACGCTAGGCATTAGTAGCGGTGCGCAATTCGCCTTATTTTTAACGGCGATTTTTTTACCGGATTGGTTGGAATACGGTTCAAGTGCGGTGGCATTAATCGGTGCGGCACTCAGCTTGATTTTAGTGTTGAGTTTGGCGATGCGAAAAACAATGTCGCCTTTATTGCTGATCCTTGCTGGCTTAGTGGTAAATCTCTATTTCGGTTCGTTTTCTGCGTTAATGATGCTGTTTTATCCGGAGGAATCTCGAGGTTTGGCACAATGGGGCGCAGGTTCTTTAGTACAAGAAAGTTGGCGGGATTCGTTATTGCTCATCGCCCAAGCTATACCTGCAGTCTTGCTTATCAGTTTATTGATTCGTCCGTTCACCATTTTGACGTTAAATGATGCGAATGCACAGAGTTTAGGCGTACCGGTCGCAAAATTGCGGGTTATTGGCGTATTGATTGCGGCATTTTTAATTGCGATTGTAGTGGCGAAAGTGGGTATGTTGGGTTTTATTGGTTTAGCTTCAGCGACTATTGTTCGCCAACTGCATATTCGCCGTTTTAGTTATCAGCTGTTTTCCGCTTTTGGGTTAGGTGCGTTATTATTGGCGAATACGGATTTGCTGTTACAGCTCTTCGCCTTTTTTAGCGGTATTCATTTACCGACTGGTGCGGTAGTGGCTTTATTCGGTACGCCATTGTTGCTTTGGCTGATGTTTAGTGCATTACCGCATACCGGACGTTTGCAAGAAGCGGATTCGCAAAAAATTCGTCAATTTAGACCGCTTGTTCTTGTTTTGATACTGGGCGGTTTAGCCTTGGCAATTTGCTTAGCGTTATTTGTCGGCAAAGGGATAAACGGCTGGCAATGGACGCAACAAAGTGAGTTGATTGCATTACGTTTGCCTCGCTTAATGGTGGCGATAGCGGTCGGGATTTTACTGTCGGTCGCCGGTGTGATTTTACAGCGTTTAACGTTAAACCCGATGGCGAGTCCTGAACTATTGGGGGTGTCTTCCGGCACTTCGATGGGCATTTTAGTCGCTTTATTTCTGTTTGGTGTACAGCAAACCGAATGGTTTTGGTTGGCGGGGATTCTTGGTGCTTGTGTTGCATTATTGGTATTAACTGCAATCAATCAGCGCGACGGTATGTTGCCGGAAAAAGTGTTGCTGACCGGTATCAGCCTATCGGCATTATTCGATACTCTGCAACGTTTAGCGATTGCCAGCGGCGATCCTCGAGCTAATCAGCTGATTACGTGGACATCCGGTTCAACTCAAAATGTGAGTAATGAATTGGCGATCGGCTTGCTAGCGGTCAGTTTTGCGTTACTTTTGGCCAGTTTGATTTTTAGCCGCTGGCTCGCCTTATTGGCGTTACAAGCTCCGATGGCGCAATCACTCGGTTTAAATCTCAAACAAGTTCGCTGGTGTTTAATTTTATTTAGTGCGTTATTAACTGCGCTAGCGACCTTAGTTATCGGGCCGTTAAGTTTTATCGGTTTACTGGTGCCGCAAATGGTGCGCTTTTTAGGGGTAAAAAAAGTCCCACAACAGATTTTGATTTCAGCCTGTTTGGGCGGATTAATTATGTCACTTGCCGATTGGCTCGGCAGACAGTTATTGTTTCCGTATGAAATTCCGGCAGGCTTAGTCGCCACATTAGTCGGCGGAACCTATTTCTTATTAATGCTAAGAAGAGTTTAGCCTTCACAATTTAAAAAATTCTTAACAACACTTTAGGGTGAATAAAATGAAAAAAACGTTTTTCTATTCGACAGTCGCTTCGGCAGTTACCTTAGCCATCTCACCGGCAATCGCACAAGAAACCGCAGTATTGGATGAGGTGTCGGTGGTCGGCTCTGTTTCTAAAGCAGGTAAGGTGGAATATATGACACCTAAATCGGTTAATGTGATTAATGATGCACAAATTGCAGATGAAAATGCACAAAAAGTGGATCAGGCTTTACGCTATGAAGCAGGTATTGTGACAGAGCCTTATGGTGGAGATAATGATACGGATTGGTTTAAGATTCGTGGTTTTGATGCTTCTATGACGTTAGACGGTACCGCATTAGGGAAAAATGGTTTCTTTGTATGGTTACCAAATACTTACGGTTTAGAAAGTATTGAAGTAGTAAAAGGTGCAGATTCTTTTACTTATGGTGCTGTGGAAACAGGCGGTTTAGTGAATTTAGTCAGTAAACGACCAAGCAAGGAACCTAAAGGCGAAATAAAACTGACGGGCGGTAATAAAGATGAGCGTGGAGTAAGTTTTGATGTGAGCAACCAGTTCGCGGACAATCTACGTTATCGAGTAGTCGGAGATTATAATAAACGCCATGGACAGTTAAATGGAACATGGTTAGAAAGTTATTATTTTGCACCTAGCCTAACTTGGGATATTTCCAATACGGCAACATTAACGTTATTAGCGAGTGTACAAAAAGATGTCGGAGTGCCGGTTAATCCGTTTTTACCGGCTTACGGGTCATTAATTCCAACTCCAAACGGCACAATTTCGCATGGTGTGAATTTGGGAGAGCCTAGCCAAGATTATACGGATCGTAGCCAATATTCTTTAGGGTATGAGTATACGAATAAATTTCCAGAAGGTTGGCAATTTACTCAGAATTATCGTTTTAGCCGTCTGAATATTGATCAGTACAATACTTTTGCATGGAGTTCCGATCAAGTCGCAAATGCTTCTCGTGGCTATGCTTATACAGTCGGTCATACTAATAATCATACATTTGATAATCGGATCAGTAAGAATTGGAACATAGGCGAATTTGATAACACAACAACAGTTGGCGTAGATTATCAACACTCAGAAACCAAAGGGATCAATGAGGGGTTCGGTCAGACGGTTAATTCCATCAATATGTTCAACCCTATTTATGGACAAACACCTTATAACCCAATAGGGAAATCTTATAATCTCAAAACTATTCAGCTAGGTTTATACGCACAGAATCAATTACGTTATAAAAATTGGTTATGGAATGTGTCTGCTCGCCATGACGATGTACGTGCAAATTCAGAATCAAATGGCGCAATCACCGGTTACAACGTAAGTCATAATAGTTATTCAACCGGTTTAATGTATCAATTTGATAATGGTTTAGCACCTTACGCAAATTATTCGGAATCATTCCGAGCAGTGTCGGGTAATGATGACTATGGACGTGCTTATAAACCATTTGAAGGCAAACAGTACGAAGTCGGTTTTAAATATTTACCAAGTTTTATCAATGGCACATTCTCTTTAGCATGGTTTGATCTTGAGGAGAAGAATACATTGATTGCAGATCCAAGCAATATTTCGGTTCAAGCGGGTAAACAAAAAAGCCATGGCGTAGAACTTCAAGCAAATTTAGGATTTACGGATAACTTATCCGGTCAATTCGCTTATACCTATACAAAAGCAAAAACCGATCTCTCCGTTTCGCAAAGTATCCGTTCGGCACTGATTCCTCGACATGCTTATGCGGCAAAATTAAATTACCGTTTTGCTGATAATGTGCTAAATGGTTTAACTGTTGGTGCAGGTATACGCTATGTAGGCTCAACTACTGATGAACAATACTATAAAGGTTATAAAATAGGTCACTACACACTTGCAGATTTATCGGCTAAATATGAATTTGCGAAAAACTGGGTGGCACAAGTTAATGTGGATAATCTGTTTAATAAGAAATACTTAGCAAGTTGTAGTTTCTATTGTTATTACGGAGAAGGACGCAAAGTTACAGCGAACTTAACCTACAAATTCTAATTTGCAAAACCTATCAAAAGAGCTGATAATCTCAGCTCTTTTTTATCATAATCATAAGGAAACAATATGCAATTTAAAGACTATTTAGCAACCTTCTCAGCGGTTGATCATCTTACCGGTTTAAATGTGTGTAACGCACAAGGGGAGGTGATTCATCATATTCCGGCTGTGGAAGGCAAATTGGGTTCACTTAAACTGTACAATGCCTTAGCGGAAAAGTTTGACGGGAAATTAACCGCTTCAGCGGCACAACAAGGTATTGAATGGTTTGCTGAACACGTGGAAGACGCAAAACAAAATGCCGGTAAACACCCGAATATCGACTTATTATTCAAAGTCATTAACGAAGATTTAGCATTAACGCTCGAGCCTGTCGCTAAGTAATTAGCGTGAAGTCACTCGCAAAACAACAAGCGGTCGGAATTTGCAAAAAATTTGCAGAATCCGACCGCTTGCTTTTAGAGAAAAGCGAGAATTATTTGGTTAATAAATCTAACGCTTCTTGGTATTTCGCCACGGTTTTTTCAATTACGTCCGCCGGTACTTTCGGTGCCGGAGCTTGTTTGTTCCAGCCGCTGTTTTCCAACCAGTCACGCACAAATTGCTTGTCGAATGACGGTGGGTTTGTACCTTCTTGATAAGCCTCTGCCGACCAAAAACGGCTTGAATCAGGGGTTAGCACTTCATCCATTAAAGTCAGTGTGCCGTTCTCATCTAAACCGAATTCAAATTTGGTATCACAAATAATAATACCTTTAGTAAGTGCATATTCCGTCGCTTCAGTATAAAGTGCAATCGGCGCATCACGTACTTTTGCGGCTAATTCCGCACCGATTTGGCGTTCGCATTCTTCGTATGAAATATTGATATCGTGATCGCCCACTTCCGCTTTGCTTGACGGAGTGAAAATCGGTTGTGGCAACTTGCTGGCTTCCACTAAACCTTCCGGTAATTTTAAGCCACAAATCGTGCCGGTTTGCTTATAGTCTTTTAAACCTGAACCAGTTAAATAACCACGCACAATCGATTCGATTTTTACCGGTGTTAAGCGTTTACAAACTACGGCACGGTGCTGAATTGCTTCCGCTTCTTCTTTCGGTAATACATCAAAAACAGAATCGCCAGTAAAATGATTCGGCATAATATGGGCTAATTTTTGGAACCAGAAATTAGAAATTTGAGTCAGGATCTCGCCTTTACGAGGAATCGGATCATCTAAGATCACATCAAATGCGGATAAACGGTCGGTGGCTACCATTAACATACGTTTATCATCAATTTCATAAAGATCACGTACTTTACCAGAGTAGATTTTTTTGAGGCTAATTTGCATAGTGAAAAATTCCTGTAGAAGAAAAACTAAGGTGAATTATACTCTTTTACGCAAACGATTGCGAATTTATTCTAAATATCATTACTATCATTCAACCGATATCTTTCGGGCATTTGAATGCGTGGTCGGAAGATACAAATCTTCTGAGTACGTATAAATCGCAAGCATATATCGCAACAAAATACATGACCTCTCGGAAGATGACTTTCGGGAGGTTTTTTTATATCTAAAATTTAAACACAACGTTAAACACAACATAGGGCAGATAAAATGACAACCACAAACCGTTTACGTATCGCCTAAAAGAAAGGCGACATCTGTCGCCTTGTTTATGAGATTGAGAAATTAAACCTCGATACCGAATTTTTCTTTTACTAACGCTTGGAAATCAGTACAACCACCAACGTGAACATTATCTAAGAAAATTTGTGGCACAGTCGCAACTGGTTTACCGACACGTGGTTCTAAATCTTCTTTTGAAATGCCTTCAGCGATCATATCAATAAATTTAAAATCGAAATCAGCTAATTCGCCTTTCATTTTTTCGGCTAATGCTTTCGCACGTGTGCAGTATGGGCAAGTCATACGACCATAAATTTCTACGAACATAATTCATTCCTTATAAAAACTAAACGGATTATTCATTGGCAAATACCAGCTTGAATAGACGGGTAAGCGGTCAAATTCTATCAGTTGTTTGCAAAAAGTCCTAAAAAAACGCCCGCTTGCTAGCTAAGCACAACGGGCATTGATTAGGTTAAATTAATAAACTATTTTGTGCTGGTACTTGTTGTCGTACGGCTTGCACGTTTACGATCATTTTCGGTTAATAAACGTTTACGCACACGAATGGATTGTGGTGTTACTTCGACTAACTCATCATCATCGATAAATTCTAATGCCTGCTCTAACGTCATTTTCACCGGTGTCGTTAACACGATAGCATCATCTTTACCTGACGCACGCATATTAGTTAATTTCTTACCTTGTAAACAGTTTACGGTTAAGTCGTTACCACGGCTGTGAATACCGATAATTTGACCTTCATAAACGTCCACACCGTGATCAATCATTAATTTACCACGTTCTTGTAAACCGAATAAGGCGTAAGCCAGCGCTTTACCGGTTGCGTTAGAAATTAACACACCGTTTTTACGCTGACCGATTTCACCCGGTTTTACGTCATCATAGTGGCTGAAGCTTGAGTAAAGTAAACCAGTACCAGAAGTCATTGTCATAAATTCGTTACGGAAACCGATTAAACCACGGCTTGGAATCACGTATTCTAAACGAGTACGACCTTTACCGTCCGGAATCATATCCTTCACTTCACCTTTACGGATACCTAATGCTTCCATTACCGCACCTTGGTGTTGTTCTTCGATATCAATCGTTACTTGTTCAAACGGCTCTTGTTTTTTGCCGTTTTCTTCTTTATAGATTACTTTCGGGCGAGATACTGCTAATTCGTAACCTTCACGACGCATATTTTCGATTAATACCGATAAGTGTAACTCACCACGGCCAGATACACGGAACTCATCCGGGTTTGGTGTTTCTTCTACACGTAATGCTACGTTGTGTACTAATTCTTTGTTTAAACGCTCAAGGATTTGACGTGATGTAACAAACTTACCTTCTTGACCACAGAATGGAGAAGTATTTACACAGAAGAACATCGTTACGGTCGGTTCATCAACAGTTAACGCCGGTAATGCTTCTACGTTGTTAATATCACAAATCGTATCTGAAATATTTAATTCGCCTAAACCGGTAATTGCGATGATGTCGCCGGCAAATGCTTCTGTCGCTTCATAACGTTGTAAACCTAAGTGACCTAATACTTGACCCACTTTACCGTTACGGGTTTTGCCTTCAGAATCGATCACAGTAACCGTTTGGTTTGGTTTGATTGAACCGCGTTTAATACGGCCGATACCGATTACACCCACATAGTTGTTGTAGTCTAATTGTGAGATTTGCATTTGGAACGGTGCGTTTAATTCCACTTTTGGCGGTTCAACGTGATCAACGATCGCTTGGAATAACGGAGTCATATCTTCCGCTAAATCTTCGTGCTCTAAACCTGCAACACCCATTAATGCCGATGCATAAATAATTGGGAAATCTAATTGCTCGTCAGTTGCACCTAAGTTTACGAATAAATCGAATACTTGATCCACAACCCAGTCAGGTCGTGCGCCTGGACGGTCAACTTTATTGATAACTACGATCGGTTTTAAACCGTGCGCAAACGCTTTTTGTGTTACGAAACGTGTTTGCGGCATTGGGCCGTCAAACGCATCTACCACTAATAACACAGAGTCAACCATTGAAAGAACACGTTCTACTTCACCACCGAAGTCCGCGTGTCCCGGCGTATCTACGATATTGATACGGTAATCGTTCCAGTTAATTGCTGTATTTTTTGCAAGGATGGTAATACCACGTTCTTTTTCAAGAACATTTGAGTCCATTACACGCTCGTCTGCGTCACCACGTGTTTCACCTAATGTGCCTGATTGTTGTAAAAGTTTATCTACAAGTGTTGTTTTACCGTGGTCAACGTGCGCGATAATTGCGATATTACGCAATTTATTGATATCTAAATTTTGCATTGAAATGTCTTTATTGAGTTGAATATAGGGTACGTTTACACGCACCGTGGAAATCTTTATAGGGGGGAATCGCCCCCGCTTATTGTGATCTAGTGTGATCAAGATCACAATTCACGAAAGGGCGAGATTATACAGAATTTTTTATTTATTGGCTATGATTTAAGCGGTCTGATTTACTAAATTTTTTGCAAATTAAGCGCTTTTAATCGAATAATCCCTCGCCCCAAAAATCGCTGTGCCGATACGCACCATCGTTGAGCCGCATTCAATTGCACTTTGCATATCATCACTCATTCCCATTGAAAGCGTATCAATGCCTTCAAACTCTGCTTGCAAGCGGTCAAAAAGTTGTCGCATTTTACGCAATGCGATTTTTTGCTGTTCTGGCTCACTTTCTGGCTTTGGAATCGCCATTAAACCACGTAAACGTAAATTCGGTAATTGGCTAATCGCTTTTGCCAACGCATCTAACTCTTTGGGTTGGATGCCCGATTTAGATTCCTCATCACTAATATTAATCTGAATCAGCACATTGAGCGGTGCTTTATTTGCCGGACGCTGTGCATTCAATCGTTCCGCAATTTTTAGACGGTCAACGGTTTGAATCCAATCAAAATTTTCCGCTACTAAACGGGTTTTATTCGACTGTAACGGTCCAATAAAATGCCACTCTAAATTTGGTTGTTGAGCAAAATAAGTAATTTTCTCTACACCTTCTTGCACATAGTTTTCGCCAAAAGCGGTTTGTCCGGCAGTAATCGCTTCTTCAATTGCTTCAACCGGTTTGGTTTTAGAAACTGCTAATAGGTGTACGTTAGTACGATTAAATTGCTGTGAGATTTGCTGAATTTGCTGATTGATCTGAGATAAATTTTGAGAAATCGACATTTGTAACTCCAAAAACTATAATGAATAAATCATAGCATATTGAGGAACAGAATAATGGATTTAACTCAGATTAAATTAGTGATTACCGATGTGGATGGCGTACTTACCGACGGTGGAATGTATTACACCGCTGAAGGCGAAGTGATGAAACGTTTTCACGTCCATGACGGCTTAGGGATGAAAATGCCGCAAACCTGTGGGATTCAAGTGGCGATTTTATCCGGTGGCGATTCGGCATTGTTGCGTAAACGTATTGAAGTACTGAAAGTACCGCTATTTAAATTAGGCAAAATGGAAAAACGTTCCGCGTGTTTTGAATTGATGCAAGAAGCCGGTGTCACTGCGGAGCAAACCGCCTTTATCGGCGATGATACGTTAGATTTACCGGCATTTGAGGTTTGTGGTTTAGCGATTGCGACTCGTAATGCACACGACTATGTAAAAGCAAAAGCGAATTGGGTATTAGAAAAAGCCGGCGGTGAAGGAGCTTTTCGTGAAGTGTCTGATCGCATTTTACAAGCACAGGGCTTTGAAGAAATCTATGCGACCGCAGATGGTTTTCTTACTGTCGCCGAAAAAATGGCTCAGTAAATAAAGCATGAATAAAAAAATAAGCGGTCGTTTTTCGCAAATTTTTTGCAAGAAACGACCGCTTATTATAAGGGATGAAATAATTAGAAACGGTAACCTACGTTTGCCGTAAATTCGTTACCTTTTAACTTATCACCGCTTTTCTTCAAGTTGCTACGTGTATATTCAGCACCGATTTCCACATTGCTTGATACAGCATATTTAGCACCAGCACCGTAGCCGTAACCACGGAAATTAGCGTCACCTACTTTGCTTTGTGCAACATCAACTTTAACATACGGTAGTAAGTCTGAACCTACACGGTAACCTTGTTGATAAGCTACGGTATATTTCGTTTTTTGTTTTACATCGCTAAATACTTTAGTGCTACCGGTTTTGACTTTGCCTTGTACCACGCCGACTAAATTGTTGCCGTAGTCCATACCATAATCAACCACTAATGCAGGGCCAGTTGATTGTTTACCTTTAACACCGTTAACTTTATATTTTGCAGTAGTTAAATCTACACCAACACCAATGCCGGTAAATGTATTACCTACCGGTGCGGCAAATGCTGAAGCAGAAAATAATCCTGCTAGTGCTAAAACTGTTAAATTTTTCATAAATATGTACCTTGTTTAGAAAGATTGTCCAAAGACATTTGGGGTAGATTAAGTAAAATGTTTACTCTAATTCGCCACAAAAACGATAACCTTCCCCATGAATTGTCACGATAATTTCTGGGGTATTTGGGTGATCTTCAAAGTGTTTACGAATACGACGAATAGTCACATCCACAGTACGATCATGAGGTTTTAATTCACGACCAGTCATTTTGAGTAATAAATCTTCTCGTGTTTGGATTTTACCCGGATTCTCACAAAAATGTAACAACGCTCTAAATTCACTACGAGGTAATTTATTTATCACACCTTCCGGTGTAATTAAGCTACGACTATTTACGTCTAGTTCCCAACCGTTAAAACGATAACTTTCAACTAACGTACTGTCTTTTGTTACTTTTTCTTTTTCATTCATTGTGCGGTGTAAGAGATTACGCGCACGAATAGTGAGTTCTCTAGGATTAAACGGCTTGGTAATATAGTCGTCTGCACCGATCTCCAAGCCTAAAATTTTATCGACTTCATTATCACGACCAGTTAAGAACATTAATGCCACTTTCGTATTTTCACGTAGTTCACGTGCTAACATTAAGCCATTTTTACCGGGTAGATTAATATCCATAATTACTAAATGAATTTCTTGCTTGGCAAGAACCTCATTCATTTCTACGCCGTCGGTTGCTTCGAAAACCTCATAGCCCTCTGCCTCAAAAATACTTTTGAGTGTATTGCGGGTAACAAGTTCATCTTCAACAATCAAGATTTGTGGGTTTTGCATTATATTAAAGCCTTCTAATTAATTTTAAAAATCTGTTATTGCATTCTGTTGAATTATTGTTGCAAAGTTGTGGTAATTTTACCTATCTTCTTTATCGCGAGAAAGTGTTAATTCAAGTTTTGTTATATTAAGTCAAATAACCTGAACAATTAAGCTCAGTTGACTTTCTTTACTCTTGAAAGTTCAATCTTTATCGGTCATCTACACCGACGATTAAATAATTACCGTGAATATCAGCCAGACTTCGGAAGCCGATATTAAAAATTTCACAATGTTTATTACGATTAATCGGACGATAATCAAAGTTATCATGATGATGACCATGAAAAATCTTTTTAACGCCCATTTTTCTAGCAAGTTGATTAATTACGGCGAATCCTTGCGGATGAGGTCTAGGTGCTTCGTGCGTAATTAAAATATCAGCTTGTAAATTTTCTAATGATTCTACATCGGACGGAAAAATTGAGGTTCGATGACGGAGAGGTAACCCACCTCGCCAAATCCGTTCCTGTGGACAGTATTGGCAGTAATGAATCGGATCAAAAAACATCGGACGGTTTGGTGGCATCCAGATATGTCCTCTGAATACGCCACCTAATCCGGCAATTTTTACTCCCTGAATATCAACTGCTTTACCGTGCAAACTGCGTGTTTTCCATTCGCTATTCCAAATAGCATCAAAAGCGACAACCGTTTTACTGTCATGGTTACCGTGAATAAACCAAATATCACAATATTGGGAAAGTTTATCCAAGGTATCGGGAGTCGTTAATTGAAGATCGCCTAAAATAACTAAAGCGATCTGTTCGCCTTGATATTCCCTTAATACTGGATAAAGATGCTCGTAACTCCCGTGGGGATCACCCGCAAAAAGGATCATTCTTTTTCTTCCACTATATGATTATATTGCTTAAATTGTAATGGGATTTCTTCTTCTTTTAAAATCGCTTCGACGACTTCTTTCGTTTGGTTATAACGATCTAAGTAACTTGGCGATTCGATTTCAATATAAGGCACATGGTACTTCTCAAGCAATTTTTTTAAAAGTTGTTGGAAACGCTGGCGTTGTTTTAGCGAACCTAAACTACGTAATCCGTCATCCACCCACTTTGTGTTATTTGATAATAAAATTGTCACATCAAATGGGTATTCCTTGATCATTGAATCCAAAAACGGGTGTGATTTACCTTCGTATTGAATACAAAATGCTTGAGTCGTAATATAATCGGTATCGATTAATGCGACTTTATGTGCATGTTTCATCGCATAATCCACATAGCGTTGGTGACCAAGTGCCATTCTAGGGTAATCTGAATACTGCATTGCTTGCTCATTACCACCAAGCTGTTCAAATACAAATTCTCGTCCATATTCCCAAGCAGAGGTAGTATTAAATACATTTGCTAATTTGCTGACTAATACGGACTTACCACTGCTTTCTCCACCTAAAATGGCAATCGTTTTTACAAAGAACGGACGAACTTCTTTTGGGATAAATCGCCAATATTGGAATGGATTATTACGAATACGCGTTGCGGACACATCGAATAATTCACGTTTTGGATCAACTAAATGTACCTCTAAATTCAAGTATTTTTCGTAAGGCTCTTTATCTTGAATCTCGCTACTAAAAACCGCGGTCGGACGAATATTTTTTTCATTAAACAATTCTTTTACTCTGTCTGCCCATGCTTGCCAACCGTTCGGATAGCTAGGAATACCGTCTTCTTTTAGATGATGAATAAAAATTTGCTTTTGTTGATATTTAAAGATTTGTTGCATCCAACGAAGTCGATCTTCATTGGTCGGCATACGTTTCATTTTGCTATCTTTAAATAATTGCAGATCTCGATCTGAATCCGTACAAACGACGACATGTAAAATATCGACTTTACTAAAGGCTTCATAGATCATATTAATATGACCAGTATGTACAGGATAAAATTTCCCGAAAATTATCCCGATTCGTTGATTCATATCTTCAATAATGTTTAGCACTTGATGTAATGATTTTAATTTGTTCGCACTCGGATTTTTAATTTTGCCGCTGACTAATTGATTAAAATAGGCGCGTGTCACACCAGCTTGCGTACAAACATCATTTACTTTCATCTTTAATTGTTTGCGTTTTTGTTGAAGATAAGCAAAATCTGTCATAATTTTTTCCTCAAAATAATTGTTTATATGATAAAACAAAATGTAGCATTTGGATATGTATTTATCTGAAAAATAGTGTATAGATGCACTATTTTTTAAAGTGTTTTTAAGGGGTGAGATAGAAAAATGTAGGTTAGCTGAACATATATCTTCACGAAAGAACTTGAATTGTTTCACATCTCTCCATTCATCAGCTAAAATCAATTATTTTCAGGTTCATCAGCTTTATATTTTTTGCCGATAGCCGTATAATCATAACAATTTCTTTAAAAAAAGCGGATAAAATGCGACTAATTCGAGGCTTATACAATTTAGAAAATCATCCAGCTTTATCAAAAGGCTGTGTACTGAGTATCGGTAATTTTGATGGTGTGCATTTAGGTCATCAAAATATTCTTGCTCGTTTATGCGATCAGTCGCTTGAAGTTGGATTACCTTCGGTTGTTATGTTGTTTGAGCCACAACCACGAGAATTTTTTGTAAAAAAAGCAGAGAATTTGACCGCTTCAGCACCGGCTCGTTTGATGCGGTTACGTGATAAACTTAAATATTTGGCGGAAGCCGGTGTTGATTTCGTTCTATGTATTCGTTTTAGTGAGGCTTTTTCTCAATTATCTGCAACAGATTTTATTCGTGAGTTATTAGTAAAACAGTTAAAAGTCCGTTATCTCAGCGTTGGTGATGATTTCCGTTTTGGGGCAAAGCGAGCAGGCAATTTTGAAATGTTGCATAATGCAGGTTTAAAATATCGCTTTGCGGTTGAGGAAAGCCATACACACAGTTTTAAAAATGAGAGAATCAGTAGTTCTTTTATTCGCCAAGCTTTACAAGACAATCATCTTGTTTTGGCAGAACAATTATTGGGTAGACCTTATTCGATAGCAGGACGTGTAGCACACGGTAATAAGCTCGGGCGAACCATTGGTTTTCCGACGGCAAATATTATGCTTAATCGCTTAGTCATTCCGTTGCAAGGCGTATTTGCGGTGCAGATTCAAACTAAAAATGGTAAGTATAATGGTATTGCCAATGTTGGGAATCGTCCAACGATTAACGGTACAAAGCCTTTGCTAGAGGTGCATATATTCGAGTTCAATCGTTCAATTTACGGTGAGGCAATAGAAGTATTCTTTATTCATAAAATACGTGATGAAGTGAAATTCCCGAGTTTTAAAGCACTTAAGGAACAAATTGAGAAAGATAGGTTACAAGCGGTCGAATTTTTCAAAGAATTTGCAAAATAGTACGTAACCTAATAATTACACAAAATTCAAACTAAAATTTTATTAACTGGAAAACAAAAATGATTGATTACAAAAACACCTTAAATTTGCCTGAAACAGGCTTTCCTATGCGTGGGGATCTCGCTAAACGTGAACCCGATATGTTAAAAAATTGGTATGACAAAAATTTATATCAAAAAGTACGTGAAAGTTCGAAAGGGAAAAAATCTTTCATTCTGCACGACGGTCCTCCGTATGCAAACGGTAATATTCATATTGGTCACGCAGTTAATAAAATTTTAAAAGATATTATTATGAAATCGAAAACCGCTTTAGGTTTCGATACGCCTTACGTTCCGGGTTGGGACTGTCATGGTTTACCGATCGAATTAAAAGTAGAAGGCATTGTCGGTAAACCGAACGAAAAAATTTCGGCGGCGGAATTCCGTCAGGCTTGCCGTGATTATGCGAAAGAGCAAGTCGAAGGACAAAAAGCTGACTTTATGCGTATGGGGATTTTAGGTGACTGGGAAAAACCATACCTTACGATGAACTTTGATACGGAAGCACAAATTATCCGTACTTTAGGCAAAGTGATTGCGAACGGTCACTTATACAAAGGTTCTAAACCGGTTCACTGGTGTTTAGACTGTGGCTCATCATTAGCGGAAGCGGAAGTAGAATACGAAGATAAAGTGTCTCCGTCTATTTATGTGCGTTTTAAAGCGGTTGATGCTTGCAGCGGTTGAAGCAAAATTTAATGCGGTAGGTAAAGGAAGCGGTCAAATTTCTGCAATTATTTGGACCACAACACCTTGGACATTACCTTCAAACAAAGCAATTTCAATTAATCCTGAATTTGACTATCAATTAGTCCAATTTGGTGATGAACGTGTCATTTTAGTAAAAGATTTAGTTGAAAGCGTGCAAAAAGCAACAAACGTAGAATCAGTTGAAATATTAGGTGAAGTAAAAGGTGACGCATTAGAATTAATGCAATTCCAGCACCCGTTCTACGATTACAGCGTACCGTTAATCTTAGGTGATCACGTAACCACTGACGGCGGTACCGGTTTGGTACACACTGCGCCGGATCATGGTCAAGACGACTTTATCGTATCGAAAAAATACAATATCGAAATGGCGGGCTTAGTGGCAAATGACGGTAAGTTTATCTCAACTACGCCATTCTTTGCCGGCTTAGGTGTGTTCGAATCAAACGAAAAAGTTTTAGAAAAATTAAAAGAAACCGGTGCGTTATTAAAATTAGAACGTATCAAACATAGCTATCCACACTGCTGGCGTCACAAAACGCCAATTATTTTCCGTGCGACGCCGCAATGGTTTATCGGTATGGAAACACAAGGCTTACGTAAACAAGCATTAGGTGAAATCAAATCAGTACGTTGGATCCCAAGCTGGGGCGAAGCTCGTATTGATACCATGGTAGCAAACCGTCCTGATTGGTGTATCTCTCGTCAGCGTACGTGGGGCGTACCGATGACAATGTTTGTTCACAATGAAACCGAAGAACTACATCCTCGTACACTTGAAATCTTAGAAGCTGTAGCGAAACGTGTAGAAGAAAAAGGTATCCAAGCATGGTGGGATCTTGAACCGGTTGAAGTGTTAGGCGAAGAAGATGCGAAAAACTACCGTAAAGTACCAGATACGTTAGACGTATGGTTCGATTCGGGGTCAACTTACGCATCAGTTGTAGAAGCTCGTCCGGAGTTCAATGGCAACAGTACCGATATGTACCTTGAAGGCTCAGACCAGCACCGCGGTTGGTTTATGTCTTCATTAATGCTTTCAACGGCAACAAACGGCAAAGCACCGTATAAACAAGTGTTAACTCACGGTTTCGTGGTTGATGAAAAAGGTCGCAAAATGTCGAAATCAATCGGCAATGTGATTATGCCTTCAGAAGTGTGGAATAAAAACGGTGCGGATATTTTACGTTTATGGGTTGCATCAACTGACTATACCGGTGAAATCGCCGTTTCGCACAATATCTTAAATAGTGCCGGCGAATCTTATCGCCGTATCCGTAATACTGCACGTTTCTTATTAGCAAACCTAAACGGTTTTGATCCGAAACGTGACTTAGTGAAGCCGGAAGAAATGATCGCATTAGACCGTTGGGCGGTAAGCTGTGCATTAGACGCACAAAACGATATTAAAGAAGCGTACGATAACTATCAATTCCACACTGTGGTGCAACGTTTAATGCGTTTCTGCTCTATCGAAATGGGGTCATTCTATTTAGATATTATTAAAGACCGTCAATATACAACTAAAGCGGACAGTCTTGCTCGCCGTAGTTGCCAAACCGCGTTATGGCATATCGCAGAAGCATTGGTTCGTTGGATGGCACCGATTCTATCATTCACAGCCGATGAAATTTGGGGTTACTTACCACAGGTAGAAGGTCGTTCGGAGTTTGTATTTACCGAAGAATTCTATGAAGGCTTATTCGGTTTAACTGAAGCAGATAAATTAGATGACGCTTACTGGCAACAAATCTTAAAAGTACGTGCCGAATCAAACCGTGTGTTAGAACAAGCACGTAAAGATAAAGTTATCGGTTCAGGCTTAGAAGCGAAAGTAACGCTTTATGCAAATGATGAAATCCGTGCAATGTTAGAGCAACTTGGTAATGAGCTTCGTTTTGTGCTGATCACTTCACAAGCAATTATCAAGCCGTTAAGTGAAGCGGATGTTGCAGAAGGTGAAGTAGCTGGTTTAGCAGTGAAAGTCGAACGTGCCGAAGGCGAAAAATGTCCACGTTGCTGGCACTTTGCAACCGACATCGGCACTCATGCGGAACATAGCTCAGTATGTGGACGTTGCATAGAAAACGTGGCTGGTACGGGCGAGAAACGTTCATTTGCATAAAAGCAAGCGGTATGATTTTGCGAAAAAATCGTAAAATTTTACCGCTTATATAGCTAAAAATAATAGGGATACGATGTGTCGTATCCCGTTTTCTCATATATCAAAAGGATGTCAATTAATGTCCTTATATATTAAGCGATAAATGGAGCAATAAAATGCTTATTTTAAATAAACCAAACCACGCTAAAAAACAGTTAGAAGCATTACGTTTTATTCCGCAAACAGCAGATAAAGTAGAATTTCTAGCCAGTGGGCGTGAGTTCAAAGATCGCATTTTAACGCTTATCAAAAATGCTAAAAAACGCATTTATTTGACCGCTTTATATTTTGAACAAGATGAAGCCGGACAGGAAGTTTTAACTGCTTTATATCAGGCTAAACAGCTTAATCCTGCTTTGGAAATTAAGGTTTTAGTCGATTGGCATAGAGCACAAAGAGGACGAATCGGAGAAGAAACGGTAAGTTCTAATGCAGATTGGTATGTGAAAACAAGACAACAATATAACCTGCCATCAGATCAGGAAATTCAGTTTTGGGGTGTGCCGATTAATCGTAAAGAATTATTCGGCGTATTACATCTAAAAGGTTTTGTATTTGATGATACGTTACTCTATAGCGGAGCAAGTATTAATAATGTCTATCTACAACAATTTGAACGTTATCGTTATGACCGCTATCATCTGATTGAAAATAAAGCTTTAACCGATGCAATCATTGATTTCACCAAGACACATATTTTACAAAATGATGCGGTAAATCGTTTAGATGATGAAAATCGTCCAAAAACCAATGAAATTCGACCGCTTATTAAAGCATTTCGTAAATATTTATCATCACAGAGCTACGCTTTTAGCGGACAGTCACAAAGCGAGCGACTAAGTTTATCGCCTCTAGTGGGTTTAGGACGTAAAAATAGCTTAAACAAAACCATTGAAGCGTTGTTTTATCAAGTGGAAGATAAATTAACGATCTGTACGCCGTATTTTAATTTCCCTCTTTCACTCTATAAGCGTTTAAATTGGCTTTTAGAACACGGTAAAAAGGCGGAAATTATTGTTGGTGATAAAACCGCTAATGATTTTTATACCCCACCGGAAGAAAAATTTACGATGGCATCGGCATTACCGTATCTCTATGAGAAAAATTTACGTGCCTTTGCGAAACGTTTTGATCGCTATATCCAAAATGGACAATTAACGGTACGTTTATGGAAACACGGCGATAATAGTTACCATTTAAAAGGGGTATGGATTGATAATCGTTATATCTTATTAACCGGTAATAATCTCAATCCTCGTGCTTGGGCTTTAGATGCTGAAAATGCAGTATTAATCCATGATCCGAACGCAGAATTAAGTGTAAAATCGGAAGCCGAATTAACACAAATTCGTACTCATACGACTGTTTTAAAACACTATAGTGACTTAGAGCAAATTAACGATTATCCAGAAGCAGTACGAAAACTGTTAAAACGTTTTGGTCGTGTGAAATTAGATAAAGTCGTTAAAATGTTGTTGTAACAAGAGTTTAATTAGTCACGGATAACACGGATTTACACAGATTTTTTTGAAATGTGTTTTTCTTCGTTATCCGTCTTTTATTTACAAAGGAATAAAAATGAGTGAACAAATTTATGGTATTCACGCAGTAAAAGCATTCTTGGAGAATGCACCGGAACGCCTTATCGAAGTGTTAGTGTTAAAAGGGCGTGAAGATAAGCGTTTAATTCCATTATTAAATGAGCTACAACGCTTGGGTATCGCTATTCAGCAAGTCAATCGTCAAACATTGGATAACAAAGCACAAGGCGAAGTTCACCAAGGCATTATTGCCAAAGTGGTTCCACAAAAAGAACTGAATGAACACGATCTTGATGTTATCTTGAGTCAAAAGCAAAATCCATTTTTATTAATTTTAGACGGAGTGACAGATCCGCATAACCTTGGTGCTTGTTTACGTACTGCTGATGCGGCTGGTGTAGATGCGGTTATCGTACCAAAAGATAAATCGGCACAACTTACCTCAACTGCTCGTAAAGTGGCTTGTGGTGCGGCAGAAACTGTACCGTTGATTCGTGTCACGAATCTTGCTCGTACAATGCGAGAACTACAAGAACAACATAATATTTGGATTGTTGGTACAGCTGGAGAAGCGACATCAGGAATTTATCAGGCAAAATTAACAGGAGCTATCGCTCTTGTGATGGGGGCAGAAGGTGACGGTATGCGGCGTTTAACTCGTGAACATTGTGATCAGCTGATCAGTATTCCAATGGCAGGATCTGTTTCTTCCCTAAACGTATCTGTTGCGACCGGTGTATGCTTATTTGAAATTGTTCGCCAAAAATTAATGGCAGAGTAATATTTGAATATCAGGAAAGCATTTCAGGAAAACCAGCAGATATTTGTGAAAATCTAACCGCTTGCTTCCCTCAATGATTTTGAGTATTTTTATATTCCGTGGTAAGTCGTGTTACCACGGAATATATGTTTATAAAGATCTTATAGATTTACAACGTATTTGCCGACACCCAATTCATCTTCTTTACGAGTACGAGCGATAACGCTTGCTGCAGATTCTACAACACGTAAGCCCATTTCGTCTTCGGTACGAACCACATCGCCACGTAATGAGTTAGTATAAACATCAGTAATTTTAATATCGACAAATTTACCAATCATATCAGGTGTACCTTGGAAGTTAACGATACGGTTGTTTTCGGTACGACCGGTTAATTCCATAATGTCTTTCTTAGAGGGACCTTCCACCAATACACGTTGTTCCGTACCTAACATTGCACGGCTAAATTGCATAGCTTGATGATTGATACGTTGTTGTAAACGTGCTAAACGCTCTTTTTTCTCTTCTTCCGAAATATCATCCGGTAAATCCGCCGCAGGTGTACCCGGGCGAGCAGAGTAGATAAAGCTGAAGCTCATATCAAAGTTGACTTGTTCGATCACTTTCATTGTTTGTTCGAAGTCTTCCGCCGTTTCACCCGGGAAGCCAACGATAAAGTCTGAACTGATTTGAATATTCGGACGAACTTCACGTAATTTACGAATAATCGCTTTATATTCTAATGCCGTGTGATTACGTTTCATCATGGTTAATACACGATCCGCACCACTTTGAATCGGTAAGTGTAAGAAGCTCACTAATTCAGGCGTGTCACGATAAACTTCGATGATGTCATCGGTAAATTCAATTGGGTGGCTAGTGGTATAACGCACACGGTCGATACCGTCAATCGCGACAACTAGACGAAGCAATTCGGCAAAGGTGCAGATGCCACCGTCAAAAGTTTCACCACGATAAGCATTTACATTTTGACCAAGTAAGTTCACTTCACGTACACCTTGTTCCGCTAATTGTGCGATTTCAAATAATACGTCATCCACCGGACGAGAAACTTCTTCACCACGTGTATAAGGTACTACGCAGAATGAGCAGTATTTATTACAACCTTCCATAATTGAAACGAAAGCGGTTGGGCCTTCAGCACGAGGTTCCGGTAAGCGGTCAAATTTTTCAATTTCTGGGAAAGAAATATCAACAATCGCACGGTCACCACCACGGATTTTATTGATCATTTCCGGTAAACGGTGCAATGTTTGCGGACCAAATACAATATCAACAAATGGTGCACGGTCACGAATGTGTTCGCCTTCTTGCGATGCAACACAACCGCCTACACCAATAATTAATTCCGGTTTATCTTTTTTCCAGTTTTTCCAACGACCAAGTTGCGAGAATACTTTTTCTTGTGCTTTTTCACGAATTGAACAGGTATTAAGTAATAAAACGTCTGCTTCTTCCGGTTTATCGGTCAGTTCTAATCCGTGCGTAGAGTTTAAAAGATCTGCCATTTTTGATGAGTCATACTCATTCATTTGACAGCCCCAAGTTGTAATATGTAATTTCGCCATAATTTCTCAAAAATAATAAGTAGAAAATAAAAGCGTAAAGAGAAATCCCTTTACGCAAAAACTTATGTTTATTTTACCTGTTTGACTATTTTTTCGCTATAACTAAATAAAATTAGCAAACAAAAATGCCACGATATTTCACTATCGTGGCACTTACTTATATTACTAAATCAATTATTTAGTTAAGGTTAATACAACGCTTTCGCCAGCAACAACTTGTCCCACTTTTTTGTCTAAGTTGCTAATTTCATCCATATTAGAAATGACAACCGGTGTTAATACCGATTTTGCTTTGCTTTCAAGTAATTCTAAATTGAATTTGATAATTGGATCGCCGGCTTTTACTGCTTGACCTTCTTGAGCAACACGGGTAAAACCTTCACCTTTTAATTCAACTGTATCAATACCAAAGTGAACGAATAACTCAACACCTTCATCTGATTCAATTGAGAATGCGTGGTTTGTTTCAAAAATTTTACCGATAGTACCGCTTACTGGTGCAACGATAGTATCGCCGTTTGGACGAATGGCAACACCGTCGCCAACGATTTTTTCAGAGAAAACAACATCTGGTACATCTTCGATGTTTACGATTTCACCTGAAAGAGGTGCATAAACTTTAACCTCTTTTGTTGTCGCTTGTTTTGAGCCAAATAATTTGTCGAAAAAGCCCATAGAAATCTCCGTTATTAAAATAGTAAACAAAATTCCCGTACATTTTATACGAGAATTTTGCCTTTGTATGCCATTTAATTGAAAATTAGTTCAGTTTAGCGTAAAAATCGTTAACTAATTTTTCAATATCAGTCGCTGTTGGCTGTGCTAATGCTTCATCTGCAAGTGCTTTTGCATCAGCATAGTTGATTGAGCGAGCAAGTTTTTTCACGTGAGGCACAGAAATCGCACTCATACTAAACTCGTCTAAGCCCATACCTAATAATAATGCGGTTGCACGTACATCACCTGCTAATTCACCACACATACCGGTCCATTTACCTTCTGCGTGTGACGCATCAATTACTTGTTTGATTAAGTTCAATACCGATGGACTTAATGGATTATAAAGGTGAGCAATGATTTCATTACCACGGTCAACTGCTAAAGTATATTGAGTTAAGTCATTGGTACCGATACTGAAGAAGTCGGCTTCTTTCGCAAGGTGACGAGCATTGACTGCCGCTGATGGCGTTTCAACCATAATACCTAATTGAAGGTTTTCATCGAATGCTTTACCTTCAGCACGAAGTTGCTCTTTTAATTCCGCCACGATCGCTTTTAATTCACGAATTTCTTCAACAGAAATAATCATTGGGAACATTACCGCTAATTTACCGAATGCCGAGGCACGTAATACTGCACGTAATTGCGTATCTAAGATTTCACGACGTGTTAAACCGATACGTACTGCACGCCAACCTAAGAATGGGTTCATTTCTTTTGGTAAGTTTAAGTACGGTAATTCTTTGTCACCGCCGATATCCATGGTACGTAATACCACTTGTTTACCATCCATAGCTTCAACAATTTCTTTATATGCTTGGAATTGCTCTTCTTCGCCCGGTAATTCGCTACGATCCATAAATAAGAATTCGGTACGGTATAAACCAATTGATTCAC
The DNA here is from genome assembly GCF_029774155.1 of Actinobacillus arthritidis. Lineage (NCBI taxonomy): Bacteria > Pseudomonadati > Pseudomonadota > Gammaproteobacteria > Pasteurellales > Pasteurellaceae > Actinobacillus > Actinobacillus arthritidis. Next base: position 1,497,372 of record NZ_CP103833.1, on the reverse strand, counting down.
CACCGTTACGTAATACACCGTCAACATCACGGATTGTACCGATATTACCGGCTACTTCGATACGATGACCGTCTAAGGTTTCCGCCGGTAATTCTTTTAACTTAGCAAGTTCAGCTTTCTCTGTTGCTACACGTTCTTGAAGTGCTTTAAATTCTGCAAGCTCAGCATCAGACGGATTAATATGAATTTGGTTATTTACCGCATCTAAAATTAATGTGTCGCCGGTTTTTACACGTGATGTAATGTCATTCGTACCCACAATCGCTGGAAGCTCTAATGAACGAGCCATAATTGAAGTATGAGAAGTACGGCCACCAATATCAGTAATAAAGCCTAATACTTTATCTAAATTTAACTGTGCGGTTTCAGAAGGTGTTAAGTCGTAAGCAACTAAAATGGCTTCTTCTTGAATGTCACCTAAATCAATGATATGCATATTTAAGATATTACGTAATAAACGATTACCAATATCACGGATATCGCCGGCACGTTCTTTTAAATATTCATCATCAATTTCTGCCAGCATAGAGGCTTGCATATCAATAACTTTACTTGCCGCAACGTCAGCAGTTACAAGGTTATCAGCAATATAGCTTAGAATTTCTTCTTCAAGCTCTTCATCTTCTAAGATCATTAAGTGACCTTCAAAGATAGCTTCTTTTTCTTCACCAAGTGTGCGTCTAGCTTTCTCTTTAATTGCAGTCAGTTGTCTTCCGCTTTATCACGACCTTCAAAAAATTTTGCTTTTTCAGCTTCAATTTGATCTGCTGTAATTTTTTGAGTATTAAGCACAATCGGCTCTTCTTTCAATACGAGTGCTTTACCGAATACAACACCAGGAGAAGTTGCGATACCTGTAATCATAATGTGTCCTTGTCTAAAAGTGATACAATGCTATATAGCACAATACAACCCTATTCCATCTCGGTTTCTAGTGAAACAGAAAAGAAATAGGGCTGTTTTTAGAAGTAAAAATTCAATGGAATTATTCTAAAGTAGGGATTAAATCTACTAGGAAATCAACGGCTTTTTGCTCGTCTTCACCTTCCGCAGAAATAGTGATTGTTGTACCTTGCGTTAAACCTAATGTTTGAAGTTTGAATAAACTTTTCGCACTTGAGCTTTTTCCACCGGAAGTTACGGTAATATCTGAAGCAAAACCTTTAGTTGCTTTTACGAACTCAGTTGCTGGGCGAGTGTGTAAACCGTTAGGTGCAGTAATAACAACGTCTTTTGAGTACATATAAGATTCCTCTTAAATAATTTAAAAAGTGAAAAAAATCGGTTTAAGTTATTAAAACCCATTACTATTTATGCTAACTTTACTACAAAAAGACGCTAAAAACACGCTTAAAACCTGAAAATATTTTGATAAATATTAAATATTAGCCGGTTAATTAACCAAAATGAGTTAATTTTGCCTCATATCAATTTTTTAAAATGCTACTAAAAGTTAAACGATTGCGTAAAATGTTCAAAAAGCATCTCATTCTGTTATTGGGGAAATAATGTTTCGTTCCATCTCAAAAATTACTGCATGGTCTATCTTTATTTTAGTTGTTGGGCTTTATGTTTTTAGCTTAAACGCATTAATGCAGTATCGCCAAGCCGAAACTCTTTGGCAATTTTCTGAAGTGCTACCGATTTTGAAATATAGCTTTTTACAAGCAAGCCTTTCTGCTTTTTTTGCCGTAGTGCTGGGGGCATTATTGGCGAGGGCTTTTTTCTACTTAGATTTTGTGGGGAAATCCTTACTTTATAAGAGTATTACGTTAGTTTGGGCATTACCTTCTCTAGTTGTTATTTTTGCCGTTATTGGATTTTGGGGGAGTTCGGGTTGGATTGCTCAAATAATGCATTTCTTTATGGTAAAGTGGGAAGTGCAACTTTATGGTTTAAATGGAATATTAATTGCTCATATACTATTTAACCTACCATTAGTGATGAAATATAGCTTAGAAGGGCTTAATTTGATCCCGAGTAGTCAGCACCGCTTAGGCGCACAACTGGGTCTAAAAAGTTGGCAATATTTTCGGATTGTTGAATTACCGATCTTAAAAGGCATTTTACCCTATGCGTTCACAAATGTATTTTTGATTTGTTTTACCAGCTTCCCGATTGTTTTAATGTTGGGAGGTAGCCCTAAATATAGCACGTTAGAGGTGGCAATCTATCAAGCGGTCACTTTTGAGTTTGATTTCGCAAAAGCGGTAATGTTGATCCTTATTCAATTTGCGTTGGGAAGTGTATTACAATTTTTAATGAGCTTAACGACCAAATTTGCTTTTAATCATACTAAACAATACGCACCTGTAGTTGATATGATTTGGAAACCGAAGCCTTTAGGTTGGAGAAAGTTAGGGCTTCAGATTATTCTAGTGTTGCAAAGTTTATTTATTATTTTACCGCTTGCGAGTGTAGTTTGGTCCGGTATCTCCGTATCGAATTTAAGTGAACGCTTGCTCAATTCAGCCTTATGGGACGCAGTTTGGTTCTCTTTTTTATTGAGCTTAATTGCTGCATTTACTGTGCTGTGTTTAGCATATTTACTTGCATTAGAAACACGACAGCTTGCTTTTCGTCAGAAAAATGGCTTGTATGCCTTATTAGCTGGCGTGATTAACTATCCATTAATTTTACCGGTATTTTTGTTGGCGGTCGGGCTGTTTTTAATCTTTATGGAGATTGAATTAACAACGTCGGACTTATTATGGATTGTTGGCATTTGTAATGGTTTAACGCTATTACCCTATATTTATCAACTTATTTTTGCCGCTATGTGGCATTCACTTACCGCACAAGATAAATTAGCCCGAAGTTTAGGATTAACCGGCTTACGCCATTGGTGGATTGTGGAAAAAACTTACTTAATTAGGCCGCTTGCGAATGCGTTTGCACTTGCAATGTCATCGAGTTTAGGCAGTTTTACTGTCATCGCTTTCTTTGGTAGCCCTGATTTTAGTTCTCTGCCTTATTTGTTATATCAACAATTAGGTAGCTATCGAACCGAAGATGCGGCGGTTACGGCTTTGGTTTTGATGTTATTTACATTGTTGCCGTTTTTATTTATTGATCAGCACGAGAAAATAAGATGATTCGTCTAGATGTCCGTTTTAATTACCAGCAAATGCCAATGTCTTTTACGCTTGAAATTCCTAAAGGACAGAAAGTAGCGATTGTTGGCGAGAGCGGTGCAGGGAAAAGCACCTTATTGAATCTTATTGCCGGATTTGAAATGCCGACAAGCGGTCAGATTTGGTTAAATGCTTGCAATCACACGACAACGGAAGTCGCAGAGCGTCCAGTATCAATGTTGTTTCAAGATAATAATGTGTTTCCACATTTAACCGTTGAGCAAAATATCGGATTAGCATTGATTCCGAGTTTAAGACTTAATCGAAACCAACAATCACAAGTTCGAGAAATTGCCGAACAAATGGGTATTGTCGATTTATTGAATAGACGAGCGGATCAGCTTTCTGGCGGTCAGAAACAACGAGTAGCACTTGCTCGAACATTATTACGTAAACAACCGATTTTATTATTAGATGAACCGTTTTCGGCACTTGATCCTAAGCGTAGAAATGAATTACAAGTATTAGTTGCGGATATTTGTCGGCAACAGAATCTGACACTATTAATGGTGACTCACCAATTTGCAGAAAGTAAATCGCTTTTTGATCGTGTGTTAACGATTGAGAACGGCACGATAATTTCAGATAAATTAATATGTGATTAATGTAAGATAGTATGTTTATTAGCTAAACTTGCTAAATATGTGATCTAATCGACAAAACTAAAACGTTTTAGCAAAATTTGCTTTGTTAGCTAAACCGTTTTAGTTAAAATGCAATCGTTTAATTTTTATATAAAAATAGGTGGCAAACTATGAACTTCCCGAAAATTGCGGAACAAACGATCGAGAAACTCGGTGGTAAAAGCAACATCACAACGCTTGCACACTGTGCAACACGCTTACGTTTAACCCTTGCGGATGAATCAAAAGTAGATAAAGAAGCGATTGAGAATATCGAAGGCGTTAAAGGTCAATTCTCAACCAGCGGTCAATACCAAATTATTTTTGGTTCAGGCACAGTAAACAAAGTACACGCTGAAATGCAAAAACAAATGGGCATCGGCGATATGAGTACTTCTGAAGTTGCGGCTGGTGCGGCAAACCAACCGTTATTACAACGTTTAGTAAAAGGTTTAGCGGATATTTTTGTGCCGATCATTCCTGCAATCGTAGCCGGCGGTTTGTTGATGGGTATCCACTCAATGCTGACTTCGATCGGTTTCTTCTGGGAAGGTGAGTCTGTTGCGACCAAATACCCTGAATTTGCGGATTTAATTGATTTTATCAACACCATTGCAAATGCACCGTTTGTATTCTTACCGGTATTACTTGGTTTCTCAGCAACGCGTAAATTCGGTGGTAACCCGTTCTTAGGTGCGGCACTCGGTATGTTATTAGTTCACCCTGCATTAGCAGACGGTTGGAACTATGCGAAAACCTTAATGGAAGGTAACATCAAATACTGGAACGTACTTGGTTTTGAAATTGAAAAAGTGGGTTATCAAGGTACAGTTATCCCAACTATCGTTTCTGCTTGGGTGTTAGCAACGCTTGAAAAAGGTTTCCGCAAATTTGTGCCTTCTTATTTAGATAACCTTGTAACACCGATGATGTCTTTATTCATCGCTGGTGTGTTAGCTTTCACTGTAATCGGTCCATTCGGTCGTGAAGCGGGGTCGGCGATTTCAGCAGGCTTAACGTGGTTATACGACAGCTTAGGTTTTATCGGCGGTGCAATCTTCGGTACATTCTATGCACCAATCGTCATTACTGGTATGCACCAAACTTTCATTGCGGTAGAAACGCAATTATTAGCGGAAATGGCGAACACTGGCGGTACATTTATCTTCCCAATCGGCGCAATGTCTAACATCGCACAAGGTGCGGCGTGTTTAGGTGTAGCGTTCGCAATGAAAGATGCGAAAGTACGCGGTTTAGCCGTGCCGTCTGGTATCTCTGCATTATTAGGTATCACTGAGCCGGCAATGTTCGGTGTGAACTTACGTTACCGTCAAGCATTCATTGCCGCGATGATCGGTTCAGGTGTCGCTTCTGCATTCATCGCATTCTTTAATGTGAAAGCGATTGCATTAGGTGCGGCAGGTTTCTTAGGCGTGCCGTCAATCAAACCGGACAGCCTTGCAATGTACTCTGTAGGTATGGCAATTTCATTTATCGTTGCGTTCTCAATCTCAGCGGTATGGGTAAAAAAAGCACAAGCTAAAAAATAATTGCCGGCACTAAAATAATAGCGAAAGCCCCTAAATCTTACGGTTTAGGGGCTTTCGTTTATGTAACAAGCGGTTAAATTTGTTCGATTTTTTACAAATGGGAGTTTAACCACGGAAGACTCGGAATGTCACAGAAAGTGATGGTGCGATATAATCAATTGTATGAAAAAAGGGCGTACTTGGTACGCCCCTACTTTTTTTATATTGCAGATTTTTAGTAAAATCTAACCGCTTGTTTTTGCTTATTTATAAAACTCAATGCCGGAAATACTATTGGTGACACGGGTTCCTGCTTTACCAGCCACAATATCTTGGATATCGGAAAGTGAGCCGATTGCAAGCATCTTTACCGGTTGCTTTAACAAAGTTAATCACAGCTTGTACTTTTGGTCCCATTGACCCCGGTGCAAATTCGTCTGCCAGTTTCTCCAATTCCGCTGGGTTTGCTTTGGCAATTTGTAGTTGATCTAGTTTATTGAAGTTTACGCATGCGGCTTTGACATCGGTTGCGATAATAAATAAATCCGCATCAAGTTGTTGAGAAATCACCGCTGTAGCAAGATCTTTATCCACAACCGCTTCCACACCTTGTAATTTACCTTGCTCGTTACGAATACTCGGCACACCGCCACCGCCACCGCAAATTACGATTTGATCTTGTGCTAATAACGCTTTTACCGCATCAATACCGGTGACGGATTGCGGTTTCGGGCTTGGCACGGCACGGCGGTAATATTGACCATCTGCCATTACAGTCCAACCTTTTTCAGCGGCTAATTTTTCCGCTTCTTCTTTTGAGTAAACCTGTCCGATTGGTTTGCTCGGTTTGGCAAAAGCCGGATCGTTAGCATCAACAATCACTTGAGTGACTAAGGTTTGCGTCGGGTGTTCCGGCACGAGATTGGTCAATTCTTGTTGCAACATATAACCAATCATTCCCACGGTTTGGGAAACTAATACATCAAGTGGGTAAGGCTCAATTTTATTATCAATCGCGTGGTAAGCGGCGTGTTGTAAGGCACTTAATCCGACTTGAGGGCCATTACCGTGTGAAATGACTAATTCATTATTCGGTTTAATTTTTGCTAGTTGTTCTGCGGCGATTTTGATATTTGCCGACTGGTTTTGGGCGGTCATTGGCTCGCCGCGTTTTAATAAAGCGTTACCGCCTAAAGCTACTACGATTTTCATATTCGTTCCTTTTATTACGCTAAGCTCGCGACCATTACCGCTTTAATGGTGTGCATACGGTTTTCCGCTTGTTCGAAAGCCACGTTTGCCGGGGATTCGAATACGTCTTCGGTCACTTCGATACCGTTTGCTAGAGCCGGATATTTTTCGGCGATTTGTTTGCCCACTTTGGTTTCACTGTTATGGAATGCCGGTAAGCAGTGCATAAATTTTACTTTCGGATTGCCGGTGCGTTGCATTAATTCCGGTGTCACTTGGTACGGCATTAACATTTCGATACGTTCACCCCAAGTTTCAAGTGGCTCACCCATAGATACCCAAACGTCAGTATGTACGAAATCTACGCCTTTTACTGCAGTATCAATATCTTCGGTTACGGTAATTCTTGCACCGCTTTCCGCCGCGAATTTTTGGCACATTTCAACTAAGCTGTCTTCCGGTAATAATGCTTTCGGTGCACAGATACGCACATCCATCCCTAATTTTGCACCGATTAATAATAAGGAGTTCCCCATATTATTACGTGCATCACCGATATACACGTAGCTGATTTGGCTTAACGGTTTTTCACAGTTTTCAATCATGGTGAGTACATCGGCTAACATTTGGGTTGGGTGAAATTCATCGGTTAAACCGTTGAATACCGGCACGCCAGCGTAGTCGGCTAATTCTTGTACCACAGATTGTTTAAAACCACGGTATTGAATCGCATCGTACATTCTGCCCAATACGCGAGCGGTGTCTTTCATTGACTCTTTATGACCGATTTGAGATGAAGTCGGGTCGATATAAGTCACGTGTGCGCCTTGGTCATAAGCCGCTACTTCAAATGCACAACGGGTACGGGTTGAGGTTTTTTCAAAGATTAATGCAATATTTTTGCCTTTTAATAGTTGTTGTTCTGTTCCTGCATATTTCGCACGTTTGAGATCTCGAGCTAAGTCTAATAAAAATTTGATTTCACGTTCGGTATGATTTACAAGGCTGAGTAAGTGTCTATTTTTAAGATTAAATGCCATGATATTGCTCCTGTGTCTGCTATAAGTAAAAAGTTTTAAAATTTTGACCGCTTGTATAAGTGAAAGAACTTATTCGGGATCGTGGATAAAGGAAATGTGGAATTGCAAGGCGAGAATGCTTTGAAAAGAATTGCGTTGCGATAGCAAAGGCGATTGCTATCTTATGTGTTATACCTAATGAAGGTATAAAAAAGGTAGGATTTAACATTTTTACTCCTAAAAATTTATGGGGTTGGTACTTGAGAGTCGCCATTAACCTTTCTTGTAGAAGTAGGCACGCAATTCTAGCAAAGCAAACGTTTGCTATCAAGTTGTTAATTAAATGATAAAAGGTTGATTTGATTAATTATGCTTTTATTTTGCATTTTTATTCATTTTAATGCAAGACGTTTTTATAAAGAAAATAAAAATTGATGAAGATTAAGGAGAGAACAAGCGGTCTGTTTTCAAGATTCTTTTGTAAAAAAGAGAGGAACTTGAACCGCTTGTCCTTTAATGGGAACGTCTGAATAACCGTTTTACAATGAGTAATGGAAGTGAAATTGGCCAAATCAGTGAAAGTGCTAAACCAGATAAAACTGCTTTGAGAAAACCTTTACGAGCAAATGAAATGCTAAAGATAATCAAAAAACATAGTGGAATAAGGAGTAAATAAATTTCAATCATAAATCCCTCCGAAGGAATTTTCTTTCTAGGTCACGGATATAGTAACGGGTGAAGCGTAAATCATTAATGATTTTTCAATACTTGTCATGGTCATAATTAAATTATTTTATCTTTTAAAAAATAACACTAAAGTGTTAATCTATTTTTGATCAAGTGCAAAGAATCATAATACCGGCTCAAGTACACTTATCAACAGTGATTATTTATAGTTAATTTTTGGAGTTTATATGCTTTATGCAGAATTTTTGCTTTTATTAGCATTCCTCTACGCAGGTAGCCGTTACGGTGGTATCGGCTTGGGGGTTGTTTCAGGTATCGGCTTATTTGTCGAAGTATTTTTCCTAGGTATGCCGCTTTCAAAAGCACCGATTGATGTAATGTTGGTGATTTTAGCCGTGGTAACTTGTGCGTCTGTACTTGAAGCGGCGGGCGGTTTGAAATTTATGCTTCAAATTGCAGAACGTATTTTACGTAGTAATCCAAGACGTATTACGATTCTTGGTCCTATCGTAACTTATGTGATGACTTTAATGTTAGGTACAGGACACTCAGTTTATTCCATTATGCCAATTATCGGCGATATTGCATTAAAAAATAAAATTCGTCCTGAGCGTCCAATGGCGGCGACCTCAGTTGCATCGCAATTAGGAATTACAGGTAGTCCTCTTTCTGCCGCAGTAGCGTATTACTTAACCGAAATTACTAAATTACCGGGTTTTGAAGGCGTGACACTTTTAAATATCGTAGCAGTAACGATGTCAGCAACATTTGTTGGTGTGATTGCGATGTCATTATATAGCTTACGCCGTGGTAAAGAGCTTGAAGATGATCCGGAATATCAACGTCGTATGCAAGATCCTGTATTACGTAAACAAATTGAAGAAACCAGTTCAACTTCATTAGATGAACAATTACCGGCGAGTGCGAAAAATTCTGTATATTTATTCTTAGCGGCAATTGCAACGATTGTGATTATTGCGATGATTCCAGCTGTTAAACCGGTTATGGCTGATACAGGCAAAACAGCCGGTATGGATAAAATTATCCAGATCGTGATGTTAACTTTCGGTGGTTTAATTTTAGTATTAACCAAAACCGATGTGAAAAAAGTGCCGAACGGTGTGGTATTTAAATCCGGTATGGTGGCAACCATTGCAATCTTCGGTATTGCGTGGATGAGTGATACCTATTTCAGTTATGCGATGCCTTCATTTAAAGCAGGTGTAACCGAAATGATTAAAGCGCAACCTTGGACATTTGCATTTGCATTATTTGCGGTATCTGTGGTAGTAAATAGCCAAGCGGTAACTGCGAAAATGTTATTACCTGTGGGTATTGCAATCGGTTTACCTGCACCGTTATTAGTTGGTTTAATGCCGGCAACTTATGCGTACTTCTTTATTCCTAACTATCCGTCAGATATCGCAACTGTGAACTTTGACGTAACAGGTACAACAAAAATTGGTAAATACTACTTCAACCACAGCTTTATGGCTCCGGGTTTAGTCGGTGTTATCAGTGCATGTTGTGTAGGTATTGCATTAGCAAATATCATTATCTAAATTTGATTGTTTAGTTCCCCTATAAGCGGTTGATTCTTGTAAATTTTTTGCAAAAATTGACCGCTTATTTTTTTGTTCCTTTCTTTACCTAACAAAATCGTAAAACAGCTTGCTCCATGAGCAACTAATCTATAAAATTTCATCTCTTAAGTGGGAAAAAGTGGTGTTTTGTGGAAATACAATGAACTTTCCCAAAATTGAGTAATCTTTTAAACAGATAAATTCCATTTTAGCTAGGTTGTCAATAATGTTTCGTGGTGCAAGTTCAATAAGCATTGATAGTAAAGGGCGAATAGCTATTCCTACTCGCTATCGTGCGGAATTAAAAGAAAAGCACGAAGGTATTTTGGTTTGTACCGTAGATATTCGACAACCTTGTCTATTACTTTACCCATTACACGAATGGGAAACGGTGGAGCAAAAATTACTTGCACTTTCCAATTTTGATCCGATGCAACGCCGTATTCAGCGAGTGATGCAGGGCTTTGCAACTGAATGTGAAATGGATGCCTCGGGTAGAATTTTACTTAGCCCGGCACTAAGACAGCATGCACAGCTTGAGCAACAAATTATGTTGGTCGGGCAATTAAATAAATTTGAAATTTGGCAAGAAAAACAATGGCAATCACAAATTGCCGAAGATCTTGCCTTGGGCAGTTCGGCGGAAATGTTGAATTGCGAAGCCTTAAAAAACCTTTCTTTATAAGATAAATAAGTGAGTTGGAAAAATAATGAACGACACAGTCCATAAGCATATTACCGTATTGCTACATGAAGCCGTTGATGGTTTGGCGATTAAGCCGAACGGTATTTATATTGACGGTACTTTTGGACGAGGCGGTCATTCTCGACTCATTCTCTCAAAACTTTCCGAACAAGGTCGCTTAATTGCGACAGACCGTGACCCCCGTGCAATTGCTGATGCGCATACGATTAACGATCCTCGCTTTCAAATTGTGCATACTGCTTTTTCTGCGATTCCTGAAGTGTGCGAACAACTAGGCTTAACCGGCAAAATCGACGGTATCTTGCTTGATCTTGGCGTATCTTCTCCGCGACTTGATGATGCGGAACGCGGTTTTAGCTTTATGCGTGACGGGTCGCTTGATATGCGTATGGATACGACTAAAGGTCTATCTGCCGCAGAATGGCTGGCGCAAGTGTCGGTGGACGATTTGGCATGGGTGTTAAAAACCTTCGGCGAAGAACGCTTTGCGAAACGTATTGCACAAGCGGTCGTTTCTTATAATAAATCTGCAACGGAAAAAATCTCTCGAACGCTTCAATTGGCTCAGATTATTGCTGATGCAGTACCTTTCAAAGATAAGCACAAACATCCGGCAACTCGTTCGTTCCAAGCGATCCGTATCTTTATTAACAGCGAGTTAGACGAGTTAGAGAAAGCGTTACAATCAGCTTTAAGTGTATTAGCACCAGAAGGTCGTTTATCAATTATTAGTTTCCATTCGTTAGAAGATCGAATGGTGAAACAATTTATGAAGAAAAACAGTAAAGGTATGGATGTGCCGAAAGGCTTACCTATTTTGGAATCGGAGTTAAATAAAAATATTCCGCTAAAAACTATCGGTAAGGCAATTATACCGAGTGAGGCGGAAATTGAAGCTAATCCTCGTTCACGTAGTGCCGTGTTACGTGTTGCAGAAAAGCGCTAGGGAATTAATGAATGGCAAGTAATGAACGTTATCCGCTCCACCAAATTATTTTAGATGATTTAACTGGACATAATAAAGTCGCTTTATTCCTCATAATCGCCGTAGTAGCAACCGCTATCGGTACGATTTGGATTACTCATCAAACCCGTTTGTTGACCGCTGAACAAGGTAAATTGATTCAAGCACAAAGAAAATTAGAAAGTAACTATATCAATTTACAATTAGAAGAAAATGCAAAGAGCCAAAAATCTCGTGTAGAAGCATGACTTCCAGCTTTGGGCTACACCCGATTAAAAAAGAACAAGAAGTTATTTTAGTTAAATAGAATATGGCAAGATCAGTAAAATTAAAACGGAAAGTTGTAGCAGAAGAGCCTACTCCGGAAATCAAGAAAGCAATGAATGTCAAAAATGAGCCGAGTTATTTACCGGTTCGTTTTGGTGTTGTTGTGGTATTAATGGTGTTGATGGCTGTCGCATTACTTGGTAAAGTCGCACAGATTCAATTATACGATTCAGAACGCTTGATTAATGAAGCGAATAATCGTTCGCTACGTACTAAAGAATTACCTTTTACTCGTGGTCGTATTTTAGATCGTGATGGGCGCTTCTTATCTATTAGTGTTCCGATGTATTCGCTTACCTTAGACCCAAGAGAATATTTTGATAGTCTTTTAAGACGTTCTCCCGAACGTTGGAAACTGTTAGCAATGGAAATGGGAGCTTCTAAGAGTAAAATTGAAAAGAACATTAATGATTTCATTGAAAAGAAGAATAAATCAAAAGAAAAAGTGGCTTTTGATCCTCGTTCTATTCTCAATATCAAAAGTGAAGATTACTGGACGCTTTTAGCTCAATCTACCGGACTGGATTATAATACGTTAATTCAGTCAATCCGTAATAATCCAAGTTCTGCTTTCCTAACCCAAGAGATTAGTGTCGCACAATTTGAGCGTTCTAAATTAGAAGCGTTATCTAAAATTACCAGTGAAAAATATAACGATTTGATGGCTCGTTTATATAAAGCGGCTCGCCAACGTTTTATTTATCTTGCCCGTCACGAATCGGAACAAATCGCCAATTATGCTTATGATCTTAAAATTGACGGAATGGTCTTAAGAGCGGAATCTCGCCGTTTTTATCCGCTAGCGGAAGAAGCGTCACAATTAATCGGTTTTACTGATGTGGATGATGTACACGGTACAGAAGGTTTAGAACGTAGCTTCGATGCTTTATTGATTGGTAAAAACGGTCGCCAAGTGATTCGTAAAGATGCACGTGGTAATGTGATTGAAAATATTCGTGATGAAAAACAATACGATCCGCAAGATGTTAAGTTGAGTATTGATGAAGAATTGCAATCCGAAGTGTATAAAAAGATTAAAGAAGCAGTGATTGCCAATAATGCTGAATCAGGTACGGCAGTATTAGTTGACGTGCAAACCGGTGAAATTTTAGCGATGGCAAATGCACCGTCGTTTAACCCGAATAAACGTAATAGTTTTAGGCCTGAATTAATGCGTAACCGAGCGATTACCGATACTTTTGAACCGGGATCGACGGTGAAGCCGTTGGTTGTATTAACTGCGTTACAAAATGGTGCGACTTACCGTGATGAGATTATTAATACGCGTCCGTTTATCGTAAACGGGCATACGATTAAGGATGTTGCACCGCGTGAGAGCTTATCGCTGACCGGTATTTTACAAAAATCAAGTAATATCGGGGTAAGCCGTTTAGCTTTACGTATGCCGTCTACCGCATTGGTCGATACGTATAGCAAAGTCGGCTTTGGTAAAGATACCGGCTTAGGTTTAGGTGAACAAAAAGGGACGAACGGTGATCGTAAGCGTTGGTCTGATATTGAGCGTGCAACCATGGCATACGGCTACGGTTTAAACGTTACCCCATTACAGCTTGCACGTGCTTATGCCACTTTGGGAAGTTTTGGTATTTATCGACCGCTTTCAATTACTAAAGTTGACCCACCGGTGATCGGTGAGCGTGTATTGCCTGAAAAAATTACCCGAGATGTGGTGCATATGATGGAAAGTGTCGCCCAAAAAGGTGAGGGTGGTCAGAAGGCGACGGTTGATGGTTATCGTGTGGCGGTCAAAACTGGTACAGCACGTAAACTTGAAAAAGGTCAGTACGTCGAAAAATATATTGCTTATACCGCAGGTGTGGCACCAGCAAGCGATCCTCGCTTTGCGTTAGTGGTGTTAATTAATGAGCCGAAAGCCGGTGCTTATTATGGCGGTTCGGTTTCAGCTCCACTGTTCTCAAGCATTATGGGTTACACCTTGAAAGTAAGAAATATCAAACCGGATAATCTCACTGATACGGAAAGTGCCGTACGTGAAATTAAGTCGGAACAAAAAGTCAATTAGCACAGCATAAATTAGGTAACAATATGAAACGTTTACTTCCCTTTCTTACCGAACTAGATGCTTGGGTGGCAGAGTTAAAACCACTTAAGCAAATGACGTTAGATTCTCGCCAAGTGGGTGAGGGCGATTTGTTTGTGGCGTTAAAAGGACATCAAGTTGATGGTCGCCAATTTATTCAAAAAGCAATTGAGCAAGGTGCGGCTTTAGTTTTGGCGGAAGCGGATGAAGGGCAAACTGAAATTGAGTTAGATGCGAAATTTGCAAAATATAACTTAGATCGTACCGCTTGTAAGGTGGTTTCAGTGCCGAATTTGGCTCGTATTTTATCGGAAATTGCCGGTGCGTTTTATGCCAATCCGTCCGAAAAATTGACTCTAGTCGGAGTGACTGGAACGAATGGCAAGACCACAAGTGCCCAATTACTTGCCCAATGGCACAATTTATTAGGCGGAAAATCCGCAGTGATGGGGACGATTGGCAACGGTTTATACGGCAAAGTACAAGAAGCGGCAAATACCACCGGTTCGGCAATTGAAGTACAACGCAATTTAGCCAGCTTTGTAGAAATGGGAGCTGATTTTTGTGCGATGGAAGTGTCTTCACACGGTTTGGCTCAATATCGTGCCGAAGCGTTAAGCTATGATTTAGCAGTCTTTACCAATTTAAGCCGTGATCACCTCGACTACCACAAGACAATGGAAGAATATGCGCAAGCAAAATTCCGTTTGTTTAGCGAATTAAATACTAAAGCACAAGTATTAAATGCAGATGATGAGATTGGCCGTGAATGGTTAGCAAAATTACCGAATGCAGTTGCCGTCAGTACCGATGCTCACTTTAGTAGCAACCATAAATTCGTTAAAGCGACCAATGTGAGCTTTAGCTTACAAGGTGTAAAAATTGCGTTTGAATCAAGCTGGGGTAATGGTGAGTTGAATAGCCGTTTAATCGGTGCGTTTAACGTGAATAATTTACTCACAGCACTGGCAAGTTTATTAGTGCTTGGTCACGATTTGCAAAAATTAATTGAAACCGCACCGCTTCTTCAGGGCGTTGCCGGTCGAATGGAGTGTGTCGTTTCGCAAAAAAATCCGCAAAATAAACCGCTTGTGTTAGTCGATTATGCTCATACGCCGGATGCGTTAGAAAAAGCATTGCAAGCGGCAAGACTCCATACTGAAGGCGAGCTTTATTGTATTTTCGGTTGCGGCGGCGATCGTGATGCGGGTAAACGCCCGATGATGGCGGCGATTGCAGAAAAATTAGCGGATAAAGTGATTGCGACTGATGACAACCCGAGAACCGAAGATAATACCAAGATTATGGTGGATATTCTCAAAGGTTTCGTTCAAGTGGAGAAAGTACAAGTGATCCACGATCGTGAACAAGCAATTAAAAGCGCGATTGAACAAGCGCACGCAACAGATGTCATTTTGATTGCTGGTAAAGGACATGAAGATTATCAGATTATCGGGACGACTAAGCATCATTTTTCGGATCAGGAAACCGCGGCTAAATATCTAGCGTAAATATATAAGGTTGCAGAGCAACCGCACAATCCGTAACCTCGTACATTTAGTGCGAGGTTTATCGCAAATATTTTTGAAAGAAGAAAATGATAAAACTAACAACAAATGAAATTGCCGGCATTCTTAATGCGCAGTTGGTTGGTGATGGCAATGTGGTGGTGGAAACCACTAGCACCGACACCCGACAAGCGGTCGAAAACGGGCTGTTTTTTGCATTAAAAGGCGAGCATTTTGATGCGCACCATTATTTAGCTAATGCGGTGGAACAAGGCTGTGTGGCTGTGGTGGTTGAGCGTGAATGTGAAATTTCCGTACCGCAAATTGTCGTGAAAGATACACGCCTTGCATTAGGCGAGTTAGCCAAATGGTTAAAAGTGAAACTTAATCCGAAAACAGTGGCGATGACCGGTTCTTCAGGCAAAACCACCGTAAAAGAAATGACAGCAAAAATTTTGCAAAAAATGACCGCTTGTGAAGATGAAGTGCTTTATACCTTTGGCAATTTAAATAATGACCTCGGTGTGCCGATGACCTTATTACGTTTAACGCCGCAACATAAATTTGCGGTGGTGGAACTCGGTGCAAACCATATTGGTGAAATTGCTTATACTACGGCAATCACTCAGCCGGACGCTTGCTTGGTGAATAATGTTGCGGCGCATTTAGAAGGTTTCGGCTCACTTGCAGGTGTGGCACAAGCGAAAGGCGAAATTTATCGAGGCTTAAAAGCCGGTGGTAAAGCGATTGTGAATCAAGCGTTCTATTATCCGCAATGGCAAAAAGAAATTGGTGAGCATGAGCCGCAATCATTCAGTTATACCGGTTCGGATCAAGATTCGTATGCAGATTTTTGGGCGGAAAATGTAGAATTAGGCTTATCCGGTTCTCATTTCACGCTACATTCTCCGCAAGGCGAAATCGAAATTAATTTACCTTATTTAGGCGCACATAATGTCAGCAATGCTTTAGCCGCAACTTCGCTCGCGATGGCAGTCGGTGCAGATTTAAATGCGGTCAAAGCCGGCTTGGAGCAACGCTCGCAAGTTAAAGGTCGCTTGTATCCGGTTGAAGTTAATCAGCATTGTTTATTGATTGATGATACCTATAACGCCAATGTCGATTCGATGAAATCAGCGGTGGCGGTATTAAAAAATTATCCGGCATTCCGTATTTTTGCAGTTGGTGATATGGCAGAACTCGGTGAGGAAAGTGCGACTTGTCACCAACAAGTAGCGGATTTCGTCCGTGAAGCAAATTTAGATTTAGTGGTGAGTTTTGGTAAGCAAAGTGCAGTAATTAGTGGAGAAACTGCACATCACTTTACCGATAAACAAGTAATGCACGATTTCTTATTACCAATTATTTCGCAAAAGATTGCAGAAAAACAACCGCTAGTGTTGTTAGCAAAAGGTTCTCGTAGCCAAAAAATGGAAACATTGATTTCTGCTTTATGCGTTTCTTTAGGTGTTTCTTTTTAATTTTTAGGTAAATAGCAATATTGAACAATCGTTCGTGATGTTATTTAGTGTAGATAAAATGGTAGGCAATTGCTTACTTATAATGATTTAACAAGGGTTTTGCTATGTTAGTTTGGCTTGCTGAGTATTTAGTTCAATACAATACAGCATTTAACGTTGTATCTTATATTACTTTCCGTGCAATTATGGCATTGCTTACCGCAATGGGTATCGGTTTATGGATTGGCCCTGAAGTGATTCGTCGCTTACAACTCTTAAAATTTGGTCAAGAAGTGCGTAATGACGGTCCGGAAAGCCATTTCAAAAAACGTGGTACGCCGACCATGGGCGGTATTATGATTTTAATCGCTATTGGGGTGAGTACCTTACTTTGGGCAGATTTACGTAACAGCTATGTTTGGTTTGTGCTATTCGTGTTATTCGGCTACGGTGCGGTCGGTTTTGTTGATGATTACTGGAAAATCAAACGCAAAAATACCGATGGTTTAATTGCTCGTTGGAAATATTTTTGGCTATCTGTGATTGCATTAATTGCGGTATTCGGTATTTATGCAGTTGGTAAAGATACGGCGGCAACTCAATTAGTTGTACCGTTCTTTAAAGACTTTATGCCACAGCTTGGTATTTTCTTTATTATTCTGTCTTACTTTGTGATTGTTGGTACCTCAAATGCGGTAAACCTTACAGACGGTTTAGACGGTTTAGCGATTGTGCCGACTATTATGGTAGTCTGCAGCGTTTGCATTAATTGCATGGGCAACCGGTAACGTTAATTTCGCACAATATTTACATATCCCGTTTGTACCGAATGCCGGTGAATTAGTAATTCTCTGTACCGCTATTGTCGGTGCCGGTTTAGGCTTCTTATGGTTTAACACTTACCCTGCACAAGTGTTTATGGGCGATGTTGGTTCGCTTTCCTTAGGTGGGGCGTTAGGTACGATTGCGGTATTGGTTCGCCAAGAGTTATTACTTGTGATTATGGGCGGTGTATTTGTAGTAGAAGCACTTTCGGTAATTTTACAAGTCGGTTCATACAAACTTCGTCAAAAACGTATTTTCCGTATGGCACCGATTCATCATCATTTCGAATTAAAAGGTTGGCCGGAGCCTCGTGTTATTGTGCGATTCTGGATCATTACCTTGATGCTCGTATTAATCGGCTTAGTCACATTAAAACTGCGTTAATGATAGGTGGGATTGTCCCACCTTTTTCGCTTGCAAGCGGTCTGATTTATCCAAATTTTTACCTATTATAAAGAGATTCAATTATGCAAAACCAATATAAAAATAAAGTCGTTACCATTATCGGCTTAGGCAAAACCGGTTTATCTTGTGTCGAATTTTTTGCGGATAAACAAGCAAAAGTACAAGTGATTGATACTCGCGAAAAACCGGCTGGTGCTGAGCATTGCCAGCAGATGTGCCATTGCATACCGGCGGTTTAAATAGCGAATGGCTATTAGCTTCTGATTTAATTGTGATTAGCCCGGGGCTTGCATTGGCTACACCGGAAATTCAACAAGCTATCAATGCCGGTGTGGAAGTGGTTGGCGATATCGAATTATTTGTGCGTGAGGCGAAAGCACCGATTATTGCGATTACCGGTGCAAACGGCAAAAGCACGGTCACGACATTAGTGACCGAAATGGCGAAACAAGCAGGGATTAAAGTCGGTATGGGCGGTAATATCGGAGTACCGGCGTTAAGCCTGTTAAATGGTGAATATGAATTGTTTGTATTGGAGTTATCTAGCTTCCAATTAGAAACGACCTCATCGTTAAAAGCGGTAGCGGCAACCATTTTAAACATCAGCGAAGATCATATGGATCGTTACAATAATTCGGTTGAAGAATATCGTTTAGCCAAATTACGTATTTATGACAATGCTGAGAATGTGATTGTAAACGGCGAAGATAGACTGACTTATCCGCTTGAAACGCAAGCGGTTAAAAAATTGATTCGTTTTGCAGAACATAACGCTGAATACACGATGCGTAACGGTATTTTATATTCAGGTAATGATGCCATTATCCCTACCAAAGAAATGCTGATTTCAGGCCGTCATAATGAAATGAATGCATTAGCGGCAATGGCATTAGCCGAAGCGATGGGCATTCCGCGTGAAGGGATTGTAAAAGCATTGCAAGTGTACGGCGGTTTGGATCACCGTTTCCAAGCGGTCAAAACCAATGACGGCGTACGTTGGGTAAATGACTCAAAAGCCACTAATGTCGGCAGTACGGTAGCGGCACTCAACGGTTTACAAGTATCGGGAACGCTGTATTTGTTATTAGGTGGTGATGGTAAAGCGGCAGATTTCTCTGAGTTAAAACCATTGATTAATAAACCGAATATCGTTTGTTATTGCTTCGGTCAGGATGGCTCGCAATTAGCGGTATTATCAAATCAAAGCGTGTTGGTGGAAACGATGCAACAAGCGATTGAGCAAATTCGCCCACAACTGAAACAAGGCGATATGGTGCTATTGTCACCGGCTTGTGCAAGTCTTGATCAATTTAAGAACTTTGAAGAACGTGGACACATTTTTGTCAAATTAGCTCAGGAAGTAACCGCTTAATATGTTAGAAAAATTAAAAACCGAATGGGATAAATGGACACGTATCACACCGACTAACTCGCTCTATGATCGTTCATTGATCTGGTTATTTTTCGGTTTATTGGTGATTGGTTTTGTGATGGTAACTTCGGCATCAATTCCGGTAAGTACCCGTTTAAATGATGATCCGTTTTATTTTGCGATCCGTGATGGATTGTATTTAGCGACGTCATTATTTGCTTTTGCAGTAGTAGTCCAGATTCCGACTGAAAACTGGGAAAAGCGAAATGTGCTGTTTTTCTTGGTATCATTAGTATTTTTGGTACTTGTACTGATTTTTGGTCGTAGTATTAATGGTGCAGTACGTTGGATTCCGTTGGGACCGATTAACTTCCAGCCGGCAGAATTAGCTAAATTGGCGATTATTTGTTATTTCTCTAGTTTTTACGTACGTAAATACGATGAAATGCGGACTAGACAATTAAGTTTTATTCGTCCAATGGTCATTCTCAGTATTTTCGGTTTTCTATTACTGCTACAGCCGGATTTAGGTAGTACGTTCGTATTATTTATGCTGACTTTTGCAATGTTATTTATTATGGGTGCAAAAGTAATGCAGTTCTTATTCTTAGGTGTGACAGGGGTTTTACTATTTGTATTCTTAGTGGTTACTTCGGAATATCGTTTAAAACGTGTTACTTCTTTTATGGACCCCTTTGCTGATGCTTATGGTGACGGTTTCCAGCTTTCCAATTCGCAAATGGCATTTGGTCAGGGCGAATTTTGGGGACAAGGTTTAGGAAACTCAGTACAAAAACTAGAATATTTACCGGAAGCACACACTGACTTTGTTATGGCAGTAGTTGGTGAAGAATTTGGTTTTATCGGAATTGTATTTGTGGTATTCCTCTTAGTGTTATTATCATTTAGAGCCATAAAGATAAGCCAAGAAGCATTAAAACTGGAAGCGAGATTTAGAGGTTTCTTTGCTTTCGGTATCGCAATTTGGATTTTTATCCAAGGCTTTGTGAACTTAGGTGTCGCATCAGGTTTACTTCCGACAAAAGGTTTGACATTTCCTCTAGTAAGTTATGGTGGTTCAAGTTTAGTGATTATGTCGGTAGCGATAGCTGTATTGGTTCGTATAGATTATGAAAACCGGCTTGAACTAATTGGACATGCACATATTAAAGAGAGCTAAAATAAATCAGCGGTCAGGATTTGCAAAAAATTTGCAAAAACTGACCGCTTTCTTTTTCCGTAAATTGTCAATTTCCTGTACAATAACAACAATTTGTCTAAAAAATCTAACAAGCGGTCGATTCCGCTCAAATTTTTGTAAAAGAGATCAACATGGCTAAAAAACTTCTTGTTATGGCAGGTGGTACTGGGGGACACGTATTCCCTGCGATTGCAGTTGCCCGAGAGCTTCAAAAACAAGGTTGGGAGATTCGTTGGTTAGGGACTCAGGATCGAATGGAAGCCGATCTTGTACCTAAGCACGGTATTCCGATTGAATTTATTCAGATTTCCGGACTAAAAGGGAAAGGTATCGGTGCATTGCTGAAAGCACCCTTTGCGATTTTTAAAGCAGTAATGCAGGCTCGTAAAATTATTAAGCATTATCAACCTGATGCGGTACTCGGAATGGGCGGATATGTATCTGGACCGGGCGGTATTGCGACCAAATTATGTGGCGTACCGGTTATTTTGCACGAGCAAAATGCAGTCGCTGGTTTGACTAACGTGTGGTTATCAAAAATTGCTCGCCGTGTATTACAAGCCTTTCCGACCGCATTCCCGAATGCGGAAGTGGTAGGAAATCCTGTACGTGAAGATCTTGCTCAGCTGGAAGCACCAGAAGTGCGTTTTGCCGAACGTGGTTATCCGATCAATATTTTAGTAATGGGCGTGACCAAGGCGCAAGAGTGATTAACCAAACTGTCCCTGAAGTAGCAAAACAACTCGGTCAAAATGTATTTATTAGTCACCAAGTAGGGAAAGGCAACCTTAGTGGGGTGGAAGAAATTTATCAAGCGACTGGTAACGGGATTGCCGCCGAATTTATTGACGATATGGCACAAGCCTATAATTGGGCGGATTTAGTGATCTGCCGTTCGGGGGCTTTAACTGTCTGTGAAATTGCCGCAGCAGGCTTACCAGCCATTTTTGTGCCTTATCAGCATAAAGATCGCCAACAATATTTGAACGCGACTTATTTGGCAGATGATGGTGCGACAATCATTATCGAACAACAAGATTTTACGGTAGAAAATTTATTGAGTGCATTACAGCCGTTAATTATGGATCGCCAAAAACTTACTGAAATGGCAATCAAAGCGAGAGCAAAAGCAACACCTACCGCGACACAACGAGTTGCAGAAGTAATTATCGAACAAGCGAAATAGTTTTAAACGCAACCAACAAAAATATTGAGTTGTACAGATTAGGAAAACAACAATGAAAAATTTCCAAGATAAAATTAAAAAATTAGTACCGGAAATGCGTCGTGTAAACCAAATCCATTTTATCGGGATTGGCGGTGCAGGAATGAGTGGTATTGCAGAAGTATTATTAAATGAAGGTTATCAAATCTCTGGTTCGGATATTGCGGAAGGTCCAGTAACTAAGCGTTTAGCTGAAGCCGGTGCTAAAGTATTTATCGGTCATCAATCGGAAAATGTAAGTGGAGCAAGCGTAGTGGTTGCTTCCAGTGCGATTGATGACAGTAATCCAGAAGTCCAAGCGGCAAAAGAAGCACGCATTCCGGTGATTCAACGGGCGCAAATGTTAGCGGAAATTATGCGTTTTCGTCACGGTATTGCGGTTGCTGGTACACACGGTAAAACTACCACTACTGCAATGATTTCGATGATCTATACCGAAGCACAATTAGACCCGACTTTTGTAAATGGTGGTTTAGTAAAATCAGCAGGTAAAAATGCACATTTAGGGGCAAGCCGTTACTTAATTGCGGAAGCGGATGAAAGTGATGCGTCATTCTTACACTTACAACCGATGGTTTCAGTAGTAACCAATATCGAGCCGGATCATATGGATACTTACGGCGGTGATTTTGAACAGATGAAAGCAACTTACGTCAAATTCTTACGTAACTTACCATTCTACGGTTTAGCCGTTATGTGTGCTGATGATGAAACGGTAATGGAAATCGCACCGCAAGTTGGTCGTCAAGTCATGACTTACGGCTTTAGCGAAAAAGCGGATTACCGTATTGAAGATTACCAACAAACCGGTTTCCAAGGTCATTATACGGTAGTTTGTCCGAACGGCGAACATATTGACGTATTGCTGAATGTACCGGGTAAACATAATGCTCTGAATGCAACCGCCGCACTTGCGGTAGCGAAAGAGGAAGGCATTGCCAACGAAGCAATTCTAGCCGCACTTGCTGATTTCCAAGGTGCAGGTCGCCGTTTTGACCAATTGGGGTCATTTATTCGTCCGAACGGTAAAGTGATGTTAGTCGATGATTACGGTCACCACCCGACCGAAGTAGATGTAACGATTAAAGCAAGACGTTCCGGTTGGGAAAATAAACGTGTGGTAATGATTTTCCAACCGCACCGTTATTCACGTACGCGTGATTTATTCGATGATTTTGTACAAGTGTTATCACAAGTTGATGCGTTAATTATGCTTGAGGTGTATGCGACAGGCGAAGCACCAATTGTTGGGGCGGATAGTAAAGCGTTATGCCGTTCAATTCGCAACTTGGGTAAAGTCGATCCGATTTTAGTTTCAGATACCGATCAGCTTGGCGAAGTATTAGATCAAATTATCCAAGACGGTGATTTAATTCTTGCCCAAGGTGCTGGTAGTGTAAGCCGTATTTCACGTGGTTTAGCGGAAAGTTGGAAAGCTTAATAAGCGGTAAGATTTGTAGGAAATTTTGCAAAAATGACCGCTTGTACATTTACAAGCGGTCAGTATGGACTCGATACCTCGTGTCCAAAATTAGAAAGGATAAAAGATGAGTATTAAAGACGAAAAAATTGCGGTGTTATTTGGTGGTGTTTCTCAAGAACGTGAAGTTTCGCTAAATTCAGGTGCGGCAGTAACTGAGGCGTTAAAATCGCTTGGTTATAATGTGGAAGGTATTGATACCAAAGATTTTCCGATTGAAAAATTAAAAGAAAAGGGAATCCAACGTGTATTCAATATTTTACACGGTGGTATCGGCGAAAATGGCGTGTTACAAGGTGCATTAGAGCAAATGGGGATTCCCTATACCGGTTGTGGTGTAATGGCATCAGCAGTAACTTTAGATAAATTCCGTACTAAATTAATGTGGCAAGCTGTTGGCTTACCAACGGCTGAAATGGTGGTTGTTCGCCGTGGAGAAGCGGTCGATTCCGAACAAATTATTGCAAAATTAGGCTTACCGGTATTCGTTAAACCTTCAAGCGAAGGTTCAAGTGTCGGCGTAACTAAAGTAAAAACGGTTGAGCAATTATTACCGGCAGTGGAAGAAGCATTAAAGTTCGATTCAATCGTCTTAGTAGAAGCTTTCTTGGCAGGTAAGGAATATTCCGTTCCTGTGTTAGACGGTCAAGTATTACCGGCTGTACAAGTGATTCCGGATGGTGAATTTTATGACTATCATGCCAAATATATTTCAGATAATACTCAATATCTCGTGCCAGCATTAAATGACGAACGCCAAGCAGAGGTAGCCAAATTAGTTAAAGCGGCATATGACGTAGTTGGATGTCGTGGCTGGAGCCGAATTGATGTGATGGAAGATGCAAATGGTCAATTTAACTTAGTTGAAGTGAATACTTGTCCGGGTATGACGAGCCACAGTATTTTTCCGAAATCGGCGGCAACGGTTGGAATCCCATTTGAAAAATTAGTTGAACGCGTATTGGAGTTAAGTGCTTAATGGTTGCAATTCTACGGAAAAAAACGGCTTCGTCCGTCCGTTTTAAACCCTTAAAAGCAAAATCATCGTTAAATCCGTTTAATCGGCTAGTATTAATTAAACCCTTGATTGTGCTATTATGCGTAATCTTTGCGTTTATTGTGTACAGCAATTGGTATAACTGGTTAGATGGATTGGATCGAACACCGATTCGTGCTTATGCACTGACACATAAAACGCGTTTTACAACAAATTCGGATATTCGGGAAACTTTATCGCAAAAGCCTGCTCTAAAAGGATATTTTGGGCAAGATATTCAGGAAATTAAAGCAAGATTATTGGCAATTTCTTGGGTGAAAGATGTGGTCGTGCGTAAACTTTATCCGGATCGTTTAAGTATCACGTTGATAGAACATAATCCGGTAGCGGTTTGGAATGATGTAAACTTCCTATCTGATCGTGGCGTGGTTTTTAGTTTACCGCCTGAACGGATGGATAAATCAGGTTTGCCGGTATTGTATGGACCGGATACAGAAGGAAAAGCAGTATTAGACGCGTGGAGTAAGATTAGAACAGACTTAAAAGCACGTAATTTAGACTTGGCATCCGTTTCGGTCGATAATCGGGGATCATGGACAATTACCTTATCCAATCAGGTTGAACTCAGATTAGGGCGTGGTGAATGGACGCCTAAAATTGACCGCTTTGTGACGATTTTCCCTGAAATTAACGTTCCGGATGGGCAACGATTGGCTTATGTTGATCTGCGTTATGAACATGGTGCCGCCGTTGGCTTTAACCCTCTACCTAAATAAATTTTTGCAAACATAATATAACGATATGACAAAAATAGCAGAATCCAAAATTATTGTCGGTTTAGATATCGGCACATCTAAAGTTGTCGCTGTAGTTGGCGAAGTATTACCTGATGGGGTAATTAACGTTATAGGGTCGGGCAGTTCTCCGGCTAAAGGCGTTGATCGCGGTGGCGTCATTGATTTAGACGCGCGGTAAATTCCATTCAACGAGCGATTGAGCAAGCCGAATCAGTATCCGATTGTCAAATTATCGGTGTAACGTTAGCGATTTCCGGTCAACATATTACTGCGTTAAATGAAAGCGGTACAGTACCTTTATCCGGTACGGTAACTAATGAAGATATTGATTCTGCTATTCATATTGCCCGCTCAATTAAATTACCAGACGGTCTAGAAACGTTACATATTATTCCGCAAGAATATAAGGTTGACAGATTGCCGGCGACAAAAAATCCGGTGGGATTATCCGGTATGCGTTTGCAGGCACAAGCTCATCTGATTGCGTGTCATCAAGATTGGTTACGTAACCTTAAGAATGCGGTAGAGCGTGCGAAATTAAAAGTAGATAAAGTTGTATTTTCAGGACTTGCCTCTAGTTATTCGGTATTAACTGAAGATGAGAAAGAGCTGGGTGTTTGTTTGATTGATATTGGTGGCGGTACGATGGATGTACTGGTTTATACCGATGGTGCATTACGTTTTAGTAAAGTGATTCCATTTGCCGGCAATAACGTCACAGATTATATCGCACAAGTCTTCACGACTTCTCGTAATGAAGCTGAAAGCATTAAAATTAATTATGGTAGTGCGATTAATCCTCCAACACATAATGCCGATAAAAAAATTGAAGTGGCAGGATTAGGTGGGCGAATGCCTCGTACTTTTACTAAATCGCAAGTTTCGACTGTTACTTCGCAATGTTATAATGATTTATTAAGAGTGGTTGAAAATGAATTAGTGCAATTACGTCACGAATTACTGCAAAAAGGCATAAAACAGGAATTAATTGCAGGTTTTGTGCTTACGGGTGGTGGTTCACAAATCGAAGATATTGTAGAATGTGCGAGAAATATTTTCGGTTCTCAAGTGAGAGTCGGATATCCGTTAAACATTACAGGATTAACGGATTACGTAAATAAACCACAATATGCAACAGTGTTAGGTCTTTTACAATACAGTCATTACAATTTGGATGAGAAAAGTAATGGCGAAATTGTCGATAAAGTGGATACGCTTCTCGACGTTTTAGGTAGAGGTGTGAAGAAAGCTGTTAATTGGGCAAAATCGAGTTTTTAATGGTGTTAACAAGAAAGTTGGCACAAGGGAGATAAAAAATGTTTGAACCTATTTATGAAACAACGCAAGATGCGGTAATTAAAGTAGTCGGCGTTGGTGGCGGTGGCGGTAATGCACTTAACCATATGGTTGATGGTAGCTTAAATGAAGGTGTTGGCGGTGTTGAGTTTTTCTCAGTAAATACGGATGCACAAGTATTACGTACAAGTGCGGTACGCCAAACGATTCAAATCGGTGCCAATATCACTAAAGGTTTAGGTGCAGGTGCTAACCCGAATGTAGGTCGTCAAGCGGCGGAAGAAGACCGTGAAGCATTATCTAATATGCTTGCAGGAGCGGACATGGTGTTTATCTCTGCTGGTATGGGTGGCGGTACAGGTACAGGTGCCGCACCGGTGATTGCCGATATTGCAAAATCTCAAGGTTCATTAACAGTTGCGATTGTTACCAAACCGTTCCGTTTTGAAGGTAACAAACGTATGAACTACGCTGAGCAAGGTATCCAAGAGTTATCTAAACACGTAGATTCATTGATTATAATCCCTAATGATAAATTATTAAAAGTATTGCCTAAAAATACGAAAATGATGGATGCTTTTAAAGCGGCAAACGATATTTTACGTAATGCGGTTTTAGGTATTACCGATATGATTACTTCTCCGGGTCTAATTAACGTAGACTTTGCCGATGTGAAAACTGTTATGTCGGAAATGGGACGTGCAATGATGGGTACCGGTATTGCGGAAGGCGAAGATCGTGCTGAACACGCAAGCACACGACGCGGTAGCAAGTCCATTATTGGAAGATGTTGATTTATCTGGTGCGAAAGGTATTTTGGTAAGCATTTCTTCAGGTTTAGATATCGAATTAAATGAAGTGGATGTGATTATGGATTATATCCATAGTTTTGCGACTCCGGATGCAACGATCGTATTTGGTACTTCCGTTTATCCGGAAATGGAAGGTAAATTACGTGTCACTTTAGTGGCAACTGGTATTGGTCAAGCGGAAGAATTAACTTTACCAAGAGCGGCGGTTGTTCCTCCACAAGTACAACAACCGGTTCAACAAGGCTATCAACCGCAAGTACAGCAAGCTCAACAGCCTGGATTTGTACAACAGCAAGGCGGTTACGCTCAGCCGACACAGCAATTTGCGCAACCTCAACATGTTGAACCAAAACCTCAGCAAGTGGATTCAGCTCAAGTATGGTCACCGAACTCAATTCCAGGCTTTATGAGAAACGGTCAATAATGACTGCCCTATAATGGGATAAGGACAGAATAATGATTAAACAAAGAACGCTAAAACAGGCGACTAAAGTTACGGGTATTGGTCTGCACAGCGGTAAAAAAGTAACGTTAACGTTACGTCCCGCACCGGCAAATACCGGCATTATTTATGCTCGAACAGATTTAGAACCGGCAGTCTATTTTCCAGCAAGTGCGGAATCTATTCGTGATACGCAACTTTGTACGTGTATGATTAATGATGACGGTGTACGTATTTCAACAGTTGAGCATTTAAATGCGGCAATGGCTTCATTAGGTTTAGATAACTTAATCGTTGAAGTGGATGCACCTGAGATTCCGATTATGGACGGTAGTGCAAGCCCATTCATCTATTTATTATTAGATGCTGGTATCGAAGAGCAAGACGCACCAAAAAAATTCATTCGTATCAAAGAAACGGTACGTGTAGAAGAAGGTGATAAATGGGCGGAAATGAAACCTTATAGCAAAGGTCTAAAATTAGATTTCACGATTGATTTTAGCCATCCAATGATCAGTAAAGATGTGCGTAATTTCAAAATGGAATTATCTGCTGAAAACTTTATTCACAAAATTAGCCGTGCAAGAACATTTACTTTTATGAGAGATGTCGAATATCTTCAATCAATCGGTTTAGCATTAGGCGGTAGCCTTGATAATGCGATTGTATTAGATGAATATCGTATTCTGAATGAAGAAGGCTTACGCTATAAAGATGAATTAGTGAAGCACAAAATGTTAGATTCAATCGGTGACTTATTTATGTGTGGTTATAATATCCTTGGTGATTTCAGCGCATATAAATCAGGACACGGTTTAAATAATAAATTATTACGTGCGATTCTTGCCAACGAAAATGCTTGGGAATTTGTAACCTTTGAAGATAAAGAACAAGCTCCGCAAGGCTATCGTATTGGCGAACAAGTCTTTATCTAATAGTAAGATTGATTAGTTTTAAAATCCTCGTTGATGAAAATCAGCGAGGATTTTTTTATGGGTAAGCGGTTGGATTTAGCAAAAATCTTGTAAAAACCCTTTACTGTTTAAAAAAACAGTTATAGTATATATCTATACAGGATATATTTTTACAGGTGTTTTATGCTCACTCAATTAACAGTCAATAATTTTGCGATTGTGCGTCACTTAACATTAGATCTAAATGAAGGAATGTCCGTGATTACTGGGGAAACCGGTGCTGGTAAATCAATCGCAATTGATGCATTAAGCCTTTGTTTAGGTTATCGCTCTGAAAGTAGTATGATTCGCAATGGGGCGGATAAAGCGGATATTACTGCAACCTTTACTATGCAACCGAGTAGTCCGGCTTATTTATGGTTACAGCAACACGAATTATTAGATGAAGATAATCCTTATGAATGTATTTTACGTCGTATGATTAACCAAGAGGGACGTTCTAAAGCATTTGTGAATAATCGTCCGATCCCCATTTCTCAACTGCGAGAGTTAGGTCAATATCTGATTCATTTGAATGGTCAGCACGCACCACAGCTGTTATTAAAAAGCGAGTATCAGTTGGAGGTATTGGATAACTATGCAGGTATCCATAGCTTGTTGAATGAAATGAGTAGCCAATACCATCGTTGGAAGAAATTACATCAGCAAGTTAAAAATTTTCGCCAACACTGCCAAGAGAATGAGGCTCGTAAACAGCTATTGCAATACCAAGTAGATGAGCTGGATGAATTTGCCATCAAGCAAGGTGAATTTGAGGAAATGGAAGAAACGCATAGTCGTTTATCCAATTCGGAAGCTCTGACTGTATTATCCCAAGAAGTTACTGATTTACTTAGCGAAAATGACTTAAATATCGATTCAATGTTATATAAAACGATTCGTCATTTGGAAGATCTTGTCGAGATGGATGCGAGTTATCAATCAGCATTAAATATGCTGAATGAGGCTCTTATCCAAGTGCAGGAGGCCAGTTCTGAAGTGAGCGGTTTAGCCGGAAAAATTGAGCAAGATCCTGATTTATTAAATGAATTGGATGTACGGATCAGTAAAACGATTCAATTAGCTCGTAAACATCATGTATTGCCGGAAAATTTATGGCAACATCATTCGCTACTCCAAGATGAATTACAAAAGTTGGTGGATTTTGCCGGTAATGAAGAACAGTTAATGGCAGAGGAACAAGCCGCTTATCAACAATCTATTCAGTTAGCGGAACAAATTTATTTAAAACGGCTTGAGGCAAGTAAAAAATTAGCCGAACAAGTGACGACACAAATTAAACATCTTTCAATGGAAAACGGTGAGTTTTTTATTGATGTACAACACGACGTTAAAAAGTTATCGATTAATGGGGCGGACTTTGTTGAATTTAATCTACGGAGTAATTTAGGGCAACAAGCGCGACCGTTAGTTAAAATTGCTTCCGGTGGTGAGCTATCACGTATTTCATTAGCGGTACAGGTGTTGACGGCAAATAAATTATCCACACCGACAATTATTTTCGATGAGGTGGATGTAGGGATTAGCGGCCCGACAGCAACGACTGTCGGTAAGCTGTTACGTCAATTAGGTAAGAAATGCCAGGTACTTTGTGTGACCCATTTGCCGCAGGTGGCAAGTTACGGTCATCACCATTTCAATGTACAAAAGTATGTGGAAAATAATCAGACGGAAACTCAAATGTCGTTGTTAACTCAATCTGAGCGAGTGCAAGCTCTAGCAAGATTATTGGGGGGAAGTAAGATTACTGATACGGTACTTGCCAATGCACAGGAAATGTTGGATCTAGTTGAATAAAAGAGCCAAATAAAAACAAGCGGTTATTTTTCTGGAAATCTTGGTAAGATTTGTCCGTAAAAGAACCGCTTGTTCTATAATGTGTGATATTTTAGATAAACTGAGTTAAATCAATCACTTTATCGCGACTTTTCTCGATCAAATAAGGATCGTGACTGACAATCACTAATGCACATTGACGTTGACGACATTGATTGATTAATAACTCAATCGTTTCTTTTTGTGTAATCGGATCTAAGCGAGAAGTTACTTCATCGGCAAAAAGTAATACCGGTTCAAGTAATAAGGCACGCAAGATAGCAACCCGTTGTAATTCACCACCTGAAACATTTTCCGCATTACGAGTAAGTATTTCCGGGGCAAGTGCCAGTTGTGGCAGTAAGGTTAGAATCTGTGAACGATCTAATTTGTGTTTATTGATCACATCATCTAACAGCGTTTGTAAACTGACAGTCGGAGCAAAGGCTTCCGGTGGATCTTGGTATAGTTTTAGCACCTGATGTTTTTTGTGCTGTTGGTTGTGCCAAATCACTTCACCGGCTTTAGGTTTGAGTAAGCCGCATAATACATCGGCGAGCGTACTTTTACCGATACCACTATGTCCAACAATACCTAAAATCTCTCCTTGATGTAAATCGAATGAAAGTCCGCTGAAAAGTGTGCGTTTACCTCGTGCAACACTCAGATTTTTTACTGATACAAGCGGTTGATTTTTTGCAAAATTTTGCGAATTTTCGACCGCTTGCCAATGTTTCGGATCGGCGGAAATCAAGGCTTTGGTGTACGGATGCTGAGGGTTTGTCAGCAATGTTTCTCTTTGCACCTTTTTCTAATAATTGCCCTTTTTTCATTACCAAAATTTCACCACCCAATTGTTCAGCGACTTCAATATCGTGAGTGATGGTGAGTAAACCGCCCTGATTTTGGTAAGCTTGTTTAAGTAGCTGAATGACATTGGCTTTACTTTTCGGATCAAGCCCTTTAGTTGGCTCATCCGCTAATAAAATTTTGCCACCGGCGGCAGTTGCGATAGCAAAAGAAGCTCGTTGAGCCATACCACCGGATAATTGGTGAGGATAAGCAGTTTCCCAGGCTTTTAAGCCTAAATGTTCGAGTGCATTTTTACCTTCATTTTTTGCCGTTTGTTTATCTTTTTTAGCAATAAAGAAGAAACTTTCCCAAAGCTGTTTACCGATCGTCATAATTGGGTCAAGAGAACGGCGGGGTTCTTGCGGCAACATAACCAAGGTTTTACCCCAGAGCAATTCAAGCTGAGTATTTTCGGTTTTGTGATTTTCTACAAAAATTTGACCGCTTGCCTCTAATCCTTCTGGCAAAGCACCCATAATCGCCTGAATCAATAGACTTTTTCCTGAACCGGTTTCACCAAGAATGGTGATATTTTTACCTTGTTCCAAGTTTAAACTGATTGGCTCAACTAAAGTTAAACCCGAAGTAGTTTGTACTCCAACATTTTCAATTCGTAGTAGTGCCATTATTTTACTCTCCCGGATAACAGTTGAAGGCTAAGTACCATTAAAAAGACCGCGATTACCGGTCGCATAAAGATCCAAGGAGCTTCATAGTAGTAAGGGAATAATTCGGTCATCATTAAACCTAATTCAGCTGTAGGCGGACGTAATCCGACATTTACAAACCCAAGCGTAGCCAATGCTAGAATGGCATTACCGAGTGAGAAAGCGCTTAAGGTCACAATCAGCGGTAGTAAACGAGGTAAAAGATGGCGTTTAAAGCTGTAAAATAACCCCATTCCCATTAAACGAGAAGATTCGATTTCAGCACTAGATGCAAGCGTTTGGCTGACTGCTCGAATTACACGGAAAAATTCGACCCACATCACTAACGCAATACCTAAATAAAGCGTCCAAAATGAGCCCGGCGATAATGCCGCAAATAAGAGAATCAGTAATAAGCCGGGGAGAGCCATAACTAAATCGCAAATAAAGCTGAATAGTCGGTCAAGCCAGCCACCGAAAAAGCCGGCTGAAATCCCAAATAACAGCCCAGCAACTAATGCACAAAATACGCTAAAAAGAGAGAGACCGAATGACAAACGGATTGCTGAGGCAAGGCGAGCAAGCATATCTCGTCCAAGGTGATCTGTACCGAACCAAGCAAGTTCACCCGGTTTAATGAGAATATTACTCAGGTCTTGGAAACCGATATCCATCGGGTAAAAGTAAGGTTGTAAAAAGGCAAAGGCGAGTAATAAGCCCAGGATAGTCGCCCCTACTTTTTGGCTAAATGTCATCTTTTTCATTATTATTCTCCATGACGTGTGTGAGTAATTCGTGGATCAATCCATGCACTTAGCATATCCGCACACATATTTAACAGAACAAATAAACCACCCATCACTAGAGAAGTCCCTTGGATCATTGGTACATCTCGAGCGATAATAGAATGTACTAAAGCATGTCCGCTACCCGGCCAAGCAAATAGACTTTCAACGATGACCACGCCTTCAATTAGGTAAACCAACTGTACCGCATGATACGCAATCACCGGAATAGCGATATTACGGATACCGTGACGAGTAAAGGTTTGCCATTTAGACAGACCTTTTAAACGAGCAAATTGGTAATATTCCGATTGTTTTACTTGTAACATTGCCGCACGAGTTACACGAACAGAAACTGCACTTAAACCTAATGCTAAAGTAAAAGCAGGTAAAATAAAATGTTGCCAGCTACCGTAGCCACCGGCTGGTAGCCAACGTAAGGTTGCGGAAAAGAGTGTAATGAGTCCAATAGCAATAATGAACGCTGGTACGGAGCGAAACAGAGTGCTGAATACCAAGGTAAAGCGGTCAAAAACACCATTTTCTTTACGAGCGACAAGAATGCCTAAAACCGGACCGATAATCATTGCTATCATTAGAGCAATTAGAGCAAGACTTAAGGTATGTCCGAACTGATGAGCAATTTCGTTCCAGACTAAATCGCCGGTAACTAAGGATTTACCTAAATTAAGCTGTAAAAGGTCAAGTAACCAGTTTCCGTAGCTTTGCCACCACGGTTGGTCTAGTCCTAATTCGGTGCGTACTAATTCGGCGACAGTACTATCAACTTGATCATAACCGTAACGGCTTGATGCTATGCGGTAAGCCATATCGCCCGAAAGTTGTCGCGTCAAAATAAAAGTAAGCGTGCCGACTGACCAAATGACTAAAATAATTTGCAGTAAGCGTCTAAAAATAATCTTAAGCATATTTCTAACCGTAAATTGATAGAAAAAACACGGAAATTTGCCCCTACTGGTACGGTTTTCCGTGTTTTAACAATTAAATTTGAGAATGTTATTTTGTGAGTTTTTCTAAAAAGAATCTTCTTTCAAACGGATCAAGCGTAACGCCTTTTAGCTCGTTATGTGTCGCCACATTTTGCTGATAATACACGACAGGAATAATCGGTAGTTCATCGTGAATAATTTGGCTAACCGTTTGTTTAAGCTGTTTAGCTTGTTGAAGATCACTCTCCGTTTCGATTTTTTCTAAAGTTTGTGCGAGTAACTCGTTACTCCAGTTCATTACACCCCAATCACTACCGCCTTTCGCATAATCTTGTACAATGACACCGAACGGATCGATTGTTTTACCATAGTTCAAGGCATAGAGTGCCATTTCTAAGCTACCATCTTTATGACCAGCCGGGATTTCACTTGCATTACCAACAGAAACATTGACATCAATACCAATTTGTCGCCATTGTGCTTGAAGAATAGTGGCGATAAGTGGCAATTCCGGACGATCGGAGAAGGTTCTTAGGGTAAAGCTAAATGGCTTGCCTGCTTTATCAGTTAATTTACCGTCCTGATTAAATTGATAACCAGCGGCGGTTAGATTTTGTTTAATTTTTGTAATAGCTACGTTTTCATCTTGCGTTTCTACTCGCCAATCCGCAAAAGCTTTCGGTAAGATTTGATCGGCCGCACCATCTTTGATTTTTAATACCTGTTCAGCAATCGCTTTACGATCGATAACTTGTGAAAGCGCTTGGCGAACGACTAAATCATTAAAGAACGGTTTTGCGACATCCATTTTCATTTGAATCGTACGAGCAATTGAACTACTGGTTAAAGTTAAATTAGGATCGGTTTTTAAGCGAGCGACACTTGCCGTATCTAAATTAAAGACTAGAGAAGTTGCATCACTTTGTGCCATTAACACACGAGTTTCGCTACGGTCGCTAGCTAAGTAATTTGCCTGAAGAACTTGTGGCTTCTCTCCCCAATATTGCTCGAAACGTATGGCTTCAATTTTTTGTGGAGCCTCCACTTTTGTCGCTTTAAAAGCACCGGTACCGATCAGTTTTACCACTTCATTTTTTTCATTAAAGGCTTCGTTCGCCAAAATAATGGTTGAATAATGTGTTAAAAATGATGGAAACGGCACAAATGGTTTTGTGAGTTTGAATTTCACTTGATTCGCATTTACTGCACTAATTTCTTGAATAAACGCTTTTTGTAAAATACTTGGATGTGCCATTAAGAGCGTTAGATTTTTTACCACAGTTTGTGCAGTCACTTTCTCTCCATTATGAAAAACAGCATCACGTAATGTAAAAGTCCATTCGGTTGCGTCACTATTACTTTGCCATTCTGTTGCTAACCCTGGAGCTAATTCACCTTTTTCATTTGCTTCAACCAAGGTCTCCGCTAAGTTCATACGTTGGAAAATAATACCGGATTGGGTAGGGTGTAAACTGTTTAATTCCCAAGGCGCTACCACAGTTACTTGCGTTAATTCATCCTTTTGTGGATTTTGAGTCGCTGTTGGCTGATTATTGGTTTGGCTGTTTTGTGTAACGGATTTATCATCACAAGCTATAGTAAATAATGTGGTTGCAAGTAATGGAAGTAACCATTTTTTCATCGGAATTTCCTTTATTTTTAGTCAAGTATTTTGTAATGCCAGCAATTTTAGCACAAAACCATAAAAAAATAATATATATTAATCTATTAAATCAATAAAAAAATTAGGGGATAAAAAAGGAAAGGATTTAAAATAATGGAATAGATAAAAAAAGCGGTTATTTTGCAAAATTTCTCTACAAAATAACCGCTTTTTTAATATAGATTAATGTTCACGAGTTTTGAAGAACTCAACATCCGGATAACGTTCTTGTGCTAGGTTTAAGTTCACCATAGTCGGTGCAATATAAGTCAAGTTATCGCCACCGTCTAATGCAAGGTTTTGTTCGTTTTTGCGTTTAAACTCTTCGAATTTCTTCGCATCCTTACATTCAACCCAACGGGCAGTTGCCACGTTTACCGTTTCGTAAATCGCTTCCACGTTATATTCGGTTTTCAGACGAGAAACTACCACGTCAAACTGAAGTACACCGACCGCGCCTACAATCAAGTCATTGTTCATTAACGGACGGAATACTTGTACCGCACCTTCTTCCGAAAGTTGAACTAAACCTTTCAGCAATTGTTTTTGTTTGAGTGGGTCTTTCAAACGAATACGACGGAACAGTTCCGGTGCAAAGTTAGGAATACCGGTAAATTTCATCACTTCACCTTGAGTGAAGGTGTCGCCGATTTGGATTGTACCGTGGTTATGTAAACCGATAATATCACCGGCATAGGCTTCCTCAGCGTGTGAACGATCGCCTGCCATAAAGGTTAACGCATCGGAAATCACCACATCTTTACCGATACGTACGTGTTTGAGCTTCATTCCTTTTTCGTATTTGCCTGAAACAACACGCATAAATGCCACTCGGTCGCGGTGTTTCGGATCCATATTCGCTTGGATCTTAAATACGAAACCTGAGAATTTTTCTTCGCTTGATTCTACCGTACGCACATCGGTTTGACGTGCTTGCGGTTTTGGCGCCCATTCGGTTAACCCGTCTAGGAAATGATCCACACCGAAATTACCTAATGCAGTACCAAAAAATACCGGTGTTAATTCGCCGTTGATAAAGGCTTCGTGATCAAACTCGTTTGACGCACCTTGCACTAATTCTAATTCTTCACGTAATTGGTTCGCTAAATCATCACCGACTGCAAGCATCAAGCTCAGGGCTATTTAAGCCTTTAACAATACGTACTTCTTGAATAGTTGAGCCTTGACCAGATTGGTAAAGATAGGTTTCATCTTTAGCAATATGATATACGCCTTTAAATAATTTTCCGCGACCGATAGGCCATGTAATCGGCGCACAACGAATTTTTAGGACGCTTTCCACTTCATCTAATAACTCCATCGGATCACGAATATCACGGTCGAGTTTGTTCATAAAAGTCAAAATCGGTGTATCACGCAGACGTGTCACTTCCATTAATTTAATCGTACGTTCCTCAACACCTTTGGCACTATCGATAACCATTAAGCGACTATCTACTGCGGTGAGTGTACGATATGTATCTTCAGAGAAGTCTTCGTGTCCGGGTGTATCTAATAAATTAACTAAACAATCATTGTAAGGAAATTGCATAACAGACGTTGTAATAGAGATACCACGTTGTTTTTCCATTTCCATCCAGTCGGATTTAGCGTGTGCGCTTGAGCCTTTGCCCTTTACTGAACCGGCGGTTTGGATAGCGTTTCCGTAAAGTAAAACTTTTTCGGTAATCGTAGTTTTACCCGCATCGGGGTGAGAAATAATCGCAAAGGTGCGACGCTTATTAACTTCTTGTGGGTATGACATATTTTTCTCTAAGATTAAAATGAAAAAGGGTGGACAAGCCACCTTAAAAATATGTGTTATTTTCGCTGATTTATGCGTTGAGGACAACCTAACCGGGCAAATTTCTTTAAATTGAATGACAAGCGGTTCGATTTACTGCAAAATTTACCAAAAACAAATAATTCTTATTTAATTTTTATAAAGGAGAAGCCAATGGATTGGTTTATATACGTATTACGTAATACATTTAATTATCAAGGGAGGGCAAAACGTGCTGAATTTATTTGGTTTATATTAATCTATGAGTTGAGTAACTGGATTATTATTCTCATTGCGAAAATCACATTTGCTTTACGTTTGCCACAAATGACTTCTGGGATCAATATTTTCAATGATTTGTTAGAGCTTATGCTTTTATTACCGATGTCTGCGGTTAGCGTTAGACGCTTACATGATTTAGGTTATTCTGGTTGGTGGCAGTTACCTTTAATCATGATAAATATACTGGGGATGATGCTTATTTATTTACCTGATGAGTTTTCGTCTATGATATTTAATCATCATTTAGGTAGAATAAGTCTATTGTTTTGCTTAGGGATTTATATTTTGCAGATAGGCTTTTTAATGATTAAAAAGGGACAACCGTTTATAAATCGATATGGAAAACCTCACACAGAAATAAATCACAATAAATAAAAGGAGAATTTATGCCTTGGTTTGTATATAGCTTAAAAAACAGTTTAAATTTTAAGGGGCGAGCAAGACGTAGGGAATACGCTTGGTTTTATTTAGTAAATGTTATTATTAGTTTCATTATCGGTATTTTAGCCGGTGTGGCTATTTCTTTAGGCTTGGAAAATATTGCATACGGATTTGATATTTTGTTTACAATTTATCAAATGCTTATTTTTCTGACTGCGACCAGTTTAACCACTCGCCGTTTACACGATTTAGGTTGGTCCGGTTGGTGGCAATTAGGACTTTACCTCCTCACAATCTTACTCGTTTTAGTGAGTATTTTTGCCTTGGATCAGGAAATGAGTGGTGCGATAACAGTGGGGGAATGGGCTGTTTATATTGCTACATTTATAATGTTGATTGTCATAGTGGTGTTTAGTTTATTGCTGTTATTTAAAGACGGACAACGTTTTACTAATAAATATGGCGAAGATCCGAAAGCGGTTAAAAAGAGTAATGAAGCCACAAATTCCTTAACCGTATAAAATCGGTTAAAAAAGGGCATTTTCCTTGTAGAAAATGCCCTTTTTGCCTACAATAACGGCTTTTCATTTTAGGGCTTTTCCCTGTTAATCAAATAGGACAGAGAATGTCACACATTAAACTTATCGTAGGATTAGCCAATCCGGGGACGAAATACGAAGATACTCGTCACAATGCCGGTGAATGGCTAATTAATGAAATTGCCCGTCAATTTAATGTCAGTTTAAAAGAAGAAGCGAAATTCTTTGGCAAAGTGGCGAAAATTAATGCGCAAGCGGTGAAGTTCGTTTACTTGTACCAACGACCTTTATGAATTTAAGCGGTAAAGCAGTCGGGGCTTTAGCAAATTTCTATCGAATTAAACCGGAAGAAATTTTAGTTGCTCATGATGAATTAGATTTACCGCCGGGTGTGGCGAAAATTAAGCAGGGCGGTGGGCATGGCGGTCATAACGGTTTAAAAGATATTATTGCCAGCCTTGGTAATAGTAATAATTTTTACCGTGTACGTATTGGTATTGGGCATCCGGGCAGTAAAGAATTGGTTGCCGGTTATGTATTGGGGAAACCAAGTCCGCAAGATCAAGAAAAAATTAATGCGGCGGTGGATGAAGCCGGTCGCTGTGTCGATGTTCTATTTAAAGACGGTGTGACGAAAGCAACCAATCGTCTCAACGGTTTTAAAGCATAATATTATTTGTCACGGAAGAATACTTGGTGGCATAAACAAGCGGTTATTTTCTTTTAGAAATTTGCAAATTTTTAGCAAAATCAGATCGCTTGTTATTTTCAAGATTCTTCTGTGTATTCCGTGAAAATTAAGAGGAAATTATGGGATTTAAATGTGGTATCGTGGGTTTACCGAATGTAGGTAAATCAACCCTTTTCAATGCGTTAACCAAAGCCGGTATTGAAGCGGCTAACTATCCGTTCTGTACGATCGAACCGAATACCGGTGTCGTACCGATGCCGGATCCACGCTTAGACGCATTAGCAGAAATCGTTAAACCTGAGCGTGTACTCCCAACCACAATGGAATTTGTGGATATTGCCGGTTTAGTTGCCGGTGCAAGTAAAGGTGAAGGTTTAGGTAATAAATTCTTAGCCAATATTCGTGAAACGGATGCGATTGGTCATGTGGTACGTTGTTTTGAAAATGACGATATCGTACACGTTGCCGGTAAAATTGATCCGGCGGATGATATTGAAATCATCAATACCGAACTTGCATTAGCGGATTTAGACAGTCGCGAACGTGCGATTCAACGTTTACAAAAACGTGCGAAGGGCGGCGATAAAGACGCAAAATTTGAATTATCAATTATGGAAAAAATCTTACCGGTGCTTGAAAATGCCGGTATGATTCGTTCGGTTGATTTAGATAAAGACGAATTACACGCAATCAAAGGTTATAACTTCTTAACCTTAAAACCGACCATGTACATTGCGAACGTGAATGAAGATGGTTTTGAAAATAACCCATATTTAGATCGTGTACGTGAAATCGCTGAAAAAGAAGGTGCGGTAGTGGTGCCGGTATGTGTCGCGATTGAATCGGAAATTGCCGAATTAGATGACGAAGAAAAAGTCGAGTTTTTACAAGACTTAGGTATTGAAGAACCAGGTCTAAACCGTGTAATTCGTGCCGGTTACCGTTTATTAAACTTACAAACTTACTTTACCGCAGGTGTAAAAGAAGTACGAGCTTGGACCGTTTCTGTCGGTGCAACCGCGCCAAAAGCGGCAGTTATTCATACCGACTTTGAGAAAGGTTTTATCCGTGCGGAAGTGATCGCTTACGATGATTTTATTCAGTTTAAAGGCGAAAACGGTGCGAAAGATGCCGGTAAATGGCGTTTAGAAGGTAAAGATTATATCGTACAAGATGGCGATGTAATGCACTTCCGCTTTAACGTGTAATTTGCCAAAAATTATGTAAATTTGACCGCTTGTGACATATCGCAAGCGGTTATTTTTTAATGGAAATTGACGATGGAACTTAAAATTCCCCCTCCTTTGTTATTTGCTATCGCCTCATTAGCGATTTATTTCCTTCCGCATAGCAGTATTTATTTTATCCCTAAATTTTTGAGTTATATTTTGCTATTACTTGCTTTTCTTATTGGTGGAATGAGTGTTTATACTTTTTGGCAAGTCAAAACCACATTAACGCCGTTAGATCCGAAGCAAACCTCTCAATTAGTGGTTAAAGGCATTTATCGTGTAAGTCGCAATCCGATGTATCTTTCCCTAGTGTTACTGTTATCCGCTTTGACAATTTGGCTACCCAGTTATTGGGGTTTTCTGGTTATTATCGGGTTTATACTTTATTTAAACCGCTTCCAAATTATGCCGGAAGAACGAGCGTTAACTGAAAAATTCGGGCAAGATTTTGTTAGTTATCAAGATAAAGTCCGTAGATGGTTATAAAATAAAAAACTGAGTGGGTTTATTGTTATTTGGATACAATTAATGGACATATCCGGCATCAATATCTGCATCCGGATTAATCTTGTCGTATTTCTGTTCTTTGGTTTTACCGGTATAAATTTCCGGATTTTCCGCTCCCTCGACAATTAGCTTACCTTTTGCCCCTTTATCGGTTCTAAAAATACTATGATCAATAAAGGTATATTCGCCCGGTACTTTCATTTCCATTTCAACTACGCTGACGCCACCAGCCGGAATCAGCGTGGTTTGCACGTGATGATTTTTAAGTGAACCGCCTTCAACATAGACCGTATCAAAAGGCTTACCGATTAAATGGAACGAAGAAATTTTATTTGGTCCGGCATTGCCAATAAACATACGCACTTTTTCGCCAACTTTGGCTTTTAAGGCATTTTCCCCCATAGTTGAGCCGACTTTACCATTAAATACAACATAATCAGGTAATTCATAACTCGCTTTTGTCATATCGAAAATTTTTAGATCGGGATTAGTCCCCTCTTTTACATAAAATTCGTTTTGCATTAAATAAAATTCTCTATCGACTTTCGGTAAGCCCTCTTTAGGTTCAACAAGCATTAAACCAAACATACCTTTGCCTAAATGTACCGAAACCGGATCGGCACCGCAATGGTATAAATATAATCCCGGTGACATTGCACGAAAGGCAAACGTTGTTTGCTTACCGATTTCGGTTAAACTTGCTTTTGCCCCACCGTCCGGTGCGGCAGAGTGAAAATCAACCGCATGTGCCATTTTGCCGTTTGCCGGATTGGACACTTGTACTTCTACCATATCGCCCTCACGAACACGAATAAAAGGTGCCGGTGTTGAACCGTTGAATGTCCAATATTTAAATTTGACTCCTTTTTCAATTTCCATCACTTTTTCTAGTGTTTCTAGTTTTACTAGCACTTTTGCCGGTGTATTGCGTGTTAACGGCTTGGGAACATTCGGTGCAACGGTTAATTCTGCCTCAATAGTCGGTAGATTTTTAACCGGAATTAAATTTGGATTTTCAGCTATCGTTT
Organism: Actinobacillus arthritidis; assembly: GCF_029774155.1. Lineage (NCBI taxonomy): Bacteria > Pseudomonadati > Pseudomonadota > Gammaproteobacteria > Pasteurellales > Pasteurellaceae > Actinobacillus > Actinobacillus arthritidis. The sequence continues at coordinate 1,455,598 of NZ_CP103833.1, read as the reverse complement.
GTTCTGCCATTAGGGGAGTACTCGCTAAAAATGTTGCCAAGCAGAGGGTAATAAGTGACTTTTTCATTGCTAATTCCTTTATGTATGAAACCTTCGTTTAAATTATAATGACTAAAATCAACAAGCGGTAGAATTTGAAATAGTTTTTGCAAAACTAAACCGTTTTAGCTAAGATAAATTAACTATTTTTGACTATTAAAGAGAACATAATTATGGGTAAGATTTGGGTTACCGGCGATGCGGTGGTGGATTTAATTCCTGACGGTGAAAATCACTATTTAAAATGTGCAGGTGGTGCGCCGGCAAACGTTGCGGTGGGTGTTTCACGTTTAGGTGTAGAAGCTGGTTTTATTGGTCGAGTAGGTTTAGATCCGCTTGGCAAATTTATGCGACAAACGCTTAATGCGGAAAAAGTTTCGACAGAACATATGATCCTCGATCCAAAACAACGTACTTCTACGGTAATTGTTGGTTTAGATGACGGTGAACGCGACTTTACCTTTATGGTGAACCCGAGTGCGGATCAATTTCTTGAAGTCAGTGATTTACCGACCTTCCAAAAAGGCGATTTCCTACACTGTTGCTCTATCGCACTTATCAATGACCCTTCACGTTCTACCACAATTGAAGCGATTCGCCGTGTAAAAGAAGCGGGCGGTTTCTTCTCATTTGACCCGAATTTACGTGAATCACTCTGGGCTAGCCTTGAAGAAATGAAACAAGTGGTAAATAGCGTGGTAGCGATGGCGGACGTACTTAAATTCTCTGAAGAAGAATTAACGCTATTAACCAATACCACTACACTTGAACAAGCGACTCAGGTGATTACCGCACAATATCCGGAGAAATTAATCATTATCACTTTAGGTAAAGACGGGGCGATTTATCACTTAAACGGTAACAGTCAAGTAGTTGCCGGCAAAGCGTTAAAACCGGTTGATACCACCGGTGCCGGTGACGCATTCGTAAGCGGCTTACTTGCCGGTTTATCACAAGTTGCGGATTGGAAAGATGAAAGCGTATTAGTGGATGTTATTCGTAAAGCAAACGCTTCAGGTGCTTTAGCGACAACCGCAAAAGGTGCAATGTCAGCATTACCAAATAAAGTAGAACTAGAAGCATTTTTAGCACAATAATCACAACAAGCGGTGAAATTTCACCGCTTTTTTGCAATTTAGGATTTTACTATGCAGATTTTCAATAACGGCAAATACAAAAGTCTTCACGCAACAGAACAAGGCGAATTAGCGACAATCCGCCAAACCGTACTTTCGGATAAGGATTTCTATCCGACCTACCATTTAGCACCACAAACCGGTTTATTTAACGATCCGAACGGTTTAATTTTTGACGGTGAGAAATACCATATCTTCGCACAATGGTTCCCTTATGATGCCTTGCATGGAATGAAACATTGGGAGCATTTTATTACCCGTGATTTTCAAACTTTTGAAAAATCCGACCGCTTGATCCCAGATGAAATGTTTGAATCACATGGTTGTTATTCAGGCGGTGCGATTATGTGGCAAGACAAAATTGTGGCGTTTTATACCGGTAATACTCGCCGTGCCAGCGATAACCAACGTGTTCCGCACCAAAATATTGCGATTTTTGATAAATCGGGCAAATTATTGGAAAAACGTTGCATTATCGATCAAGCACCGGCTGGTTATACCGAACATGTTCGTGATCCTAAACCGTTTGTGACTGCAGAAGGCAAAATTCGCTTTGTGCTTGGTGCACAACGTGAGAACCTTACCGGAACTTGCTTAGTGTATGAAATGGATGATCTGGATAGCACGCCTCGTTTAATTTCCGAATTAGCAGTAAAGGACTTTGATAACAGCAATGTGTTTATGTGGGAATGTCCGGATCTGTTCCAACTTGGCGGTAAAGATGTGTTTGTTTGGTCACCACAAGGCAAATTACGTGAAGCACACCGCTTCCAAAACAATTATCACGCGACCTATGCGCTGGGCAAATTAGAGGGGAGCAACCTAACAGCCGAGCATATTGAAGAACTAGACTACGGTTTTGATTTCTATGCTCCGCAATCGGTACAAAATTCTGATCGTATCGTATTCGGTTGGGTCGGCTTACCGGATTTAACCTATCCGACTGATAAATATAAATGGCATTCAACCCTAAGCCTGCCACGTCAAATGAAAGTCGCAAACGGTAAAATTCAGCAAACACCAATCGTTCAACTCGCCGCAAAACAAGCGGTCGAAATTGAGCAAAAAATTGCAATCGACAATCTGGATACAGCTTATTTGCAAATTTCTGTCGAAAATCAACCGCTTACATTAAACTTCTTTACTAATGATAAAGGGCAAACATTGAGCCTACGCTATGAAAACGGTTTATTAACGTTAGATCGCAGTGCGACAGAGCAAACCGAGCTAATGGAAAAATTTGGTAGTCAGCGTCATTGTGAAGTAGAGAAACTCGACAGCCTAGAGATTTTCTTTGACCGTTCGGTGGTAGAAATTTTCATCAATGGCGGAGAAAAAGTGATGACATCACGATTCTTTATTGCAAATCGAATCAATCTGTTAGAAACTTCTCGTCCGTTAACCGTACAACTTGCCCAAGTGCAGGCAATTCAAATCCAAAATTAAAATAATAAGGCACAAGAAAAGCTTGTGCCGTTTTACTTCCATACGAAAATTATTTTTAAGGAAAAAACCGTGGAATCAAAACCTAAAAAACGTCTAACGCTCAATGATATTGCCGCCCTCAGCGGAGTATCAAAAACGACTGCGAGTATGATTCTTAACGGTAAAAGCGATGACTTTCGTATCAAGCCTGAAACTCGCCAAAAAGTACAAGCGATCGCTGAACAATACGGTTATCGTGCCAATGTTTATGCCAAAGCATTACAAGCACAGCGTTCTAACGTTATTGGCTTGGTGATTCCGGATCTGACCAATTATGGCTTTGCATCCACCGCTCGCAATCTTGAAAAGCTATGCCGTGAAAGCGGTTTACAGCTTGTAATTGCCTGTTCCGATGATAATCCGCAACAAGAAAAACTGGTGATAGAACGCTTATTGGATCGTCAGGTCGATCTGCTGATTACCGCTCCGACTCACCAAGATCCGAACTATTATCAAAAAATCATTCGCCATACGCCGGTACTGCATATCGACCGCCATATTCCGAATTTAGCGTTGAATTACATTATCAGCGATGACACGCCAAGTGTGGCGAAATTGGTGGAAAATATTGTACGAGCTTATCAACCGAAGGAATTTTTCTATTTAGGCGGACAACTTTCACTTTCTCCGAGTGCTTCTCGTTTAGAAGGTTTTTACGAAGGTTTAGAGCAATCACGTTTAGCGGTACAAAGCGATTGGATTTTGCATAAAGATTACCAACCGGAATCCGGTTACCAAATGCTAGCTGAAGTGGTTGAGCGTTTAGGGCGTTTGCCGGAAGCCATTTTTACCGCTTCTTATACGATTTTAGAAGGCGTGTTACGTTATTTGACCGAACACAAACAAATGGAAAAATTACTTAATCGTGAGTTACATTTAGCGACTTTTGATGATCATCATTTACTGGACGCATTACCGTTTCATATTCATTCGATTGCACAAGATCACGAACAAATTGCGTTAAGAACATTCCAACTTGTATGTGAGAAGCTACAGCGTAAAGTTATCAGCAATGCCAAAGTGGATTGTGAAATTATTTGGCGGCACTAAAACAAATCTAGTTACTTTTAAAAGGATATCCTATGGCACATTTTTATGAATATTTAGAATTTAGTAGTGATGAAGACCGTGAAAATCAGCTTGAGGTTTACGTTGATGTCAAACTTGAAGCAGAAACCGAGGAAAAACTTAAAGCACTCGGCGTACAAGGTGATTGGCTAGTGATGGCTGAGCCTTATTGTCCGGATTGTGTCGAAATCGTGGCTTACTTCCAACGTATGACAAAGCTCAATCCGAATATCAACGTGAAATACGTTTCACGTAAAGATAACAAAGAGCGTAAGTATTTTGACAGTGATGAGCAACAACAAGCGGTTATTTCTGCACAAAAAATTCCAAGTATCTTTGATATTCGCAATAATAAAACCGAATTGGTTTTATGTGAGTTTCCACAATTTCTAAAACAGAAAATGGCGGCGGAACCGGAAAAATTTGATGAACTGAAAGCCGATTTCCGTATGGGTAAATTCGGTAAACAAGTTGAAGCGGAATTGTTGGCTATTTTAACCAAAAACGCTTAATAAAACTGATACGAAAACGATTGCATAATATTTTCACTTTTTCGTAAAAACAACTTGCAATCTATAAATTTTGAGCGTATTTTAAAAAATAATTTAAGCAATTTTATATTGAGAATCTTATTATGAACTTTATCCGTACTCATCATCACCATCATTCAACCTGATATCTTTCGGGCATTTGAGTGTGGTCGGAAGATAAAAATCTTCCGAGTACGTATAAAGCACAATCGCATATCGCGACAAAATACATAACCTCTCGGAAGGCAACTTTCGAGAGGTTTTTTTATATCTGAAATTTAAACACAACATAGGAACTAACAAATGACAACGACAAACCGTTTACGTATTGCCCTACAAAAGAAAGGGCGTTTAAGCAAAGATTGTAATGAACTACTCAAGCAATGCGGCGTGAAAATCAATTGGAACGAACAGCGTTTAATCGCTTATGCGGAAAATATGCCGATTGAAATTTTACGGGTGCGTGATGACGATATTCCGGGCTTGGTTTTTGAAGGTGTAGTGGATCTCGGCATTATTGGGGAAAATGTACTGGAAGAGGAGGAACTCGGTCGCCTTGCTCGAGGCGAACAAATCGAATATAAAAAATTACGCACCTTGGATTTTGGAGGTCGCCGTTTGTCGTTAGCAATCGATCGTGACCGCAGTTATAACGGTGTGCAAGACTTTGTTAATTCACGTATTGCCACCAGCTATCCGAACTTACTCAAACGCTATATGAACGAAAAGGGCATAACGTTTAAAAGCACCTTACTGAACGGCTCTGTCGAAGTCGCACCTTCCGCCGGCTTAGCCGATGCGATTTGTGACTTGGTGTCATCCGGTGCAACCTTGGAAGCGAACGGTCTAAAAGAAGTGGAAGTGATTTATCAATCCAAAGCCTGCCTGATTCAACGAGCTGAACCGCTTTCAACCGAAAAACAAGCGTTAGTCGATCGCCTACTCACCCGTATTCAAGGCGTGCAACAAGCGGCGGAAAGTAAATACATTATGCCGCACGCCCCAAAAGATAAACTCAAAGAAATCACCGCACTTTTACCGGGCGTGGAAAACCCAACCATTCTCCCACTCGCTAATGATTCCGCCCGTGTCGCGATGCACGTAGTCAGCCAAGAAAATCTGTTTTGGGAAACCATGGAACAACTCAAAGAAATGGGCGCAAGCTCGGTATTAGTACTGCCGATTGAGAAGATGTTGGCTTAGAAATCTCCCCCTAGCCCCCTCTTTATCAAAGAGGGGGAATAAACGGAGAAAAGAAAAGCCCCCCTCTTTTGTAAAGAGGGGCTGGGGGAGATTTAAAAGAAATGAAAACGGAGAACAATATGCAAACCCTAATTTGGAAAAACTTAACCGAACAACAACGCAAAGCGGCGCTGACTCGTCCTGCAATCAGTTCCTCGCTGAATATTCAACAAGCGGTTGATGCGATTCGTGAAAACGTACTGGCAAATGGCGACAAGGCATTATTTGAGCTTTCGGAAAAATTCGACAAAGTGAAATTAGATAGCCTTGTCGTTTCAAAAGCGCAGATTCAAGCGGCAAGTGATCGTTTATCAGACGAGCTAAAACAAGCGATCCAAAATGCCAAAGCGAATATTGAAAAATTTCATACCGCACAAATTCCACAGCCAGTGGACATCGAAACTCAAGCAGGCGTGCGTTGCCAAGTGGTAACTCGCCCGATTAACCGTGTTGGCTTGTATATTCCGGGTGGCTCTGCGCCATTATTTTCGACTGTCTTAATGTTGGCGATTCCGGCAAAAATTGCAGGTTGTAAAAAAGTGGTGCTTTGCTCGCCGCCACCGATTGCGGACGCTATTCTTTACGCGCCGAACTCTGTGGCGTGGAAACCATTTACCAAGTGGGTGGTGCGCAAGCGATTGTAGCAATGGCGTTCGGTACGGAAACGGTGGCGAAAGTGGACAAAATTTTCGGGCCGGGCAACAGTTTCGTGACCGAAGCCAAACGCCAAGTTTCACAAACGGTAAACGGTGCGGCGATTGATATGCAAGCAGGGCCTTCGGAAGTGTTAGTGTTGGCGGATAAGAATGCCGATCCTGATTTTGTGGCAAGCGATTTGCTTTCCCAAGCGGAACACGGAGCGGACAGCCAAGTGATTTTGGTAACGCCAAGCGAAACGTTAGCAAAACAGACCGCACTTGCTATTGAAAACCAACTTGCAAAATTACCGAGAAAAGAGACCGCTTGCAAAGCACTAGAACACAGCCGAATTTTCATCGCCGAAAGTCTCGAACAAGCGGTCGAAATTAGCAATGAATATGCACCGGAACACTTGGTAGTTCAAGTAGAAAATGCCCGATCTTTGCTTGACCAACTCGACAACGCAGGCTCGATTTTCCTCGGGGCATATTCGCCTGAAAGTATGGGTGATTACGCCAGCGGCACCAACCACGTTCTGCCGACCTACGGTTACACCCGCACCACGTCAAGCTTAGGCTTGGCAGATTTCAGCAAACGTATGACCGTGCAAGAACTCACCCCACAAGGCTTTAAAGATTTGGCAAAAACGGTGGAAGTGATGGCGGTGACCGAACAGTTGGAAGCGCATAAACAAGCGGTTTCAATTCGATTGGCGAAGATTGCCTAGCCCCCACGTACTAACGTGCGTGGTTACGTATAATGTTGTCGCTCTGCGACAAGTAAATCGGTTGCAGAGCAACCATACAATGCTTAACCCCATACGTCCAGTATGGGGTAAAAAACAGGAACAAAATATGCAAATCTCACAACTCTCTCGAAAAAACGTTCAAGCCCTAACCCCATACCAATCGGCACGCCGTTTGGGGGGCAATGGCGATGTGTGGCTGAATGCGAATGAATATCCGACTTCACCAAACTTTGATTTACTCAATCGCACTTTTAACCGCTATCCAGAAGCCCAACCAGCCGCTGTGGTGAATGGCTACGCCCAATATGCAGGTGTAAAACCTGAAAACGTTATCGTGACCCGTGGTGGCGATGAAAGCATTGAGCTGATTATCCGAGCATTCTGCGAGCCGACTGACAGCGTGCTTTACTGCCCACCGACTTACGGAATGTACAGCGTGTCGGCGGAAACTTGCGGTATTGCACTCAAAACTGTGCCTTTAACCACAGATTTTCAGCTTAATTTGCCTGAAATCGAACATAATCTGGACGGCGTGAAAGTAGTGTTCGTTTGTAGCCCAAACAACCCAACTGGCACGCCAATCAAGAGGTCGGATTTACTCAAACTTTTGCAAATTACCGCAGGGCGAGCGATTGTGGTGGTGGACGAAGCCTACATTGAATTTTGCCCCGAGGCGACAATGGTGAGCGAGCTTGCCAATTTCCCACACTTGGCGATTGTCCGCACGCTCTCGAAAGCCTTTGCCTTAGCGGGCTTACGTTGTGGTTTTACCCTTGCTAACGAAGAATTAATCGGCGTGCTACAAAAAGTGATTGCCCCTTATCCATTACCCATACCGGTTTCCGATATCGCCGCCCAAGCCTTAACCGAACAGGGTTTAGTCGAGATGAAACAACGTGTGGCAAATGTGCTAGAAAACCGTGCGTGGTTAATCGAACAGCTTAAAACGATTCCAAACGTGGTGGAAATTTTCGATACCGAAGCTAACTATGTTCTCGTCAAATTCCAAGACGGACAAAAAGTGTTTAAAGCACTGTGGGAAAAAGGCATTATTTTGCGTGATCAGCACAAAGCATTGGGATTGCAGAATTGTATTCGTATCTCGATTGGTACAAAGGAAGAATTGGAGAGAGTAGTAGAGGCAATCAAAGCAGTCTGATGCGGAGCATCAGCACTATGCGTAACCTAGTACGTAGTGCTAGGATATGAGCAAAAACCACGCACTAACGTACGTGGTTATGCATAGTGATGTCGCTCTGCGACATTGTAAAAAGGAGAAAATATGAGCTACACCAGAAATCTATATCACATCATTTTTCGTACAAAATATGGATTGCCAAGTATTGTGGAAGAAAATGAAGAATATCTTTATCGTTACATTTGGGGCTTTGTGCGAGAACATCATTCGGTGCTTTATAGAGTGAATGGGATGCCAGATCATATTCATCTTTTGGTGGAACTGCACCCAATGCTTTCCGTAGCGGAATTTGTGCAGAAATTGAAAACCACAACCCATAAATGGATTGATGAAAATAAGCATTTATTTCCTGAATTTTATGCGTGGTCGAGAGGATATTGTTCTTTGACCTATTGCGAACGAGATAAAGCAAAAATCATCAATTACATTAAAAATCAGAAAGAACACCATAAAACGCAAAATTTTGTTGATGAGACCAAATTCTTACTGACTGAAGCAGGCATTGAAATCAACGAAAAATTTTTTGAAAAAGATCTATAGCGATACAGAGTATCGCCACTATGCTTAGCCTAGCACGAGAGTGCTAGGAAACAGGAGAACCAATATGCAACCAACCCTTTTCATCGACCGTGACGGCACGCTGATTGACGAGCCGAAAACTGATTTCCAAATTGATAGCTTGGAGAAACTCAAACTGGAACGCAATGTGATTCCTGCGTTACTGAAATTAAAAGATCACTACCGTTTTGTGATGGTCAGCAATCAGGACGGTTTAGGTACGGATTCGTTTCCACAAGAAGATTTCGACAAACCGCACAATGCGATGTTAGAGATTTTCCGCTCGCAAGGCATTGAATTTGATGCGATTTTGATTTGTCCACACAAGCCGGAAGATAATTGCGATTGCCGTAAACCAAAGATCAAATTGCTGAAAAAATATATCGACAAAAATTTGTTCGATCCCGACCGCAGTTTTGTGATCGGCGACCGTGCCACCGATGTGCAACTGGCGGAAAATCTCGGCATTCAGGCGTTGCAATATCACCCTGAAAAATTGGATTGGGATCTGATTGTGGAAAAATTATTGCCAAAAACGACCGCTTGTGAACGCCCGTCCCGCTATGCGGAAGTGGTTCGCACCACCAAAGAAACTGATATCAAAGTGCAAGTGTGGTTGGACGAAACTGGCATAAACCAAATCAGCACAGGCGTGGGCTTTTTCGATCATATGCTCGACCAAATCGCCACGCACGGCGGTTTTAGAATGAACGTGCAATGCAAAGGCGACTTGTGGATTGACGAACACCACACCGTTGAAGACACCGCACTTGCCCTCGGCACAGCATTAAAACAGGCATTAGGCGACAAACGTGGCATTCAACGCTTCGGCTTTGTGCTACCAATGGACGAATGCAAAGCGGAATGCACAATGGATTTATCGGGTCGCCCATACTTCAAATTTAAAGCGAAATTCAAACGAGAAAAAGTGGGCGATTTCAGCACTGAAATGACCGAACATTTCTTCCAATCGATCGCCTACACCCTAATGGCAACGCTCCACCTGAAAACCAAAGGCGACAACGACCACCACAAAATCGAAAGCCTATTCAAAGTATTCGGCAGAACCCTAAGACAGTGCATTAAAGTGGACGGGAATGAATTGCCGAGTAGTAAGGGAATGTTGTGATTTGACTGCAAAATGCCCTACACTAGCGTGTAGGGTTACGCATAGTGCGGTTGCTCCGCAACCAATCTAGTTTGTCGCAGAGCGACAATATAATGCGTAACCTAGCATATCAATGCTAGGTAAAAAGTGTAGTGAAATTTTTCAAAGTTTTTGTGGAATTTGACCGCTTGTATCTAAGGAGTAAATTGTGTCAGAAAAAAAAGATTGTACAAAAAATAGTAAATGCTATTTAAAAATATGCAACTTTATAAAAGAAATATACGACTTTATACAAAACAATAAATGGTATGTTTTATTAGTTGTTGGATTATTAGGTTTATATTTTTATCAATTTCACGGTGGGTTATCATCTGAAAGCGAAAAATGGGATCATTTTGGTAGTTATATTGGCGGTATCTTTTCAGCTGTTACGCTATTAAGTGTTTTACATGGAATGCAATTAGAACGTAAACGTTTTAATGATCAAAAAATAGAATTTGAAAATGAAAAGAAAGAACAAGAAGAACGAAGAAGAAAAGAGGATTTTGAACGTACTTTTTTTATGATGCTGGAACAGCATAATGAAACATTAAGATTTTTAGAAAATAAAGACTATGGGAAACCGCAGAAAATAGGTATAAGTAATATACTCAATAAAAGAAGTATTGTTGATAATGTTTACTACTATCTGATTAGAAATATAAATAAATTTAGAACAGTTCGTTTATGTCTTAAAAATGATGTTTACTATGCTGATATAAATGCTTATTTTATAAATCTATATAGAATATTAAAGTTTATATACAAGTATAAAGAAATAAATATAGATAATGAATATTCTTCTTTGCTTCGTAGTTTTCTGTCTAGAAAAATGTTACTTATCCTAGCTTACCATCTTTGTGAAAGAAATAATGATTATAAGCAATTCAAGTTATATATAAATGAATTTTCTTTTTTAGAGCATATTGATTTTATTGGATTGGAAAAAGATTTTATTAGTAATTGTGTATTTAATTATATAGAATCAAAAGATGTTTATAATGATATAGAATATATATTTTCTAATGTTGATTCGAAAAGTTTAGATGATTTAATTTTATATATTAAACAGTCTAAAAATTATAATGATGATGCGTATGAGTTTTTAATAAATATAGTTTCTCGTAAAAAAGGTAAGTTTACTTGCAATTCTCTAATGAAAGAACCCCATTTTAATTGCATTAAAGATCACTTATTCATACATATTATAAGAAATTTTGATAAAAATTGTTTTTTAGGAAACAAAGTAGCAGAATCTGCTTATGATGTATATTATGATTTAATTTTGCAGGAAGCCAAATGACCAACCTAATAATCATCAACACAGGCTGTGCAAACCTGTCATCGGTAAAATTTGCATTCGACCGCTTGGGTATTCAGGCGGAGATTAGTCGAGATTTAGATAAAATCAAATCAGCGGATAAGTTGCTGTTGCCCGGAGTGGGGATGGTTGCAGTACGCGATGAAGATTTTGCAAGATCGTGATTTGGTTGACACGATCCGCAATGCCACTCAGCCAATGCTTGGTATTTGTTTGGGAATGCGACTAATGACTGAATTTTCAGCTGAAGGCAATGTGGGAACGCTTGGGCTTATGAGTGGCAAAACCGAGTTAATTCCAAACACTGGTTTGCCGTTGCCACATATGGGCTGGAACAAGGTTCAGTATCAAACCGACCACCCGTTATTCCACGGTATTGAGCAAAACAGTCATTTCTATTTTGTGCATAGCTATGCGGTGTTGCCAAATGAAAATACCATTGCCACTGCCGATTACGGCGTGCCTTTCTCGGTCGCGATTGCGAGCAAAAACTTCTACGGCGTGCAGTTCCACCCCGAGCGTTCGGGCAAAAATGGTGCGATGTTGTTGAAGAATTTTGTGGAGCTTATTTAGTGCCTCATACTGCCGTATGAGGTTACGCATAGTGCGGTTGCTCCGCAACCAATTTTGTTTGTCGCAGAGCGACAATACAATTATTAACCTAGCACGGTTAGTGCTAGGCATACAGGAAACAAACACAATGAAAAAATCCATAATTATCCCCGCCCTTGACCTGATTGACGGCAATGTGGTGCGGTTACATCAGGGCGATTACGCTAAACAAACCACCTATTCCGATAACCCGATTGAGCAGTTCGCTAGTTATCTTGAGCAAGGGGCGGAGCAGTTGCATTTGGTAGATCTGACGGGAGCGAAAGATCCTGCGAAAAGACAGACCGCACTTATCGGTAAAATTATTGCGGCGACAAATTGCCAAATCCAAGTGGGCGGTGGGATTCGCACCGAGCAAGACGTGGCGGATCTATTAGCAGTGGGGGCAAATCGTGTCGTGATTGGCTCAACCGCCGTGAAAGATCGAGCAATGGTCAAAGGCTGGTTTGAAAAATACGGAGCGGAGAAATTTGTACTGGCGTTAGACGTGAACATTGACGCAAGCGGTCAAAAAATCATTGCGATTAGCGGTTGGCAAGAGGCGAGTGGTGTATCACTCGAAGAGCTGATCGAAGATTATCAAGCGGTCGGCTTACAGCACGTTTTATGTACTGATATTTCCCGAGATGGCACGTTAGCTGGCTCAAATGTGAATCTTTACCGTGAAATCTGTGCCAAATATCCTGAAATCCAATTCCAATCATCAGGCGGAATCGGCTCACTTGACGACATCAAGGCGTTAAAAGGTACAGGCGTAGCGGGTGTAATCGTTGGGCGAGCGTTGTTAGAAGGAAAATTTAATGTAGTGGAGGCAATTGAATGTTGGCAAAACGGATAATCCCTTGTTTGGACGTGCGTGACGGTCAGGTGGTAAAAGGCGTGCAGTTCCGCAACCACGAAATTATTGGCGATATCGTACCGCTTGCGAAACGCTATGCGGAAGAAGGGGCGGACGAGTTGGTGTTTTACGACATCACCGCTTCATCAGACGGTCGCACGGTGGATAAAAGCTGGGTGGAGCGAGTGGCACAAGTGATCGATATTCCGTTTTGTGTGGCAGGCGGGATCAAAACCCTTGAAGATGCGGAAAAATTGTTCGCATTCGGGGCTGATAAAATCTCGATCAATTCCCCCGCCCTTGCCGATCCGAATTTGATTACCGCATTGGCAGATCGCTTTGGCGTGCAAGCGGTGGTAGTCGGTATTGATAGCTGGTTTGAAAAAGAAACTGGTAAGTACTGGGTCAATCAGTACACCGGAGATGAAAAACGTACTCGCCAAACCAACTGGCAACTGCTCGACTGGGTGCAAGAAGTGCAAAAACGTGGCGCAGGCGAAATCGTGCTAAATATGATGAACCAAGACGGTGTGCGTAATGGCTACGATTTAACCCAACTCAAATTAGTGCGTGAAGTGTGCAAGGTGCCGTTAATCGCCTCTGGTGGTGCAGGCGAAATGGTGCATTTCCGAGATGCTTTTACCCAAGCCAACGTGGACGGAGCATTGGCGACAAGTGTGTTCCACAAGCGGATTATTGAGATTGGGGAGTTGAAAGAATATCTTGGGAAAGCTGGTGTGGAAGTTCGGAAGTGAGCGGTATGGACGCCACGCTTGGCGTCCACAAATAGTTAAATTTTTAGAATATTAATAGTATAATTAATAGTACTTATGTCAAAAATGTGTATAGAAATTAGGAAATAAAATATGGAAATTACTAGTATTAAAGATTTAATAGATCTTTTAAAAGATATTGATGAACCACAGTTAGGTTATAGCCGATTTTTTAGAGGGCATTCTGATAAAGAATGGGAATTGGAACCTAGCATATATAGGATTCCGAAAAAAGTTGAAGGTAAGCCTCAAGAAAGAGCATTTATAGAAAATGAGGATAATATTATTAGGGATGCTATTGTTAATAGCCCTAATGATTTTTCAGATCGAGATAGTATTTTTAGTACCTTAGTTAAATTACAGCATTATGGTTATCCAACTAGACTACTTGATTTAACAACTAATGCATTAGTTGCACTTTATTTTGCGACCCAATCCTTGGATGATAAGGATGATAAGGATGATAAGGATGATAAGGATGGAAAGTTGTATATTTTTGATATTCCAAATAGTGAGATTAAATATTTTGATAGTGATACGGTTTCTATTCTGTCAGCTTTATCATTAAGAAGAGAAAATTTTCGTATTGATGGCTATAAAAGTATGTCTAAAATGAATTCACAATTAGGTAAATTATATAGTGTTTGTGAATTATTTAAATCAAACAATTTAATACTATCAGACAGGGATTCTACTAAAATAAAAGAATTTTATTTTCATTTTAAAGATGATTTAATGATTAATCAAGAAATGGTTAGATTTGATGATAATAAAATTAATGAATTAGAGAAGTTTGTAAATGATTTAATTGAAAAATATCCTATTAATAATTTAGAACTTACATCATTAAGTGAATCTACTAAAAAAAACGCAATAGAACTTTTTAATAAGCAACCAAATATAGCTAGATTACTACATGATATTAGAAAAGACAAACCAAGTTTTTTGCCTGTAATTGAAAGCAAGGATCTTGAGAGAGTGATTTGTGTTAAATCTAAATTAGATAATAATCGAATCATTAGACAGCAAGGATGTTTTCTACTTTTTGGAATGAATAATTTTAAAAAGAATAAAGCTATTTTAGATGATAAATGGTTAAGAAAAGATAATCAAGGGAATGAAATTATTATCCCTAAAGATAAAAAGCAAAATATTTTAAATGAACTTAAGGTTTTTGGTATTAGCGAGAAAACACTATTTCCAGAATTAGAGTCTCAAGCTAAAGAAATTTTAGCTAAATATAAATAATAGAGAAAATATGCAAATTCAAAATATAAACTGGCAAAAAGTCGATCAATTACTTCCCGTCATTATCCAACACTTCCAAACCTGTGAAGTGTTGATGTTGGGTTATATGAACCAAGAGGCGTTAGACAAAACCTTAGCAGAAAAAGTGGTAACCTTTTATTCTCGCACCAAGCAACGCCTGTGGACGAAAGGGGAAACCTCAGGGCATTTTCTCAATGTGGTGGATATGAGCTTGGATTGTGATAACGACACCTTATTGATTTTGGTGAATCCAATTGGCGAAACCTGTCATACTGGGGCGGAAAGTTGTTTCCACCAGTTTGAAAGCCAATCGGAGGGCGAGTGGACGTGGTTTGCCAAGCTCGAACGAGAGCTTGCCGAGCGTAAAAATGCTGATCCAGAAACCTCCTATACCGCCAAACTCTACGCCAAAGGCACGAAAAAAATCGCCCAAAAAGTAGGGGAAGAAGGGGTTGAAACAGCATTAGCGCGGTGGCGAATGATAAAGCAGAATTGATTGGCGAAGTGGCGGATCTTGCCTACCACTTAACGGTGCTACTTCACGACCAAAATCTTGAATGGAGCGATGTCATCGCCAAGCTCAAAGAACGTCATCAGGGCATCGGGCTTCATCCGGAAGGTTCAAATAAATAACATAAGCGGTTAGATTTTGTAAAAAATTTGCAAAATTTGACCGCTTGCGTATAATGTGCCCCTCAAAATTGGTTGCCGAGTTCCCTTACCTCGGCTTTTTTATTTTTAAAAAGGAACAATATGAACTTTCAAATTGATTTTTCAGACGCACAAAAGCGTCGTTCTCTGGTTTTACTTTCCCTTTTCCATATCTTTATTATCGCGATCAGTAACTATTTGGTGCAGATTACTTTTGAGGTCAAGATTCCGTTTACCGATATTGTGATTCCAACCACGTGGGGTACGTTTACTTTCCCGTTTGTGTTTTTGGCGACGGATTTAACCGTACGAGTATTTGGTGCAAGTCTTGCCCGTAAAATTATTTTTGTCGGTATGTTGCCCGCGTTACTGATTAGTTATGTGATTTCGGTGTTGTTTTTTGAGACACAATTCCAAGGCTTTAATGCGTTAAACGAATTTAATCTGTTTGTGTTTCGCATTGCGCTGGCAAGTTTCTGTGCTTATGTAGTTGGGCAGTTATTGGATATTGTGGTGTTTAATCGCTTACGTCAGGGCAAAACGTGGTGGCTTGCGCCGATGTGTTCGACTATTTTCGGCACCTTGATTGATACCTTCGCTTTCTTTGCGGTGGCGTTTTATAAAAGCGATGATGCTTATATGGCGGAACATTGGTTCACCATCGGTACGGTGGACTATGCGTTTAAACTGTTTGTTAGCTTATTACTGTTTTTACCGCTCTATGGCGTGTTACTCAATTATTTAGTCAAAAAATTTAAACTGAAATAGTCGTTTGGGGATTATGCTGAAAAAAGGTATAATCCCCTTACTTTTTTCTGCGTATTTGCAAGAAAATTGAGAAATTTAACCGCTTGAATTAAGAAGAGAGAACAGTATGAGCAAGATTCCATTAAGAACCGAAGAAGAGATTGAGAAATTACGTGTCGCTTGTAAATTAGCCTCTGACGTATTGGTAATGATTGAGCCGTATGTGAAAGAAGGCGTAAGCACGGCAGAATTAGACCGCATTTGTCATGAATATATTGTAAACGAACAGCAGGCGATTCCAGCGTGTTTAAATTATCACGGCTTCCCGAATGCGACTTGTATTTCATTAAACGAAGTGGTGTGCCACGGTATTCCGAGTGCGGATCGTAAATTGAAAAAAGGCGATATTTTAAATATTGACGTAACGGTAATTAAAGATGGTTACTACGGCGACAATTCAAAAATGTATGTGGTCGGCGAGCCGAGCATTCGTGATAAGCGTTTAATTGAAGTGACGTTAGAATCGCTGTATATCGGTTTACGTACGGTAAAACCGGGCATTCGTTTAAAAGAAATCGGTAAAACCATTCAGCAATATGTAGAAAAACAAGGTTTCTCGGTGGTGCGTGAATACTGCGGTCACGGTATCGGTACCGAATTCCATTGTGATCCGCAAGTGCTTCACTATAACTCGGATGACGGCGGTGTGGTATTACAAGAAGGTATGGTGTTTACCATTGAGCCGATGGTGAATGCGGGTAAAAAAGAAATCCGTAATATGCCGGACGGTTGGACGGTGAAAACCAAAGATCGCGACCATTCAGCACAATTTGAACACCAAATCGTAGTGACTAAAGAGGGGTGTGAAATAATGACAATTCGTGATGAAGAAATTGCTGAAGGTCGCATTTCTCGCCTGATGAAAAATGTATAGTGAATAGATAACTCGCACGAGATAGCAATATGGCAACAAGTTTGAGCTTGTTGCCATATTTTTTAGCATTAAATATTTAATGCTTTACGTTGAGCATCAAGTAATTGATTAATTCCTTCGTGAGCGAGATCCAGTAATTGTAACAATTCCATATGTGAGAACGGTTCGCCTTCCGCAGTACCCTGTACTTCAACCAATCTACCGTCTTCGACCATCACCACATTCATATCTGTTTCGGCATTTGAGTCTTCAATATATTCCAAATCACATACCGCATTACCGTCCACGATACCGACAGAAATTGCCGCCACTAAACCTTTCATCGGATTTTCTTTCAGTACGCCGTCAGCGACTAATTTGCTCATCGCATCATGTAACGCTACACACGCACCGGTAATTGCCGCAGTACGAGTGCCACCGTCAGCTTGAATCACATCGCAATCAACTGTAATGGTACGTTCGCCAAGTGCTTTTAAATCGACCACTGCACGTAATGAGCGTGCGATCAGGCGCTGAATTTCCATGGTTCTGCCGCCTTGTTTGCCTTTTGCCGCTTCACGCCGCATACGGCTGTGAGTAGAGCGTGGCAACATACCGTATTCAGCGGTTACCCAACCTTGTTGTTGACCTTTTAAAAAGCGAGGAACGGTTTCTTCTACGGTTGCATTACATAAAACTTTAGTTTCGCCGAATTCAACTAAAACGGAACCTTCTGCATAACGAGTATAGTGACGAGTAATTTTTACTGGACGAACTTGATTCAGTTCACGATTATTTGGGCGCATGATTTCTTCCTTTTACTAAAAAATTTTCGCCATTTTAACAAATAAAACAGTACAATGTGATTTTTATTACCTCGGAAAATACGGAAATACACGGAAAGGTTTTTTGAAGGACTGCAAGCGGTTAAATTTTCCGAAAATTTTGCAAAAATCTTTCCGTGTTTTTCAGTGATATTCCGAGGTTAATTAACAAGAAGGAACACAAAATGATTTATAGTATGACCGCTTTCGCCCATTTAGAAATTAAAAAAGAATGGGGCAATGCCGTGTGGGAAATTCGCTCGGTGAATCAACGTTTTTTAGAAACTTATTTTCGTTTGCCGGAGCAATTCCGTAATTTAGAAATGACCTTGCGCGAGCGTTTACGTGCATCACTAACACGCGGAAAAGTGGAATGTAGTTTACGTATCGAATTAAGTAATAACCAAAATAGTGAATTGGCATTAAATAAAGAGTATGCGGAAAAGGTAATCAGCTCACTGCAAACTTTGCGTGGTATTGCTGGTGAGGGTGAGATCAACTTAGTGGATATTTTACGTTATCCGGGCGTGGTCGATACGCAAACACAAGATTTGGATCAAATCGGGCAAGACATGTTAGCCGGTTTCGAACAAATTTTAGCGGACTTTATTGCGATGCGTGGTCGTGAAGGTGCCAATTTACAAGCATTGATCCAACAGCGATTAGATACGATTGCCGAGATCGCAACCAAAGTGCAAGCACAAATGCCGGAAATTCTGCAATGGCAGAAAGATAAATTACAACAACGTTTTGATGAGCTGAATTTGCAATTAGATCCGCAACGTTTAGAGCAAGAAATGGTGTTAACCGCACAGCGTGTGGATGTGGCGGAAGAATTAGATCGCTTACAATTACACGTTAAAGAAACGACTAATGTCTTGAAAAAAGGCGGGGCGGTAGGTCGTAAATTAGACTTTATGATGCAAGAGCTAAATCGTGAATCTAATACGTTGGCATCAAAATCCATTAATGCGGACGTAACCAATTCGGCGGTTGAATTAAAAGTGTTAATCGAACAAATGCGTGAGCAAATTCAGAATTTAGAGTAGGTGTTTTTTATGACGTGTGAATGCAACAAAATCAGTAATAGCCACCCAGATCTCTGCGTGCAACTTTCTCAGTATCATTTAATTGAAATTGCAGGTGTGGATGCTGAGAAATATCTTCAAGGACAATTAACCTGTGATGTAGCGAAATTGGCAGAGGGAGAACATACCTTAACTTGCCATTGTGATCCGAAGGGCAAAATGAGTGCGTTAATCCGTTTATATCGTCAAGCGGCAGATAAATTTATCGCCATGATTCATGTGGATTTATTGCCGGAAGCACTTAACCAACTAAAAAAATATGCGGTGTTTTCTAAAGTCACTTTCACCGAATTAGATACGCCTATTTATGGGGTAACAAGCGGTGAGATTTTGGCAAAACTTCGCGAAAATACGACCGCTTTAGTCATTCCGCAAGGGCAAAAACGTGCGATTGTTTGGGGAGGAATGCTAGAAACTAACGCTGATAGCCAATTATGGGATTTAATCGACATTCAAGACGGGATTCCGATGTTGCTAAAAGCGAATCAATTTGAGTTGATTCCGCAGGCTACCAATTTACAAGCGGTCGAAAATGCGATTTCTTTTACCAAAGGTTGCTATATCGGACAAGAAACCGTAGCGCGTGCAAAATATCGTGGTGCGAATAAGCGAGCAATGTTTACTTTAGTCGGCAAATTTGAAGGTGAGGTGAGCTTACCGGAGATTGGTGGTTCGGTTGAAATGCGACTCGGTGAAAATTGGCGTGCAACCGGCACAATCCTAAATAGCGTGGCATACCAAAATAAACTTTGGTCGCAAGTGGTGATGAATAATGATGTTGAAGTGGATAGTGCATTTAGAATCAACGGCATTTCATTAGCGATTTGTGAGTTGCCTTACAGCTTTAAAGACGCATAATAAAAAACGGAGAATGAAGGTTCATTCTCCGTTTTTTTACATTTTATTTTTATATCTTGTCCGGGTGGTGAATCATCACAAATCTTTCCCATAACTCTTCTTGCGTTTCTTGATGTTCCGGATCCGGAATAATACAGTTAGTAATCGGGCAAACTTTTTGGCAGGTCGGCTTTTCATAATGTCCGACACATTCGGTACATAACACCGGATCAATCACGTACACATCATCGCCGATTGAAATTGCTTCATTCGGACATTCGGGTAAGCACATATCACAGTTGGTACATTTGTGGGTAATCAGTAAAGCCATAAATTCAACGTATTCTAAAAAGTGAGCGATTATACCTTTATAGTAGAAAATAGGAATGGGTTTTACATAGACTTGCAAAAATAAGCGATTAAATTTGTCACTTTTTGTATAAATTTAACCGCTTTTAGAGGCTAACCTTTTTGTTGTTCAAGATAAAGTACGGTTGCCGCAACACGAGAATGAACGTTTAATTTACGTAATAAATTGCGAATATGTACTTTGACCGTTTCTTCCGAAATAAATAATTGGCTGGCGATCTGTTTATTCGACATACCAGTTGCAATCCATTGTAAAACATCACGTTCACGATCAGTCAAAACGCTTAACGGATCATTTTCCGGACGGCGTTCTAATAAATGTTGCTTAACGCTTTCGCTTAATACTGTTTCACCTCGTGCCGCTTTACGGATATTCTCAACAAGTTCAGCGGTATCGCTATCTTTTAATAAATAACCGTCTACACCGGCATCCATTAAAGCAAAAATATCAGATTGTTCATCCGAAAC
This sequence comes from Actinobacillus arthritidis, assembly GCF_029774155.1. Lineage (NCBI taxonomy): Bacteria > Pseudomonadati > Pseudomonadota > Gammaproteobacteria > Pasteurellales > Pasteurellaceae > Actinobacillus > Actinobacillus arthritidis. Next base: position 1,435,098 of record NZ_CP103833.1, on the reverse strand, counting down.
CGTTAAAACGATAATTCTGCTGTCAATACCGTGTTTTCTTAAGGCGCGTAAGGTATCAAGGCCGGAAATTCCCTTCATATTCAAATCTAAAATAATTAAATCGGGATTAGTATCCAATGCGATATTCATTCCATCAGTACCATTACTAGCTTCACCAATGACAACAAAATTATCTTCTAATTCAAGAATTTGTCGCATACCTTGACGCATTAAAGGGTGATCATCAATTAATAGAATTTTATAAGGTTCGTTCATTTTTACCTCCAATGAAATGGTAGGAATTTTGCTTGTTATATTTAACTAATGCAAGTTACCCATTTTGGGTAATTCAGCTAATTTTTGATCTGTACCAAGTTATTGTCCAGTTGAATTTGTAAAACTTTTCAACTATTAGACCGCTTGTTCCGCTATAATAAGGCTAATTTTAGCTAAAAGAATGATAACAATGACAACTCAAATAACTTATTTTGCTACCGTCGCTCGTGGCTTTGAAGAAATGTTAAAAACAGAATTAGAGCAGATTTGCCAAGCCGAGTGCAAAGTTGCACAAGGCGGGGTGCATTTTACCACGACCCAACGCGGGGCATATCAGGCATTACTATACAGCCGTTTGGCTTCTCGTATCTTGTTACCTCTAGTAACAACCAAAATTTTTAGTGATCTGGATTTATACGCCACGATCGTCGGTATCAACTGGGCGGAAATTTTTGATCCTCGTGATACTTTCTTTGTCGATTTCAACGGGACGAACCGAGAGATCCGCAACACGCAATTCGGTGCGATGCGAGTAAAAGACGGTGTAGTAGATTATTTCGAACGTAAAGGCTTTGCTCGCCCGACAGTAGATAAAGATCATGCGGATATTCGAATTCACGTTTATCTCGACCGAGAAAATATGGTGGTATCGCTTGATTTAAGCGGCGATGCGTTACATATGCGTGGTTATCGTGAAGACACTGGTAAAGCACCATTACGTGAAACATTGGCGGCGACGATTATTCTTCGTTCCGGCTGGCAAAAAGGCACTCCGTTGGTTGATCCGATGTGCGGTTCCGGTACGTTATTGATTGAAGCGGCACAGATGCAAGCAGGGATTGCACCACAATTACACCGTAAACATTGGGGCTTTAATGCGTGGAAAGGACACCAACAAGCGGTATGGAAAGAGGTGCTGGAACAGGCCTATTTGCAACAAAATGAAGAAATTCAACCGCTTTTCTTTGGTTTCGATCTTGATCATCGTGTATTGGCTAAAGCAAAACAGAATGCGAAAAATGCCGGTGTAGCACATTTAATTCAATGGCAACAAGGTGATGTTGCGGCATTAAAAAATCCTTGCCCTGAACAAGTTGGTACCCTGATTTGTAACCCACCGTACGGTGAGCGTTTAGGTACGACTCCGGCGTTGATTGCACTTTATTCGGTATTCGGACAACGTTTAAAACAACAATTCAGTGGTTGGAACGCTTCTATTTTTAGTGGTGAGCCGGAATTATTGAACTGCTTACGTTTACGTTCGCACCGTCAATTCAAAGCGAAAAACGGTCCGTTAGACTGTTTACAAAAGAATTATCAAATTAGCGAACGCACAGTAGCAGAGCGACAAGCTGATGAACTTAAATTTGAACAGAATGCACAAGTTGCACCTGATTTCGCGAATCGTTTAGCGAAGAATATTAAGAAAATTGAAAAATGGGCGAAGCGACAAGGTATTAATGCGTACCGTTTATATGATGCGGATTTACCGGAATATAATTTAGCGGTTGATCGTTATGATGATCATATTGTGGTACAAGAGTATGCCGCACCGAAAAATATCGACGAACAAAAAGCTCGCCAACGTTTATTAGATGCCGTGTCTGCAACCCTGTATGTAACAGGTGTGGAAACCAATAAATTGGTTTTAAAAGTTCGCCAAAAGCAAAAAGGTACGAACCAATATGAGAAATTAGCTAATAAAGGTGATTATTTCTATGTAACCGAATACGGTGCAAAATTATGGGTAAATTTGACCGATTATCTTGATACTGGCTTATTCTTAGATCACCGTCTAACACGTAAGATGGTAGGGCAGATGGCAAAAGGCAAAACGTTCCTTAATCTTTTTGCTTACACCGGTTCAGCGACCATTCACGCCGCATTAAGTGGTGCGAAATCAACCACCACGGTGGATATGTCAAATACTTATCTGAATTGGGCGGAACAAAATTTAGAGCTAAATAATTTACCGCTACGTAATAACCGCTTATTCCAAGCCGATTGCTTACAATGGTTGGCGGAATGTCGAGAACGCTTTGAGTTGATTTTCGTTGATCCGCCAACGTTCTCAAATTCAAAACGCATGGAAGACAGTTGGGATGTTCAGCGCGATCATATTAAGCTAATGACACAGCTTAAACGCATTTTGACAGCGGACGGAACAATCGTATTCTCGAATAATAAACGTGGTTTTAAAATGGATTTCGAAGGCCTAACCGAATTAGGTTTACAAGCGGAAAATATTTCACATAAAACATTACCGCTTGATTTTGAGCGTAATCCACAAATCCATAACTGTTGGATTATTCGTCATATTGAAAATTAACAATGATGGAATACACAAGTGAGATTTGTGTATTCCATATTTTGATGGTAAATAAAAATGTTAGATATTGTTTTATATGAACCGGAAATCCCACAAAACAGCGGTAATATTATCCGTTTGTGTGCAAACTGTGGCTTTAGATTACATATGATTGAACCGCTAGGTTTTGCGTGGGATGATAAAAAGCTCCGCCGTTCCGGATTGGATTATCATGAGTTTGTCGATATTCAAAAATATAAGAATTTTGAAGATTTTCTAGAACGTGCCAAGCCAAAACGTCTATTTGCGCTGACAACTAAAGGTGAACCGAATCATAGTGAAGTGAGTTATGAATTAGGCGACTTCCTTATGTTTGGGCCGGAAAGCCGTGGTATCCCGATGGCGATTTTGGATAGCTTACCGATGTCGCAAAAAATCCGAGTACCAATGTGCAAAGACAGCCGCAGTATGAATTTATCCAATACGGTAGCTGTTGTTGTATATGAAGCATGGCGTCAATTCGGTTACCAAGGTTCTGTGCCGAGACAGCCAATTTAGCTTAGTGCTATCAAATGACAAGCGGTTAATTTTCCTTAAGAATTTGCAAATTATTCTAAGATATTGACCGCTTGCTTACCTAGTAGCATAAAAAAATCCCAAGCCTCAACTTGGGATTTTTGTTTTAATAATTCAGTAATTAAAGTTTAGCGACAAGCATTGCTTCTAATTTCTCAATATCTATTGCAAATTTACGGATACCTTCCGCTAATTTTTCAACAGCCATTGGGTCTTGGTTATGTTGCCAATAGAATTCCGCTTCTGTTAATGGTGCCGGACGAGTTTTCACTTCACCTTTATATTCTAATTTACGAACAAGTGGGGCATTGCTTTCTGCAAGTTCTTTTAATAACGGTGGAGCAATAGTTAAACGGTCACAACCTGCGATTTCGGTAATTTCACCTACGTTACGGAAACTTGCACCCATAACCACAGTTTGATAGCCATATTGTTTGTAGTAGTTATAGATATTCGTAACAGAAATTACACCCGGATCTTCTGCCGGTGCATATTCTTTTTTCTCTGTCGCTTTATACCAGTCTAAGATACGACCAACAAACGGAGAGATTAAGTAAACACCAGCTTCTGCACACGCACGAGCTTGTGCTTGAGAGAATAATAAGGTTAAGTTACAGTTGATACCTTCTTTCTCTAACACTTCCGCCGCACGAATACCTTGCCAAGTTGAAGCGATTTTAATCAGAATACGATCATTGCTAACGCCAGCTTCATTATAAAGCTTCATAATTTGGCGAGCTTTCTCAATAGTTGCTTCCGTATCGTAAGAAAGACGAGCATCAACTTCAGTTGAAATACGTCCCGGTACGATTTTAAGAATTTCTAAACCAATATTAACTGCTAACTTATCTTCCGCATCAATAAGTTGTTGGGCTTTATCATTACTTTTTGCTTTAGCGTAAGCCACTGCATCATCAATTAATGAAGCATATTGCGGTAATGCAGACGCACTTAAAATTAAAGACGGGTTAGTGGTTGCATCTTGCGGTTGATATTGTTTGATCGCTTCAATGTCACCAGTGTCTGCAACAACAACAGTCATTTCACGTAAAGCATCTAATTGACTCATAAAAGGTTCCTCTGTATATAAATAGATGAATAAGGATAATGACGTATATAATAACAGTAACTTCTCTAAAAAGTACGAATAATTTTGTGAGAGAGATCACAAAATTAGACATATAGTCAAAAGTTATCATGAAATCACTCAAAAATGTTCTTGTTTTGCTCAGTTTGAATAAATGTTGTGCGAAGTGTCAATTATTTTAAATTTTTTTGAAAAAAGTACTTGCAAGGATTTTAGATTTCTCTATAATGCACCACACACAACGACGCACTGTTGTGAACGATTTAAAATTGATTGCCAGTGCGTCGTTTCTTTTTGTTCTTTAACAATATATCAGACAATCTGTGTGGGCACTTGTTGATTGACTTGATTTTAAAAATATTATTTAAAACTTGAAGTCTTAATAGGTGCTTAAACTAGAAATTCATTTTTACTTTTAAAGTAATATGTAAACTTAGCTAAGCAGTTTATTGAGCGATTAAACTTTTTGAATTGAAGAGTTTGATCATGGCTCAGATTGAACGCTGGCGGCAGGCTTAACACATGCAAGTCGAACGGTAACAGGGATTAGCTTGCTAATTTGCTGACGAGTGGCGGACGGGTGAGTAATGCTTGGGAATCTGGCTCATGGAGGGGGATAACTACGGGAAACTGTAGCTAATACCGCGTAATATCTTCGGATTAAAGTGTGGGACCGCAAGGCCACATGCCATGAGATGAGCCCAAGTGGGATTAGGTAGTTGGTGGGGTAAAGGCCTACCAAGCCGACGATCTCTAGCTGGTCTGAGAGGATGACCAGCCACACTGGAACTGAGACACGGTCCAGACTCCTACGGGAGGCGACAGTGGGGAATATTGCACAATGGGGGGAACCCTGATGCGACCATGCCGCGTGAATGAAGAAGGCCTTCGGGTTGTAAAGTTCTTTCGGTAGCGAGGAAGGTATCAAATTTAATAGATTTGGTAATTGACGTTAACTACAGAAGAAGCACCGGCTAACTCCGTGCCAGCGTACCGCGGTAATACGGAGGGTGCGAGCGTTAATCGGAATAACTGGGCGTAAAGGGCACGCAGGCGGTTGATTAAGTGAGATGTGAAAGCCCCGGGCTTAACCTGGGAATTGCATTTCATACTGGTCAACTAGAGTACTTTAGGGAGGGGTAGAATTCCACGTGTAGCGGTGAAATGCGTAGAGATGTGGAGGAATACCGAAGGCGAAGGCGACCCCTTGGGAATGTACTGACGCTCATGTGCGAAAGCGTGGGGAGCAAACAGGATTAGATACCCTGGTAGTCCACGCTGTAAACGCTGTCGATTTGGGGATTGGACTTTAAGTTTGGTGCCCGAAGCTAACGTGATAAATCGACCGCCTGGGGAGTACGGCCGCAAGGTTAAAACTCAAATGAATTGACGGGGGCCCGCACAAGCGGTGGAGCATGTGGTTTAATTCGATGCAACGCGAAGAACCTTACCTACTCTTGACATCCAAAGAAGAACTCAGAGATGAGTTTGTGCCTTCGGGAACTTTGAGACAGGTCTTTGCATGGCTGTCGTCAGCTCGTGTTGTGAAATGTTGGGTTAAGTCCCGCAACGAGCGCAACCCTTATCCTTTGTTGCCAGCGGTTCGGCCGGGAACTCAAAGGAGACTGCCAGTGATAAACTGGAGGAAGGTGGGGATGACGTCAAGTCATCATGGCCCTTACGAGTAGGGCTACACACGTGCTACAATGGCGTATACAGAGGGAAGCAATATGGCGACATGGAGCGAATCTCACAAAGTACGTCTAAGTCCGGATTGGAGTCTGCAACTCGACTCCATGAAGTCGGAATCGCTAGTAATCGCAAATCAGAATGTTGCGGTGAATACGTTCCCGGGCCTTGTACACACCGCCCGTCACACCATGGGAGTGGGTTGTACCAGAAGTAGATAGCTTAACCGCAAGGGGGGCGTTTACCACGGTATGATTCATGACTGGGGTGAAGTCGTAACAAGGTAACCGTAGGGGAACCTGCGGTTGGATCACCTCCTTACCAAGAATTGAGCGACTGCAAGTGTTCACACAGATTGTTTGATAGAAGAAGACGAAAACGGATATTATCCGGCATCCTTTTGGGTCTGTAGCTCAGGTGGTTAGAGCGCACCCCTGATAAGGGTGAGGTCGGTGGTTCAAGTCCACTCAGACCCACCACTCTAAATGAGTGAAAGCTGAAAGGAGAGGGGGGATATCAGTCATGATATATGGGGATATAGCTCAGCTGGGAGAGCGCCTGCCTTGCACGCAGGAGGTCAGCGGTTCGATCCCGCTTATCTCCACCAATCATCATGACTAAGTGAATAAGTAAAAGATTTGTTTATTTAGTCATGATGATAAGTCAAATTATTGTCTTAAATTGTTCTTTAAAAAATTGGAAACAAGCTGAAAAACTGAGAGATTTTTCAAGTTCGTTAAAGCGAAAGCGATAACGAATACATTGAAAGTCTGAGTAGTTAAAAAATCTTGACTGAACAAAAGCAGTCAAGTGTTTAGTTTAAAAACTGACGTTAAATGTGAAGTTTGAAAGAATAAGAACATTTGAGGTTGTATAGTTAAGTGACTAAGCGTACACGGTGGATGCCTTGGCAATCAGAGGCGAAGAAGGACGTGCTAATCTGCGAAAAGCTTGGATGAGTTGATAAGAAGCGTTTAATCCAAGATATCCGAATGGGGAAACCCAGTAGATGAAGAATCTACTATTATTAAGTGAATACATAGCTTAATAAGGCAAACCGGGAGAACTGAAACATCTAAGTACCCCGAGGAAAAGAAATCAACCGAGATTCTGTGAGTAGCGGCGAGCGAAAGCGGAGGAGCCTTCAAACGATAGCATTCGATTTAGGAGAATGAGCTGGGAAGCTCAACGACACAGGGTGATAGTCCCGTATTCGAAAAATTGATAGTGGTACTAAGTTTGAGATAAGTAGGGCGGGACACGAGAAATCCTGTTTGAAGATGGGGGGACCATCCTCCAAGGCTAAATACTCCTGATTGACCGATAGTGAACCAGTACTGTGAAGGAAAGGCGAAAAGAACCCCAGTGAGGGGAGTGAAATAGAACCTGAAACCGTGTACGTACAAGCAGTGGGAGCCTCTTTGTGGGGTGACTGCGTACCTTTTGTATAATGGGTCAGCGACTTATATTTTGTAGCGAGGTTAACTGAATAAGGGAGCCGAAGGGAAACCGAGTCTTAACTGGGCGATTGAGTTGCAAGGTATAGACCCGAAACCCGGTGATCTAGCCATGGGCAGGTTGAAGATTGGGTAACACTAATTGGAGGACCGAACCGACTAATGTTGAAAAATTAGCGGATGACTTGTGGCTGGGGGTGAAAGGCCAATCAAACCGGGAGATAGCTGGTTCTCCCCGAAATCTATTTAGGTAGAGCCTTGAGCGGACACCTTCGGGGGTAGAGCACTGTTTCGGCTAGGGGTCCATCCCGGATTACCAACCCGATGCAAACTGCGAATACCGAAGAGTGATACTCAGGAGACACACGGTGGGTGCTAACGTCCATCGTGGAGAGGGAAACAACCCAGACCGCCAGCTAAGGTCCCAAAGTACTAGTTAAGTGGGAAACGAAGTGGGAAGGCTTAGACAGCTAGGATGTTGGCTTAGAAGCGACCACCATTTAAAGAAAGCGTAATAGCTCACTAGTCGAGTCGGCCTGCGCGGAAGATGTAACGGGGCTAAAACTAGTCACCGAAGCTGCGGCATCAATGGAAACATTGTTGGGTAGGGGAGCGTTCTGTAAGCGGATGAAGCTGAATTGAGAAGTTTGGTGGACGTATCAGAAGTGCGAATGCTGACATAAGTAACGACAAAACGAGTGAAAAACTCGTTCGCCGGAAGACCAAGGGTTCCTGTCCAACGTTAATCGGGGCAGGGTGAGTCGGCCCCTAAGGCGAGGCTGAAAAGCGTAGTCGATGGGAAACGGGTTAATATTCCCGTACTTGGTATAACTGCGATGTGGGGACGGAGAAGGTTAGGTTATCAGACTGTTGGATGTCTGTTTAAGCCGGTAGGTGGGAATTTTAGGCAAATCCGGAATTCCGTTAACACCGAGAAGTGATGACGAGTCTCTACGGAGATGAAGTAACCGATACCACGCTTCCAGGAAAAGCCACTAAGCTTCAGGTTATACTAAACCGTACTATAAACCGACACAGGTGGTCAGGTAGAGAATACTCAGGCGCTTGAGAGAACTCGGGTGAAGGAACTAGGCAAAATAGCACCGTAACTTCGGGAGAAGGTGCGCCGGCGTAGATTGTAAGCGTTTACCGCTGAAGGTTGAACCGGTCGAAGATACCAGCTGGTCGCAACTGTTTATTAAAAACACAGCACTCTGCAAACACGAAAGTGGACGTATAGGGTGTGATGCCTGCCCGGTGCTGGAAGGTTAATTGATGGTGTTATCGAAAGAGAAGCTCCTGATCGAAGCCCCAGTAAACGGCGGCCGTAACTATAACGGTCCTAAGGTAGCGAAATTCCTTGTCGGGTAAGTTCCGACCTGCACGAATGGCATAATGATGGCCAGGCTGTCTCCACCCGAGACTCAGTGAAATTGAAATCGCCGTGAAGATGCGGTGTACCCGCGACTAGACGGAAAGACCCCGTGAACCTTTACTATAGCTTGACACTGAACATTGAATTTTGATGTGTAGGATAGGTGGGAGCCTTTGAAGCAGTCACGCCAGTGATTGTGGAGGCATCCTTGAAATACCACCCTTTAACGTTTGATGTTCTAACGAAGATTGCGGAACGCGGTCTCGGACAGTGTCTGGTGGGTAGTTTGACTGGGGCGGTCTCCTCCCAAAGAGTAACGGAGGAGCACGAAGGTTTGCTAATCACGGTCGGACATCGTGAGGTTAGTGCAATGGTATAAGCAAGCTTAACTGCGAGACAGACAAGTCGAGCAGGTGCGAAAGCAGGTCATAGTGATCCGGTGGTTCTGAATGGAAGGGCCATCGCTCAACGGATAAAAGGTACTCCGGGGATAACAGGCTGATACCGCCCAAGAGTTCATATCGACGGCGGTGTTTGGCACCTCGATGTCGGCTCATCACATCCTGGGGCTGAAGTAGGTCCCAAGGGTATGGCTGTTCGCCATTTAAAGTGGTACGCGAGCTGGGTTTAGAACGTCGTGAGACAGTTCGGTCCCTATCTGCCGTGGGCGTTGGAGAATTGAGAGGGGCTGCTCCTAGTACGAGAGGACCGGAGTGGACGCATCACTGGTGTTCCAGTTGTCTCGCCAGAGGCACTGCTGGGTAGCTACATGCGGAAGAGATAAGTGCTGAAAGCATCTAAGCACGAAACTTGCCTCAAGATGAGTTCTCCCCGACTATAAGTCGGTAAGGGTTGTTGGAGACTACGACGTAGATAGGTGTGGTGTGTAAGCGTAGTGATACGTTGAGCTAACACATACTAATTGCCCGAGAGGCTTAACTATACAACGCTCAAGTGTTTTTGGGCATGAAGGCTAAAGACTAGAAAATCAGTAGCGACTTGTTTCGAATTTAAAGTGCGAATAAAAAGCAGATAAAGAACAAAGACAAAGAAAGAAGACAAAAGGCATCAACAGAATATTCTGGCGACCAGAGTGCTGTGGCTCTACCTGATTCCATTCCGAACTCAGAAGTAAAACGCAGTAACGCCGATGGTAGTGTGGGGTTTCCCCATGTGAGAGTAGGGCATCGCCAGATTGAATTTAGTGCGAAAGCAAAGACAAAGAAGTAAGAGAACCCCAGAGTTAGTGATAGCTTTGGGGTTTTTGCTTTTCAAAATAAAATCAAAAGAAAAATAAATTATTAATGTAGTGAATCTAATGTTTTGCAAAATTTATTCAAAATCTCACTGCTTGTTATTCCCCTCAAATTTAACTTTTCTAACCAGAAAACTAAAATTTTAAAAGCAGTATATTGCTTTTATTTCCTATTGACATAGGAAATAAAATAATACGGTTAAAGCATTTTATGGATTTGATTTTTTATTTTTTACTTTTGGGTTAATAAGAAAGTAATCTTAACAGAGCTAACCAAGTCCCCAGCGTTGCAAAAAATCGTAAAAATCAGACTGCTTGCCACTCCCCTAAATTAATTTTCCCAGCTAAAAAATCCAAAATTTTCAAAGCAGTATACTGCTTTTACTTCCTATTGACATAGGAAGTAAAACAATACTAGTTAAACAATTTTTATGGAGATAGTATGGATTTGGAAGATTTTAAATATCATGTCGATAGACTGATGACAAGTGCGACTAAAACTATTCTTGATGAAGAACATTTGGGGGTAATGTATCAAACAAAAACTTTTTTACTTGAAGTTGGCTATCCTAAAGATGAGTGTGAAAAAATAGTAAGGAGAGAAATTAAAAAGTGCCCTTTTTTTGTCGTGGAATATGCTTTTGATACGAATTCACTACAGTTAACCGTTTCTCGCAAAAGTATTGCGGATATTGATGATTAGTGGATGAATAATAATGAGGATTTATCATTTAATAAGCATATTAATGTGGAGTAACTTTGGGGGGGATTTATGATTAAATGTTTACGAGATTTTATGTATAGCATATCTATAGTGTTTTCAGTTTTTTTACTTCAAGGCTGTGTTTCTCTTCCTTATTCTCCGCCGACTGGATTGCATATTCAATATAATTCATTTCCAGAATCAGCTAAATTGGTTTGTGAAAACGGTCAGGGTGGCTTTCAAGATTTTGGATATACACCAACTACTTTACGCTATGACATTCCGGAACAAGGGGTACAAATAGGCTTTGTTCAAACGCCTCTTTGTAAAGCTATTTGGGTGAGTGGTGCTGAAGCTGAGTACCAAAACCGTTATGCGGTACAATCAAACTATGGAAGTTATACAAATAGTGTATCAAATAAAAAGGCTACTACTACTGATATCCAATTTGATGTTCAGAGAAAACATAACTGTCGCTATGCAAGCTCAAGCTAGTGCCATTCGACACGCTTCTAGTTCTCAGCAATCTTTGGGTTTTGGTACTCCATTTTCAACCCCAAAAATAACCTATTATAATCAGTATGGCTCAATGACCAATTGTCGAACTTATTAATCTAGATGATAATAAATCAATTTTTTAGTTTCTTTATAATGAAGGTTTTTAAGCCTGTAGTAGTTTTAGGCATACTAGACAAAATAATCATAATTTTGCCTAGTATGGTTTAAAAATAACTAGAAATTTCTAGCTGTTTTATTAATTTAAGATGATAAATATTATTTTTGATTCTGAGCTAATTTTAAAGAGGTCGCTTCATTCGCTTCTTGTAATACTGAAGCCAAATTATCGCCTCCGGCGACCGCTACCGTAGCGACGAATGCGCCCTCAACTAGCGGTGCATAACTAATTACCACTTTTTCCGCTTTCTCTGGCTCAAGTAAATCAATTGCGGTTTCCGCACTTAAAATCGCACTACCGAGATCAACAAAGATCACCACACCGTCTTCGCTGAATACTTCTTCAATCGCATTCATAATTTTTACTGCATCCGTACCAATCGGATTATCCGGATCATCAATACCGGCGACTACTGCGATTTGACATGCGCCTTGTGCCATTTGGCGGGTAATTTCTGCTACGCCTTCTCCAAGCTGTTTACTATGTGAAACAATCACTAAATTAACCATAACAACTCCTATTTAACTGCTTCCGCTAAGGCTTTAATAAGATAATAACTCGAAGTTGCACCGGGATCGGCGTGACCGATACTGCGTTCGCCTAAATAGCTGGCACGTCCTTTTTTGGCCATCATCGGTACGGTTGCATTTGCAAAAATTTCAGCTTTTTCAACCGCTTGGTTAAGTAGAACAGATTCAGTTTGGGAGTGATCCGCTTGTGCTAATTCATCAAGTAACGGAAGCCAAACATCACACATGGTTTTATCGTCCAGTTCTGCACGTCCACGAGCGATAATACCTTCTACACCGGCTTTGAAGACGCTAACAAGTTCTTCAAAGGTAAGTCGCTCTTTACCATTGGCAACTTGTGAACCTTTAATGAATAAAGTGCCGTATAAAGGCCCGCTCGCACCGCCGACTTGAGAGAGTAATGTCATTCCGACCGTTTTTAAGATCGTGCCGATATCTTTATCACTTACCGTAGCAACTTTTTCTAACGCCTTGCTAAAACCACGTTGCATATTTAAGCCGTGATCACCGTCACCGATTTCGGTATCCAGTTGTGTGAGGAAATCTCGTTGTTCGCTCATCACTTGATTACAATTTTCAAGCCATTGCAGAATTTGTTGTTTTGAAATCGCCATTTTATTCTCCCCAACGTAATGCAGGTGTATTAACCGGTGCATCCCAAAGTGCTAAGGTTTCATCATCGACTTTTAGTAAGGTAATGGAAACACCTTGCATATCGAGTGAGGTGCAGAATGAACCGACCAAATTACGCTCAATCGTTAAACCGAATTGTTCGCAACAATCTGCAAGCACATTGTAAACACCATATAATTCTGAAAGCGGTACTGCACCTAAGTTATTCACTAACGCAATCACACGATCGCCTTTTTGTAATGCTTGTTTTTTATCTAACACTTCGTTCCATTGTTGAGTATCGTTATCCCAACGGCGTACAGTCCGCTCATAATCACCGTGTGCAATTAAGGTTTCAAACATTTGGCGTACGGTTTTATCCAGATTTTCAAACGGACGGCGTTCAATACCCGGTTCACCGTGAATCCCTACGCCAAATTCCATTTCGTTTTCGGCTAAAGTGAAAGACGGCTTACCTGTCGCCGGTACGGTACAAGCACCAAGTGCAATGCCAATCGAATGTCCGGCATTATTTAACTTATAACCTAACTCGGCTAATTGTGATAAGTTGTAGCCTTTATCTTAAGCCGCGCCTAATAGTTTTTCTAATAACACGGTATTGGCAACCCCTCGGCGACCGGCGGTATATAAGCTGTCTTTGACCGCTACGTCATCATCAACAAGTACGGTTGCGACTTTTACGCCACTATCGGCAAGAAGTTCGGTGGCAGTTTCAAAATTTAAAACGTCACCGGTATAATTTTTAATAAGTAATAACACACCTTCGCCACTATCAACATTTAAACCACATTCAAACATTTGATCAGGGGTCGGAGAGGTAAAAATCGCCCCCGGGCAAGCACCGTCTAACATTCCCTTACCAACAAATCCGGCGTGCATTGGTTCGTGTCCGCTTCCGCCACCGGAAATCAATGCCACTTTACCGGCAACCGGTGCGTCAGCTCGGCGTACATAAGTCGGCTCAGTGTTTAGAACTAGAGTCGAATGAGCTTTGGCAAAACCGGCTAATTGTTCTTGTAAGACAGCTTCGATTGAATTGATAAGTTTTTTCATAGACGGATATCCTTTTAAAAGAAGAATTTGTCCCAATTTAACCAAAATTCGAAGCGAATTTCTGTTAGTCGCTTCACAAAATCGAAAAAAAGATGAGTGAAAACGAAAATAGAGTTAGCGGTAAATTTACGCTAAAATAGCAACGATATTTATTGATAAGGATTACATCATGACAGTTAAACACGCAAAACTTTTAATTTTAGGCTCAGGCCCGGCGGGCTATACCGCCGCTGTTTATGCCGCTCGTGCGAATTTAAATCCGGTATTGGTAACCGGTATGCAACAAGGCGGTCAATTAACCACCACCGATGAAATTGAAAACTGGCCGGGAGAATATGAGCATACCACCGGTACCGGCTTAATGGATAAAATGCTGAAACACGCTGAAAAATTTAACACGGAAATTGTTTTCGACCATATCAACAGCGTAGATTTATCTAAACGTCCGTTTACTTTAAAAGGTGATATTAATACCTTTACCTGTGATGCGTTAATTATCGCAACCGGTGCATCGGCAAAATATTTAGGCTTACCTTCTGAAGAAGCTTTTAAAGGCAAAGGCGTGTCAGCTTGTGCAACTTGTGACGGGTTCTTCTACCGTAACAAACCGGTTGCGGTTGTTGGTGGCGGCAATACTGCCGTTGAAGAAGCGTTATATTTAGCCAATATCGCTAGCGAAGTACATTTAGTACACCGCCGTGATAGCTTCCGTGCCGAGAAAATTTTATTAGGCCGCTTACAGAAACGTGTGGAAGAAGGCAAAATCATTCTTCACACCGACAGAACGGTCGAAGAAGTGTTAGGCGATAATATGGGCGTAACCGGTGTACGTTTAGCTTCAACCAAAGACGAGAGCAAAGAAGAAATTAAAGTGGACGGCTTCTTTGTCGCGATCGGTCACGCACCGAATACCGCAATTTTTGACGGTCAGCTTGAATTGGATAACGGTTACATTAAAGTGAAATCGGGCTTAGAAGGCAATGCGACCGCAACTAGCGTAGAAGGCGTATTTGTCGCAGGTGATGTTATGGATCATAACTATCGCCAAGCAATCACTTCAGCAGGTACAGGCTGTATGGCGGCGTTAGATGCAGAACGTTTCTTAGATGCGTTAGAAGCCTAAATATTTTGCGGAACATCGGTTCCATTCAAACAAGCGGTTAAATTTCACAAGAATTTTGCCATGTGGATTCGAGCGGATGTTTCGTGTTTTTTATAAAGGAAATGTTATGAATTTTACTGTGATTATCCCGGCTCGTTACGCCTCAAGCCGCTTACCTCGTAAACCGCTGTTAGATATTGCCGGCAAACCGATGATTCAGCACGTATGGGAAAAAGTGCAACAAGCCGGTGCAACCCGGGTGATTATTGCGACCGACCATCCGGAGATTGAAGCAACCGCCAAAGCATTTGGTGCGGAAGTGTGCATGACTTCGGATCAACATAATTCAGGCACGGAACGTTTAGCAGAAGTGATTGAAAAGATGCAGATTGCCGATGATGAAATTATCGTGAATGTACAAGGTGATGAGCCGTTGATCCCGCCGGTGATCGTTTCACAGGTGGCGGAAAATTTAGATCGTTGCCAAGTGAATATGGCGACATTAGCGGTAAAATTAACCACCAAAGAAGAACTTTTCAATCCGAATGCCGTCAAAGCGCTGGCAGATAAAAACGGTATGGCACTCTATTTCTCTCGTGCGCCGATTCCGTTTGCTCGTGATCATTTCGCAGACTGTGATGACACTTTTGTTGCAAACCAAAATTACTTACGCCATATCGGAATCTACGCATACCGTGCCGGCTTTGTGAAACAATATGTGGCTTGGCAACCGACGCAATTAGAACAATTGGAATCGTTAGAGCAACTACGTGCGTTATGGTACGGAGAAAAAATTCATATCGAACTTGCCAAACAAGCACCTCAGGTAGGGGTGGATACGCAAGAAGATTTGGAACGTGTTCGCCGAATTCTGGCTTAGAATCGGCAGAAACAAGCGGTCAAAATTGCAAAAAATTTTGCAAATCGGACCGCTTAATTATCTAGGCTGAGTAACAACTCAGTAAATAAAAACGTGCTTAGGCACATTTCTCGGAGTAAACCTATGTTAGGAAACATTTTAGGCTCAATCGCATCATCTGTTTTAAGTGGCGGTAACGGCAATCAATCAACAGCACTTCAATTAATTCAAGCATTACTACAATCTCAAGGTGGTGTTGAAGGCGTAATCGCTAAATTACAACAAGGTGGTTTAGACGATTTATTAAAAACTTGGATCAGTGCGGATGAAGAAAACGCACCGGTATCCGGCGAGCAAATCGCAAATGTATTCGGTCAAGAAAATCTGCAAGCGGCACAAGAAGCGGGTGTAGAAGAAAAAGATGCGGGTGATTTATTAGCGGAATTTTTACCGAAAATCGTTGATACATTAACACCGAACGGTCAATTACCGGATCTACAAAACTTAAATACTAACGACCTATTAGCACAAGCGACAAAAGGTGTGTTAGGTAAATTATTTAGCTAATCTTAAAACAACAGGGAGAATTTAATTCTCCCTGTTTTTGTTTTGGCTTAATTAGCCCTTTATAAAATTATTGTTATCTTTCCTCTCGGCAAATCTTCAACGTTTCTTTGATTAGCTCCAATGCAATCGTGCCTTCCGGTGGCAGTTCTGGGAGCGGTTGATCGCAATCGAACCATTTTGCATCGAAGATTTCTTCCTCTTGCGGCGTGATTTCTCCGCTATCATAATCGGCTAGAAAGCCTAGCATCAGTGAGTTTGGAAATGCCCAGGGTTGGTCGCCGAAATAGCGGATATTTTTGATTTTTAAGCCGCTTTCTTCCCATACTTCACGTTGAACGGTGGTTTCGATTGCTTCACCGGCTTCGACAAAACCGGCTAATGTGGTGTAAATCGTGCCTTTATGACGTAGATGGTTAGCAAGTAAAATTTGTCGTCCACGGCGTACCGCTACAATAATAGACGGACTGATGGTCGGGTAGCTACGATGTTCGCAATCTGGGCAATGTACTGCAATTTCGTTGTTAGCAAGTTCGGTGTGAGCACCACATTTACCACAGAATTTATGCGTATTGAGGAAATGATTAAGTGAAACGGCTCGGTGTAATAGGTGAGCAAATTCCGCCGGGCGAGCAATCTGTGAGCGTAGATTTACCATGGTAAAATTTTGTAGATTTTCGACCGCTTGTTCATCCAATTGCACCAGAAAAATCGGTGAGTTTTGGTATTCTCCAACCTGTAATTTAGCAAAGCTTGCTAAACCTAATTGTTCGGCTGTACCGAAAGGAATTTCATCATCTTTTAAAGCAAGATCAAAATGATGTACTAATACCCAATAACTTTTCATATTTGCTCCCGAAATCATTAAATTTTTAAGTCAATTTGTTGAAATAATTGGCGTTTTTCTTTTTCATCTAAAACTCGGTATTCACCGCTATCTAAATCACCAAGCTGAAATTGCCCTAAACCGACACGGATTAAGCGCAGGGTCGGAAAGCCGATATGTGCTGTCATTCGGCGTACTTGGCGGTTTTTTCCCTCGTGAATTTTTAGCTCGATCCAACTGGTTGGAATGGTTTTTCGTTCTCGAATTTTTGGGGCGGTTTGCCATTCGTAATTCGGGGCGGGAATCGCTTTCGCTTTTGCTGGTTTGGTTAAGCCGTCTTTCAATTCAACACCTTTTTCTAACTTAGCTAAATCTGTAGCTTGCGGAATACCTTCCACCTGTGCGAGGTAAGTTTTCTGCTTTTCAAATTTAGGATTCGCTAAGCGGTGCTGAATTTCTCCGTTATTAGTGAGTAACAATAAACCTTCACTATCACGGTCTAAGCGACCGACCGGATAAACCTGTGGAATCGGAATAAAATCTTTCAGCGTTTGTCGCCCTTGTTCATCAGTGAATTGGGTTAACACGTCAAACGGCTTGTTAAACAACACAACCACAGTATCTTCAAACGAAAGCTGTGGTTTAAGCGGTCGTTTTTTGGTTCTATTTTGCAAGTTCGGTTTGGTTGTTGCAGAACGGGTTTTATTTTTTTGATTAAATTTAGCTTTAAACATCATTTATTTCTTTAAGTTAGCCCAAGCGACCGAGAGTAAAATAATCGCACCGCCAATCAACATTTTTAATGTCGGTACTTCGTTAAAACATAACCAGGCAATCGCAATGGCATATACCGGCTCAAGCGAGATAATCATCGAAGCGGTACGGGCGTTAATCGTATCAAGGCTGGAGACAAATAGCGTATATGCCAATGTGGTACAGAAAAAACCGATACAGAAAATCCAAAACCAATCAAGGGTAGGTGCGTTGAGTAAGCCTTTTGTGGAAAAAGGTAATAGGATCAGCATTGCCACTAAATATTGCCACCAGCTCGTTTGTATGCCGGATAATTTGCTCATAGTTTTCCGATTTACAATTGCCAACACACCATAGACCAAAGCGGATAAAACACCCCATAAAAGTCCTAATGTTGCTTGATTGCCAAAAGTAAATTCCGGTGTGACCAGAATTAAGCCGATGGTGATCGCCACAAGTAAAAAGCCTTCACGATAACTGAGTTTTTCTCTAAAAAAGAGCATTTCAAATAATGCGACAAAAGCAGGAAAGCTGGCGAAGCCTAAAGTTGCCAAGGCGACACCGCCTACTTGCACAGCAGTGAAAAATGTCACCCAATGGGCGGTAAGTAAGACGCCGGAAAGCACTTGGTTAAAGAATGCTTGGCGAGTGAGTTTTACAAGCGGTTGTTTTTTCCAAATAAAATACAATGAGATACAGGCAATCGCGATTATTACTCGCCCAAGTACAAGTGTATCCGGGTCGCTTTCAATTAATGCACCGAAAATACCGGAAGCGCCAAAAAGGATCGCGGTGAAATGTACTTTCAGTAATGCGAGCGTATGTTTATCCACTATTTAATCCATTTATCTTGATCTTGTTTGCGTTCAAATTCGGCATCGAATGTATTGTTATCTTGCTGTGAAAATTGACCGCTTGAAAAATGGTTGAAACGCACTTTCGCTTTAAAGAATTTCATTAAATAACGTTCGGCAATATGACGCGTCACCGGCAACATTAATAAAATCGCAATAATATCGCTTAAAAAACCGGGAATAATTAAAAAGACGCCGGCTAAAATAAACAGGAGTGAGCCGATCACCGCTTGTGTCGGGATTTTGCCTTGGCTTAATTCACTACGAATCGAATAAATGGTATATAACCCACGTAATTTCACAAACCATAAGCCTAATACCGAAATACCGATCAGTAACAAAATCAGCGGTAGCACCCCGATTTGGGCTCCCATCGTGACCAGTAATGAGATCTCGCAATAGATATACAGAAAAATACCGAATAAGATAAAAAGAAATGTCATAACAGTTCCTTATTTGAATGCTTTAATGATCAGAAAGTTGAAGTTCAGTTTCCGCTTTTTGGGTTAAATTTTCCGCCCCTTGCGAACGCATCACAATATTGTCTTCGGTGCGGATGCCACCGAATCGTTTAAATTCAGCGATCTTCTGCCAATTAATATGACGTGCAAGCGGGCTATTTTGCAACGGATTCAGTAACATATCAATGAAATAGAAGCCCGGTTCGATCGTCAGCACCATGTTTTCCGCCAAATCACGCGTACAACGCAGACTTGGATAAACCTCCGGCGGTGATTTGCGAGTACCACGATGATTTTGTTGGAAACCGGCGACATCGTGTACTTGTAGTCCAAGCAAATGCCCTAAGCCATGTGGCAAAAAGGCGCTCGAAATTCCTTCGTCAAAAATTTGTTCCGGTGTAAGGCGAACAAAATCATATTGGTGCGAGCATTTCGGCAATCCATTGCCGCATTTGCGTATGATAACTCAGATAGTTTACACCCACAGCAAGTCGCTCAATAATGCGATATTTGTATTGTTCCATTTGCTTAATCATTGCCGCAAATTCGCTCTTAGGATCAACCGCATAAGTGCGAGTAATATCGGAGGCATAACCGTGTACGGTTGCCCCTGCGTCAATCAGAAAACTCTGCGGTTGCGGATTAGGGGCGTAATCAAGCCGAGTATAGTGTAAAATAGCCGAATGTTGATTGATGGCAATAATATTGCCATAAGGCACGTTTAAGTCGGATTGTTGACTGGCTTTTAGATAAGCGAGGTTAATTTCAAACTCGCTTTTCCCTTCAAAAAAGGCTTGTTTTGCCGCCTGATGACCTTTTAATGCCGCAAATTGTGCTTGGTAGATTGCTTCGATTTCAAATTCACTTTTAATCGAACGTTCGAAGTGGAGCTGATTCAGCACTTTTTGCGGATTGATTTGCTTGAAACCAAGTGATTTCGCCAAGTTTTCATCTTCACCGATAAAGGCACAAGCGGTCGGATTTTGGATAAATTTTGCAATTTCTTGGGCATCTTGCAAAATCACCCACTGAAATTCATCTGCAAAAAAAGCATCTGTCGGGGCAGTCGGTGGCGTATGCCAATAATCGTTCGGCGCATAGAAATAGACGGTCGGTTTATTTTTGCCGTCTAAAAATAACCAGCAATTTTCTGCTGTCGGAAAAGGGAAGAAGTAGTTAAAATGTGGGTTTATTTTAAAGGGGGCGGTTTGATCATCTAAAAAATGATAGCGAGCCGTGCCGGAGTGAATCCATAAACCGCTGAGAAAGTTAGTTTCTAAAATCATTTGAACGACTTGTTGTAGTCGTTTGATGTGTTGTGTAAATAATAGTTTCATAAGATAAAAACATAAGAGAAAAATATGACGGATATAAAAATTGATCAAACATTAGATACGCTTGGGCTACGCTGTCCGGAGCCTGTAATGCTCACTCGCAAAACCATTCGAAATATGGCGGAAGGCGAGGTGTTATTAATTGTAGCGGATGATCCGGCTACCACGCGAGATATTCCAAGTTTCTGTGAATTTATGGATCACCAATTACTAAATAGCGAAACGGAAAATACCCCGTATCGTTACTGGGTCAAAAAAGGGCTTTAAGCACGATAAAGAAATCCCCCACACGAGCGTATGGGGGATTTTTTAACTATTAGTGACGGGTAATTTCTTCTTCGTCAAACTCAAAATCTTCATCTTGGTCATCGAAAAATTCGCCGTCTTCACCGTATTCATCATCTTCCGCATTCGGATCTTCAAAATAAGTGCCCCAGCCTTCATATTCCGCACCGACTTTTTCAATCAGCGGCAGTAATTCTTTTTGCTGTGCGGTAATGATGTCGGCATTTAAGTTAACTTCGCTCACGATATCGCACACGAAGATCACTTTGCCATTTTCTTCTTCAACTTCTTCCGCTTCTGAAATTTCATAGCCGAGTTTATAAGCATCAACCACTAATTTTTCCAGTTTATCAAAATCACGGTGTGCCACGTGGTGTTCAATAATATAAAGCGCGTCAGGATCCGAACCGTCTTTTAATAGGTTTTCGATGATCTCATCCGTTTCTTGGCGTAATTCATTAAAATCGTACATTTTATGCTCCTTGATTGATGAATTGTTCGGCAAACCAGCTATCTAATTTTTCGGAAAGTTTATCAATACCAATTTTATTGAGTGCAGAGTAGGCTTCGACTTGAATATTGCCTTGGAACGGTAAAATCGCTTCTCGCACCATTTTTACTGTTTTACTTCTTGCACTTTGGCTGAGTTTATCCGCTTTAGTTAATAGTAATAATACTGGTAATTGTGCGGATACCGCCCATTCGATCATCTGTTGGTCGAGATCTTTTAACGGGTGGCGAATATCCATCAAAATCACCACACCGCGTAAACATTCACGTTTTTGTAGGTATTCGCCTAACGCTTTTTGCCATTGGAGCTTCATTTGCTCCGGCACCGCCGCATAACCGTATCCTGGTAAATCGACGAGTTTACAATTCGGCTCGACTTCAAATAAGTTAATTAACTGAGTACGCCCCGGTGTTTTTGAGGTTCTAGCTAAGTTTTTTTGATTGGTTAATGCATTGAGTGCAGTAGATTTACCGGCATTTGAACGACCGGCAAAGGCAATTTCCACACCATTGTCTTCCGGTAAATGACGGATATCCGGTGCAGAAGTTAAAAAATGAGTTTTGTGATAGTTTAGTTTGAGCATTATTAGTGTTTCTTTTAATTTAAGAAGAAATATTAATTAATATTTAAGTTTAGGTATCTTTAAACGTTTTTCCTACTTTCTTTGCGTTGCCAAAGAAAGTATATATTAGGCAGTTTGGGTTGGGTTCCCTTCTGAACCGCCTGAGCGTGTTGCAATTTGTAGGAACATTTTTCTTGAGCGAAGCGAATCTAAAATGTTCCATTAAGCAAATTTCAACTAAGCGAAGATAAGCGGTGAAGTAGGGTTGCCTTTCTTTTGGTTACTTTTCTTTGGCAATGCAAAGAAAAGTAACATATAAAGTAAACTTAATATGAATTTATTGAGCTAGGAATTTTACACTTAAGCCCTTTTCCCCATACTGGTTTGCCTGCGGATTACCTTTAAATACACCCCATTCCAGCGGCAACATCGTACCGATAAACATTGGCATCATCATCCCGAGCAACCATTGCATTGTGCCTTGGGCTGAAAGGGATACACCATAGCACACAACCGGTACAAATGCCATGATAACCGCTTTGCCGGAGCGGTTTCGGTCGTGTAGGCGTTTAATAATGACCGCAGATAAGCTATATAGCGATAATGCAAGCGGAAGCAAACTGATCAGATTAAAAGCGGTCGAATTTAACCAAAAGTTTGCAACAATAAATAAGAAAATAAAGTTAATCGCAAAGCCGATCCAAAAGCCTTGGCGATTGAGTCTTCCTTGAAGTGAAAACAGTGCTTTGTACCAAATCATACACATTCCTTCGGGTAACGATCAAAATAGAAACGTAGCTTAGCCTAAAGCGACATCTAATACCATCATAATTACAAATCCCGCCATTAAACCTAAGGTGGCAATATCGGTGTTACCGCCGCTTTGTGACTCGGGAATCAGTTCTTCCACTACCACGAAAATCATCGCACCGGCGGCAAAAGCAAGTGCATAAGGTAAAATAGCGGTCATGGACAGCACAAAAGCGACACCGAATATCGCCGCAATTGGCTCAACGATCGCAGACATTGCTCCCCATAAAAAGGCTTGTTTACGGCTTTTTCCTTCACCTCGAATCGGTAACGATAAAGATGATCCTTCTGGAATATTTTGTAAACCGATACCGATTGCTAAACCTATCGCACCAGTTAACATTGCTTGATGATCAGCGACATTTGAAGCTAAAGCACCAAATGTCACACCGAGAGCAAGACCTTCTGGAATATTATGAATAGTAATCGCTAAAAAAAGCGACATACTTTTGGATAAGCCTTTTTTAAATTGAGGCATACCTTCCGCATCTGAAAGCGGTTTACTTAAATGTAGGTGAGGCACAATTTTATCAATGAGTCGTAAGAAAATACCGCCGGCAAGAAAACCGACCGCGACCGGTAGCCATGCAAGAGAACCATAGCTTGGCTCGGCATATTCAAGTGCAGGCGCGAGGAGCGACCAAAAAGAGGCGACAATCATCACACCGGCGACAAAGCCCATCATTACATCAAGTAATTTACGGTTGACCGTTTTAAAGAAATAGACAAACGCCGCACCAAAGACAGTGCAACCCCAAGTAAATAACCCCGCGATAAACGCTTGTGCTACTGGGTGTAAAGATAAAAAATAATCGTACATAGCTTTCACGAATAAAAAATAATAGCGGTCAAATTTTAACAAATTTTTGTTAGTTAATGTTGTTTTAAATGTAGCTTAATTTTTTACTATTCAATCAACTTTTGCAAAAAATAACCCCATTATTGACCGCTTGCCATTAAGAATATTAGATCCTAATAAAAATGGACACCTAAGGGTGTCCATTTATGCTAATTATCCTTTATCAGATTTTGGTTTTATCGCGTACCGCACCTTTATCCGCAGAAGTTGCAAAATGTCCGTATACTTTTAAGGCAAATGATACTTCACGCTGGCGATTTGCTGGTTTCCAACCTTTCGCATCTTGTTCTATACGACGTTGTACTAGTTCTTCCTCTGCTACTTTCAACTCAATACGGCGGTTTGGAATATCGATTTCAATCGTATCACCGTCTTTTACCACACCGATTAAACCGCCTGCTGCCGCTTCTGGCGAGCAGTGGCCGATTGATAAACCTGATGTACCACCAGAGAAACGACCGTCTGTTAATAATGCACAGGCTTTACCTAACCCCATTGATTTTAAGTAACTGGTCGGATAAAGCATTTCTTGCATACCCGGACCACCTTTCGGACCTTCGTAACGAATCACAACAACATGACCGGCACGTACTTTACCGCCCAAAATACCTGCAACCGCATCTTCTTGGCTTTCAAATACAATTGCTTCGCCGGTAAATTTCAAGATACTTTCATCTACACCGGCAGTTTTTACGATACAACCGTCCAGTGCGATATTACCAGAAAGCATTGCTAAACCACCGTCTTGGCTATATGCGTGTTCTTTGTCGCGAATACAACCGTTTTGGCGGTCGTTATCTACCGTATCCCAACGACAATCTTGTGAGAATGCTTGTGTTGTACGAATACCCGCCGGGCCGGCACGGAAGAATTTATGTACTGCTTCGTCTTTGGTTAACATAATATCGTATTGTGAAATTTGTTTACCAATCGTCATACCCAGTACAGTATTTGTGTCGTTATGTAATAATTTTGCACGATCTAACTCGCCTAATATCGCCATAATACCGCCGGCACGGTGTACGTCTTCCATATGATATTTATTGGTATTTGGGGCAACTTTTGATAAGCAAGGAACTACACGTGATAAACGATCGATATCCGCCATAGTGAAATCCACTTCCGCTTCTTGTGCCGCTAATAAATGTAAAACCGTATTGGTTGAACCGCCCATCGCGATATCTAAGCTCATTGCATTTTCAAATGCCGCTTTGGTGGCGATTGAACGTGGTAATACGCTCGCATCGTCTTGCTCGTAGTAACGTTTGCAAAGCTCAACAATTTGACGACCAGCTTTTAAGAATAATTCTTTACGATCAGCGTGGGTAGCTAACATTGAACCGTTACCCGGCAAAGATAAACCTAATGCTTCGGTTAAGCAGTTCATTGAGTTAGCGGTAAACATTCCCGAACAAGAACCGCAAGTAGGGCAAGCTGAACGTTCGATAGCGACAACATCTGCATCCGATACATTTTTATCTGCCGCTTGTACCATGGCATCGACCAAATCTAATTTAATCAGCTGATCCGAGAGTTTGGTTTTGCCAGCTTCCATTGGGCCGCCGGAAACAAAAATTGCCGGAATATTTAAACGCATTGCCGCCATTAACATTCCCGGAGTGATTTTGTCACAGTTTGAAATACACACCATTGCATCAGCACAGTGTGCATTGACCATATATTCAACTGAGTCAGCGATTAAATCACGGCTTGGTAATGAGTAAAGCATACCGCCGTGACCCATTGCGATACCGTCATCCACCGCAATGGTATTAAATTCTTTTGCAACACCGCCGGCTGTTTCGATTTGCTCGGCAACCAGTTTCCCCATATCACGTAAGTGGACGTGACCCGGTACAAATTGGGTAAAGGAGTTTACTACGGCAATAATCGGTTTGCCGAAGTCGTTTTCTTTCATTCCTGTTGCACGCCATAATGCACGTGCGCCTGCCATATTGCGACCTTGCGTTGAGGTTGCAGAACGTAAAATAGGCATATCTTTCTCCAAATTAGACTATGTTGTGTTATTTTGATAAATATATAAGCGGTTGAATTTATTTGATATTTTACAAGAAACAAATAAAAAACAACCGCTTGTGAAATTTGCTTTTTAATTGATTAGCAAATTGATTTTACATCGATCAGTTTGCTTAATTGATGCGTCAGCAATTCAATCGCTCGTGTACTTTGTATATGAAGTGTCATTTCAAAATGTTGTGTATCACTACTGACATTCATCGTTAAAATCTCAAATCCACGATGACGTACAACTCGTAAAATTCGCTCAAGTGTTTCAGGGCGTTTCTCTGCCGTAATAGTTAGATCGTAACGTTGCATATTTATTTCTCCCTATTCTTACACTTCATCATCAAGCATATCGGCGTTACACGCACCCGGTGGCACAAGCGACCATACGTTATCTTCTTCCGGAATACAAACATGTAGTAGATAAGCCTCTTTGGCATTGAGCAAACGATCTAATGCGTCAGATACTTCGCTTGCTTTTTCGATACGCTCACCTTCAATTCCAAACGCTGAAGCCAATACCACAAAATCAGGATTATCATCTAAAATCGTATTACTGTGGCGACCGTGGAAGAAAAGCGATTGCCATTGGCGTACCATTCCTAAACGTTGGTTATCTAGTAATAAAATTTTGATAGGCAACTTGCCACGTTTAATTGAACCAAATTCTTGGATATTCATCATAATTGAGCCATCACCGGTGACTAATATCACAGGATCTTGCGGACGAGCTTTTACTGCACCCACCGCGACCGGTAAACCGAAACCCATTGAACCAAAGCCGGCCGAAGTAATAAAGTTTTCTGGGGCAAAATGTTGTAAATGTTGGGCAGACCACATTTGATGTTGACCAACATCAGTCGTGATAATTGCATTTTGAGGTTTACGTTGTGAAAGCGTGTTTAATAATGCTTTAGCATCAATATCACCTTCGCCTGCATTATCAATATATTGGAAATCTAAATCGGCTTTTAAGCGTCTGACATCTTCACGCCAAGGCTCAATATCTAGCGGTTGTGCTAAGGCATTAACCGCTTCGATTAAATCACCTCGTAACGCTACTTGTGCTTTGCGTAATTTATTAATTTCAGCAATATCAATATCAATATGAATTACTTTAGCGTGAGGGGCAAAAGTATCTAATTTGCCGGTTACTCGGTCGTCAAAACGTGCTCCGCACGCGATTAAAAGATCACATTCCTGTACTGCGTAGTTTGCCGCTTTAGTACCGTGCATACCAATCATTCCCATATAAAGCGGATCATCAATGGTAATTGTGCCTAGCCCTTTTAAGGTTGATACAGATGGAATGTTTGTGACTTTTAGGAAATTTCTAACCGCTTGTACACCGCCTGCCATACCGACACCGCCGCCGACGTAAAGTACCGGACGTTTAGCATTAGCCAATAGGGTTTTCGCTTCACTGAGTAAGTGTTGATCTTGTGGGTCAACAGGCTGTTTTTCATAAACAATCGGTTTAGCTGAAGTTGGGGTGAGTTGAATATCACGAGGAATATCGACTAATACCGGACCGGGACGACCACTTTGTGCAATTTGGAACGCTCGAGCGATAATTTCCGGTAATTCTTCAATGTTTTGGACAATGAAACTGTGCTTAGTACAAGCGAGTGATAAGCCTAATACATCTGATTCTTGGAAAGCGTCTGTGCCGATTAAATGGCTTGCTACCTGCCCGGTAATAGCAACCACAGGAATAGAATCTAACGCCGCATCCCCCAATCCGGTAATCAAATTCGTTGCACCAGGACCGGAAGTTGCAATACATACCCCAACTTTACCCGTTGCACGTGCATAGCCAATCGCGACCATTGCCGCACCTTGCTCGTTGCGAACTAATAAATGATCTAAACCTGAATCATAAAGTGCGTCATAGGTAGGCATAATAGCACCACCGGGGTAACCAAACAGCGTGGTAACTCCGTGTGCTTTTAGACTTTCAATGACTAAATTTGCACCGTTCATTGTATGTTGTGTCCTTATATTATTTAGTTAAATTTATAAAATAAAAGATTGTTATTGATAACACAGATTCTGATTTTTTTAAACCTTATAAATTAAAATAATTGTATTTAGCTCAAATTTTGATTGTATAAAGTAGTGTTTTCTTTAAGGAGCTAACCTAGTCTAGAAAACGTTATCCCCATAGGACATATATTGTAGTTTAGTTAATAAAAATCATTGTTATTCTGAGTAAAAATGCTGTAACACTAAAGAGGTATTTTTGGTTTTTTTGTTGATTTATTTCAATAAAAGTTAAGATTCACCTAGTAAATATTACCTATTTTATTCTATGCTCACGCGTGAAACGCAATGTTTATCTTATTGTTTTTAATAAGAAAAATTCTCATTTCTATCAGCATTTTGTGGGGGACACAACGTGAAACGTTTAACTAAAAAATTAGCAATGGCAACCATTGCAATGTTGGGGTGTTTATCATCGTCAGCATGGGCGGAGGACGCAAAATCACCGTCTTTAACCGATAAAGCTTTAAAACATGAAAAATTAGGTGTGGTAGTAGAATCAGCAAACCACAAATTTGCTGAAAAATACCCGCTTCAATATAACTCATGGAAAGCGACTTCAGAGTCAACCGACCGTGGTAGTGCTTTAGCGGCGGATCCTCGTTACGTTGTGCTATGGGCGGGTTATGCGTTTGCGAAAGACTATAACAAACCTCGTGGTCATTACTATGCTATCACGGACGTACGTGAAATTTTACGTACTGGTGCGCCAAAAGATGAAAATGACGGCCCACAGCCAATGGCTTGCTGGACATGTAAAGGCCCTGATGTTCCTCGCTTAATTGAAGAAAAAGGTGAACGCGGTTATTTTGATCCTAAATGGGCAAAATACGGTGCTGAAATCGTGAACTCAATCGGTTGTGCAGACTGTCACGATACGAGTTCTAAAGAGTTTGAAGAAGGTAAACCGGCATTACGTATTGCTCGTCCACATGTATTACGTGCGTTAGAAACGGTGGGTTGGAAATTTGAGGACTTAGATAAACACGGCAAACGTACCGCAGTGTGTGCAAACTGTCACGTTGAATATTATTTCAAAGATAAAAAAGACGTGACCTTCCCATGGGATAAAGGTGTAGATGTAGATAGCATTGAGAAATACTACGATGAAATCCAATTTGCTGACTGGACTCACGCATTATCTAAAGCGCCAATGTTAAAAACACAGCACCCGGATTTTGAAATTTGGGCACAAGGTGTTCACGGTAAAAACGGTGTAACTTGTATCGACTGTCATATGCCGAAAGTGAAAGACAAAGACGGTAAAGTTTATACGGATCACAAAATTGGTAACCCGTTCGATCAATTTGATGCAACCTGTAAAACTTGTCACGAACAAAGCAAAGAAACACTTGAGAAACGTGTGAAAGAACATAAACACCAAGTGAAAGAAGCAATGATTCGTTTAGAAGATCAATTAGTGAAAGCACATTTTGAAGCGAAAGCGACTTGGGAAGCGGGTGCAACTCAAGAAGAAATGAAAGACATCTTAACGGCGATTCGTCACGCTCAATGGCGTTGGGACTACTCAGCGGCAGGTCACGGTAGCCATATGCACGCTCCGGATGTAATGCTTCATGTAATTGCAACAGGTATCGACCGTGCGGCAGATGCACGTGCGAAATTAGGTGTAGTATTGGCGAAACACGGCGTAACTACTCCAGTAGCAATTCCTGATATCTCTACTAAAGAAAAAGCACAAAAAGCGATTGGTTTGGATATTCCTAAAGACCAAGCGGCGAAAGATGAATTCTTACGTACAGTGGTTCCACAATGGGATGCGGAAGCTCGTAAAAAAGGCTTATTACCTGCAGTAGAAGAACCAAAAGCGGTTGTAGCACCAAAAGCAGAAGCGAAATAATAGAAGCTTGAGGTGAAATTATGAAAAACATTATCTCAAAAGCAGGGCGAGCAATCGCCCTCCAAGCGGTCGTATTTGCAAGTTTTTTTGCAATTTCAACCGCTTCCCAAGCGGAAATGCCGCAACAGCCGAAACCACTTTGGGCTGAGCAAGCAAGTGATGCTCAAATTGCGGAAGATGCACGTCGTGACCCGAACAAATATTGTGTGCAATGTCATGAATCGGCAAATGCAACCGGCAAACCGTTCCACCATGCGGGTAAACACTTCCAAAAAGATGTGAAAAGCCCGAATAACGGCGAGCAAATTACTTGCGTAAGTCGCCACGGTAATATTTCTGAAAACCACCGTAAAGGTGTAAAAGACGTAATGCGTTTTAATCCGCACGGTAAAGCAAGCAATCCTTCACTTGAACGTTCGGTGAATGAACAAAACCAAGTGTGCGTAGCTTGTCATACGGCGGATAAATTACGTGAAAAATTCTGGGCGCATGATACTCATGCAACGAAAATCTCATGTACTAACTGTCATGAACTTCACCCGGAAAAAGAACCGATGAAAGACATTCCTGAAAAACAACGTATTAAACTTTGTACGGATTGTCATACAAAAATCCACTCAGGCGAATTTAAAATCCCTGAAATGGACTCACTCAAAGCAAAGGAAAATAAATAATGACTTGCACCCGTAGAGACTTCGTCTCAGGGGCAGGTGCTATCGCTGTCGTAGCAAGCACCGGGCTTGCTACCTCAGTAACTCTTGCTACTGAGAAAGAAGAGAAAAAAATTCGCTATGCGATGGTGCACGATGAAACCTCTTGTATCGGTTGTACCGCTTGTATGGACGCGTGCCGTACAACGAATAAAGTACCGGAAGGTGTTTCTCGTTTAGAAATTATCCGTAGCGAGCCGTATGGTGATTCCCTAACGTAGAGTATGAATTTTTCCGTCAATCTTGCCAACATTGTACAAACGCACCTTGTGTTGCTGTTTGTCCGACCGGCGCATCATTTGTTGATCCGGAAACCGGTATTGTTGACGTACATTCAGACTTATGTGTCGGTTGCCAATACTGTATCGCAGTTTGTCCGTACCGTGTACGTTTTATTCATCCGGAGAAAAAATCAGCAGATAAATGTAACTTCTGCCGTGATACTAATCTTGCGGAAGGCAAACAACCTGCTTGTGTAGAAGCTTGTCCGACTAAAGCATTAACCTTTGGTGATATGAACGATCGCAATAGCGAAGTGTACAAAAAAGTACACGAGAACCCTGTGTATCGTACTAAAGTGGCTTTAGGTACAGAGCCGAACTTATACCACATTCCATTTGGCAAGGGGGAACATAGATAATGAACGACTATATTCCATTCCAAACCCCGAATTTAGTGTGGGACAGCACCATTGCGATTTACCTTTTCTTATTAGGTATTTCATCAGGTGCGGTGCAGTTAGCGATTGCTTACCGTAATAGCGGTAATAAAATCGAGAAAAATAGCGAAAACTGGGTAATCCGCAGTGCCGCTATTTTAGGGACTATTCCAACTCTAATCGGTTTAACTTTACTTATTTTCCACCTAACTAAACCATGGACATTCTGGAAGTTAATGTTTAACTATAACTTCAGCTCTGTAATGTCGATGGGGGTAATGTTGTTCCAACTTTATATGGCCGTATTGGTTATATGGATCGCCATTATGTTCAAAGATTGGGTGGCAATGTTAGTAAACCGTTACTTACCGGCATTTAAATTTATTTTAAATTGGATTGATGTTGTTGAAAGTAAAGGCTTAAAAGCCGTTGAGTTTATCCTTTTCGTCTTCGTTGCTGTGCTAGGTGCTTATACCGGCTTCTTACTTTCAGCCTTAATCAGTTATCCAATGTTAAATAACCCTGTATTACCAGCGTTATTTTTAGCATCAGGTACATCTTCCGGTATTGCGGCAACGTTCCTTATGATCTTGCTTGCGGGTAAATTATCCGGAGAAAGCAAAGAAGTTCACTTTATCCATAAATTCGAAGTACCGATTATGGTTACCGAATTAGGTTTATTAGTGGCGTTCTTTGTCGGCTTACATTTCGGTGGCGCAGATAAGCAATTAGCATTACATAATGCTTTATCCGGCTTCTGGGGTGCAATTTTCTGGATTGGCGTACTGTTTATCGGTATTTTGATTCCGTTAGTAGCGAATATCTTTGGTAGTCATAGTTTGAAACATAATGTTAAATTTATCATCTTAGTTTCAATCTTCGATTTAATCGGGGTATTGTGTTTACGCTATTTCATTCTGTATGGCGGACAGCTTACCATAGCAAGTTAAACCTAAATTAAAGATAAAAAGTCCTAATTAATATTAGGACTTTTTTGTATCTATTTAAAAAATTATATCTATTCATTTGAGAGCAAAGATATATCCTGATAATATCAGAACATACTAATAATATGACACAATATCAGGAATCTTAATGAAAAAACTCTCAGTCTTATCCGCGTTTGCTATTGCAACTTTTTCAGGATCTGTTCTGGTGACTCCACAGACATTTACTTATTGTATTGAATCTTCTCCCACCTTTTTGAATCCGCAAATCGGTACAGACGGTGCGACATTAGACGTAGCACAGGCGTTATATAATCGTTTAATTGATTTTGAACTAGGGACAACAAATCTTATTCCTTCCTTAGCTGAAAAATGGGATATTTCTGCAGATGGTAAAACCTATACCTTTTATTTACGTAAAGGGGTTAAGTTCCATAAGAATAAAGAGTTTACCCCATCTCGTAATTTTAATGCCGATGATGTGCTATTCGTTTTTAACCGCCAGTTAAATAAATATAACTATTTCTATAATGTATCGGGCGGAAACTACGAGTTTTTCTTAGGTATGGATATGCCTAATATCATTGAAAAAGTCGAAAAAGTGGATACTTATGTGGTTAAATTCCATTTAAAAGTACCGAATGCCCCGTTTTTAGCTAATCTTGCGATGGATTTCGCTTCGATTTCATCCTCAGAGTATGCAGATCAAATGTTAAAAGCGGGTACGCCGGAAAAAGTTGATACCGCACCGATTGGTACCGGGCCGTTTGAGTTTGCCGGTTTACAGAAAGATGCTTATGTGCGTTTTAAAGCATTTGATGATTATTGGCAGGGTAGAGCGAAATTAGACCGCTTAGTGTTTAGTGTGACACCCGATGCGACGGTGCGTTATGCCAAATTGCAGAAAAATGAATGTCAGGCAATGCCATATCCGAACCCAGCTGATATTGCTCAAATGAAAGCAGATACTAACTTACAAGTATTGGAAAAATCAGGGTTAAATATTGGCTATATTACCTTTAATTTAGATAAGAAACCGTTAGATAATCAGAAAGTGCGTCAAGCACTCAATTATGCGGTAAACAAGCAGGCAATTTTGGAATCGGTGTATCAAGGAACAGGTTCTGTTGCCAAAAATCCAATGCCACCGACAATTTGGGGCTATAACGATCAAGTTCAGGATTATGAATATAATCCGGAAAAAGCGAAGGCGTTATTAAAAGAAGCCGGCTTGGAAAACGGTTTTGAAACGGAATTATGGGCAATGCCGGTTTCCCGCCCGTATAACCCAAATGCTCGCCGTATGGCTGAAATGGTTCAGGAAGATTGGAAGAAAATTGGTGTTACTGCAAAAATTGTCAGTTTTGAATGGGGAGAATACCTCAAACGTATGGAACAAGGCGAACATTCAACCGGTATGATGGGCTGGACTGGTGATAATGGTGATCCGGATAACTTCTTGAATACGTTATTAAGTTGTAATTCCGTAAAACAAGGTTCTAATTATGCACATTTCTGTGACAAATCTTACAATGATTTAGTTACGCAAGCGGCACAAGAGTCAGATAAGGCAAAACGAGAAGCTCTTTATAAACAAGCTCAAGTGATTTTTAAACAGCAAGCACCTTGGCTTCCGATTGCACATTCGACCACTTATTTTCCTATGCGTAAAGAAGTAACAGGCTATACGGTTAGCCCCTTCTTATCGCACAATTTCTATCGAGTGGAGTTAGGAAATAATTAATAGATTGCAGTAAATATGACAAGCGGTCTAAATTTTGCGGAAATTTGCAAATTTTCGTTGAATTTAGACCGATTTTTACTGAAAAAGTATTGAACTTCATTGAAAAACTTGTATATTCAAATAATTCATAAAAATAAAAAGCAAACACAATACTGGAGTATTCAATGAAGAAACTAACAAAACTTTCTCTGCTCTCATTGGCAATTGCCGCTTCAAGTTCGGCTTTTGCCGCACCTAAAACATTTGTTTATTGTTTAGAAGCCTCTCCTACCTATTTAAATCCGCAATTTGCAACAGATGGTGGTACGCTTGATGCAACCAGCCAAGCGATTTTTAATCGTTTAGTTGACTTTGCTAAAGGCGAAACAACAGTTGTACCATCTTTAGCTGAAAAATGGGATGTGTCGGAAGACGGCAAAAGCTATACCTTTTATTTACGTAAAGGGGTGAAATTCCATTCGACTAAAGATTTTAAACCGAGTCGTGATTTTAATGCGGACGATGTAGTGTTCTCATTCAATCGTCAATTAGATCCGAATCACCCTTTCCATAAGGTATCCGGTGGTAACTATGAATATTTTATCGGTATGGATATGGGAAACATTATTCAAAATGTTGAGAAAGTAGATGATTATACGGTTAAAATTAATCTAAAAGTGCCGAATGCCCCATTCTTAGCAAATATTGCGATGGACTTTGCTTCGATTTTCTCTGCGGAATATGCGGATCAATTATTGAAAGCCGGTACGCCGGAAAAATTAGATCAACATCCGGTTGGTACGGGACCATTCCAATTTGTTGATTACCAAAAAGATGCTCAGATTCGTTATAAAGGTTTTGAACAATATTGGGAAGGTAAAGCGGCGATTGACCGTTTAGTTTTTGCGATTACACCGGATGCTTCGGTACGTATGGCAAAATTACAAAAAGGTGAATGTCACGCGACTCCTTACCCGAATCCGGCTGATTTGGAAGCATTGAAAAAAGATCCGAATATCAATTTAATGACCAAACCGGGTTTAAATATCGGTTATTTACATTTCAATACGCAGAAAAAACCATTTGATGATGTGAAAGTGCGTCAAGCGTTAAACTATGCAATTAACAAAGATGCAATTATTCAGTCGGTTTATCAAGGTTCCGGCGAAAAAGCGAAAAATCCGATTCCACCGACAATGTGGAGCTATAACGATGAAGTGAAGGATTATGACTATGATCCGGAAAAAGCCAAAGCCTTGTTAAAAGAAGTCGGATTGGAAAAAGGTTTTGATACCGAAGTGTGGGCAATGCCGGTTTCTCGTCCGTATAACCCGAATGCACGCCGTATGGCGGAGCTTATCCAAGAAGATTGGAAAAAAGTGGGTGTGAATGCCAAAATCGTGAGTTACGAATGGGGTGAATATCTCAATCGTATGCGTGACGGCGAACATACAACCGGTATGATGGGCTGGAACGGTGATAACGGAGATCCGGATAACTTCCTAAATACCTTATTAAGTTGTGCGGCGGTAAAACAAGGTTCTAACTATGCCAAATTCTGTCATAAAGATTTTGATAAGTTAATGACCGATGCAGTTCAAACAACTGATAAAGCAAAACGTACCGAGCTTTATAAACAAGCTCAAGTACTTTTCAAAGAGCAAGCACCATGGGTAACAATTGCTCACTCAACTACTTATTTCCCTGTCCGTAAGGAAGTAAAGGGTTATGTGATCAGCCCATTTAGCTTACATAATTTCTACGGGGTTGATTTAGAGACAAAATAAGTTCTCTTATTAACTATTGAAAGCACGGCAAAGGGGATAGGCAATTTGTAAAAAATTCGCTGAATTTTACCGCTTATGCCGTGTTTTTCCTATTTTCCGTGGTACAAATAATGAGTATACCTAATGTTTTCATTTATTCTTAAACGTCTTTTGATGGTTATCCCAACCTTTCTGGCGATAACGTTAATTACTTTTGCCTTAGTGCATTTGATTCCGGGGGATCCGATTGAAATTCGGATGGGAGAACGAGGCTTAGATCCGGCGGTTCACGCTCAGATGATGGCTCAGCTCGGTTTAGATTTGCCACTACATGAACAATATTTTAATTATATTAAAGGGGTATTTCAGGGCGATCTCGGCAATTCATTCCGTAATAACGAACCGGTGTTAAAAGAATTTTTCACACTTTTCCCTGCAACGGTTGAATTAGCTTTCTTTGCACTATTATGGTCGTTGCTATTCGGTATCTTTCTTGGCGTGATTGTCGCCGTGAAGAAGGATTCATGGATTTCGCATACGGTGACCACTTTATCTTTAACCGGTTATTCGATGCCGATTTTCTGGTGGGGCTTAATCTTAATTCTCTATTTCTCTACGCCGTTAGGTTTACCTGCTTCAGGACGTTTACCTTCCGAATATTGGATTGAAGCGGAAAGCGGCTTTATGCTGTATGACACTTGGGTTTCAGATGAGCCGGGTGCATTTATCGCGCGATTAAATCGCTGATTTTGCCTTCGATCGTGTTAGGCACTATTCCATTGGCGGTAGTGACGCGTATGACCCGTTCTTCAATGCTGGAAGTGTTAGGTGAAGATTATATTCGTACCGCAAAAGCGAAAGGCTTGAATACTACTCGTATTGTGATTGTTCATGCGTTACGCAATGCGTTGATTCCGGTAGTTACTGTAGTGGGACTGATTGTGGGGCGACTACTTTCCGGTGCGGTACTTACCGAAAATATTTTCTCGTGGCCGGGTATCGGTAAATGGATTATCGATGCGATTAACGCACGTGACTATCCGGTATTACAAGGTTCGGTATTAATTATTGCGACGATTATTATTTTAGTGAATTTAACCGTTGATTTAATTTACGGTGTAGTTAATCCGAGAATCCGCCATAACTAAGCCTATTTTTCAGCTTTTACAAGCGGTTAAATTTACGCAAAATTTTGCAAAATGATTTGAATGGAGTGAGATACATAATGTCTTCAACAACCCTTTCGGCACCGGCTCCGAAGACACCTTTACAAGAGTTTTGGTATTACTTTTGCCAAAACCGTGGTGCGGTGATCGGGCTTGCCTTTATTACTATTGTCTTTTTCTTTGCGGTATTTGCAGGTTGGGTCGCTCCTTTTGACCCGATTGAGCAAAATCGTAGTGCCTTATTACTACCTCCGGCGTGGATGGACGGCGGTAATTCCGCTTATCTGTTAGGAACCGATGATATTGGGCGTGATATTCTTTCCCGTATTATCTACGGTGCGCGTTTATCGGTGTTTATCGGCTTAGTTATCGTGATTTTATCTTGTGTATTCGGCGTGATTTTAGGCTTACTTGCCGGCTATTACGGCGGTGTGATTGATATCGTGATTATGCGTTTTGTCGATATTATGTTAGCTATTCCGAGCTTACTTCTCACCATTGGCGTGGTGACCATTTTAGGACCTTCCTTGATTAATGCGGCGATAGCGATTGCGATTGTTTCGATTCCAAGCTATGTGCGCTTAACTCGTGCTTCGGTAATGAGTGAAAAAAATCGTGATTATGTGGTAGCGAGTCGAGTTGCCGGTGCTGGTGTACTACGTTTAATGTTTATCGTGATTTTACCGAACTGCCTTGCTCCGTTAATCGTACAAATGACGATGGGTATCTCCAATGCGATTTTAGAACTTGCCGCACTTGGCTTCTTAGGCATTGGTGCGCGACCTCCGACACCAGAATTAGGTACAATGTTGGCGGAATCTCGTGGCTTTATGCAATCGGCAAACTGGTTAGTAACTATTCCGGGGTTAGCGATTTTATTACTCGTCTTAGCATTTAACTTAATGGGTGACGGCTTACGTGATGCACTCGATCCAAAATTGAAACAATAAGGAGAGCAAGATGGCTTTATTAACGGTAGATCAGCTTTCTGTCCATTTCGGTGATGAGAAAGCACCCTTCAAAGCGGTAGATCGTATCAGTTATACGATTAACGAAGGCGAAGTGTTAGGTATTGTCGGTGAGTCCGGATCGGGTAAATCGGTTAGCTCGTTAGCGATTATGGGCTTAATTGACTTCCCCGGTCGTGTGACGGCAAATTCGCTTGAGTTTAACGGCAATAATTTATTAGCGTTAAAACCGAAAGAAAAACAGAAAATTGTCGGTGCGGATGTGTCGATGATTTTCCAAGATGCGATGACCAGTCTTAACCCGAGTTATACGGTCGGTTTCCAAATTATGGAAGCGTTAAAGGTGCATCAAGGCTGACTCAAAAGCGGCTCGCCGTGAACGTGCGATTGAATTATTAACCATGGTCGGGATTCCTGATCCGCAATCTCGTTTAGAAGTTTACCCGCATCAGCTTTCGGGCGGTATGAGCCAGCGTGTGATGATCGCTATGGCGATTGCGTGTAATCCGAAACTATTGATTGCGGATGAGCCGACCACCGCATTAGATGTAACGATTCAAGCACAAATTATTGACTTATTGCTGGAATTGCAACGCAAAGAAAATATGGCGTTGATTCTGATTACTCACGATTTAGCGTTGGTTGCCGAATCGGCACATCGCATTATCGTGATGTATGCAGGGCAAGTAGTGGAAGAGGGCAAGGCGGAATTAATCTTTAAAGCACCGCTTCACCCTTATACACAAGCATTGCTTAAAGCCTTGCCTGAATTTGCCGAAGGTAAATCTCGTTTGCAATCGCTACCCGGTGTGGTTCCAGGCAAATATGACCGACCGCAAGGCTGTTTGCTGAATCCTCGTTGCCCGTATGCTACGGATAAATGCCGAACCAGCGAACCTGAATTACGTGTTTTAAGCGGTCGCCAAGTGAAATGCCATTTCCCGTTAGATGAAAATGGTATTCCTACAATGCAGTAATAACGGAGAAGCGAAATGACTGATTTGCAAAAAAATGAACAAAACGCACCGCTTCTTGATGCGAAAAATCTGAAAAAATATTATCCGGTTAAGCAAGGAATGTTCGCTAAACCGAAAACGGTTAAAGCGGTAGATGGCGTGTCATTCCAATTGGAACGAGG
Organism: Actinobacillus arthritidis; assembly: GCF_029774155.1. NCBI lineage: Bacteria > Pseudomonadati > Pseudomonadota > Gammaproteobacteria > Pasteurellales > Pasteurellaceae > Actinobacillus > Actinobacillus arthritidis. Next base: position 1,396,716 of record NZ_CP103833.1, on the reverse strand, counting down.
CAAAACATTGGCGGTGGTTGGCGAGTCCGGTCGCGGTAAGTCAACCTTGGGGCGAATGCTCACGATGATTGAAAGCCCGACCGAAGGCGAGCTGTTTTATAAAGGGCAGAATTTCTTAGTCAATGATAAAGAAACCACCGCATTGCGTCGTAAGAAAATTCAGATTGTATTCCAAAACCCTTATAGCTCGCTGAATCCGCGTAAAAAAGTGGGAAGCATTTTAGAAGAGCCGTTATTAATCAATACCGATTTATCGGCAGCAGAGCGTAAAGCGAAAGTGTTGGAAATGATGGGCAAAGTCGGTTTAAAACCTGAGTTTTACGACCGTTATCCGCATATGTTTTCCGGCGGACAACGCCAGCGTATTGCAATTGCTCGCGGCTTAATGCTCAATCCTGATGTGGTAGTGGCGGATGAGCCGGTTTCGGCATTGGACGTATCGGTGCGTGCGCAGGTGCTTAATTTGATGATGGATCTGCAAGACGATATGGGGCTTTCTTATGTTTTCATTTCGCATGATCTGTCGGTGGTTGAGCATATTGCCGATGAAGTGATGGTAATGTACTTAGGACGAGTGGTAGAGCAAGGCGAAACTAAAGCGATTTTCGGCAATCCTCGTCACCCGTACACCCAAGCATTACTTTCGGCGACACCCCGTTTAAATCCGGAACAACGTCGTGAGCGGATTAAATTAACCGGCGAATTACCCAGCCCGTTAAATCCGCCGAAAGGTTGTGCGTTCCACGCTCGTTGTCGTTTGGCAACCGAAAAATGCAAAGCGGGACAGCCGCAACTAAAAAGCTACGAAAACGGCACAAAAATCGCTTGTTTTATGGTGGACTAGTTTAGCCAGAAAGATAAATATTAACCACGGAACACACGGATTACTCGGAAATTATCTTATGTGATCATTGTATTTCGTGGTTTTTTATTTATAAGCGGTAGCATATTTAGAAAATTTAACTACGTAATACACGGATAATTTAGATATTTCTGAGTTTATCCGAATAAAGTACTAAGCAAAGTGCGATCACCATGAGTAAGATGGCACCTGCGAATAGAATTGTGTTTGTAGCACTTTCGTGGTCAACAATGATTAGGCGTAACATCGCAGTGATCCCAGCATAAATAAAATAGCGTAATGGGAAATGATAACCGCTCTTAAAATATTGCGAAATGAGTCCTAAAAAACCGAAGTAGAGAAAGAACATTACGATTTGTTCGGCTAAGGCATAAGGGACAGTAGTTCCACTAGTTAAAATCATTATGCATAGTCCGTAAGTCACTTTAACCAAAGCGATGATTAATACAATAGCAAGAATAATGAGTAATGAACTTAAAATATTGCGTAATAGTTTGGTAATGGTTTCAGGTAATGCTTCTGTGAGATTCATTTTTTATCCTTTATTATAGAATTTAATTTATATTCTAAAATAATAGATCGATTTTCGTAAAGTCACAATCAGAAGCATTATAAGAGTTGCTGAATATTGTCGATAATGTAATCCATAATTGATTTTCCCGTATGTAATTTATGTCTTAACATTTGTTGAGCATCGAAATGATGAATATGGAGTGTTTCATTGATATTTGGTTCATCAGTCAGTAACCATTGTTGACCTATCTGAGCCACAATATCGGAAAGATCTAAGTTCTCGTTTTCTGCTCGAATATTAATCCAAAAATCAGCATCTGGTTGGGGTTGCGGTGTTTTATAGATATTTGAGCCGAGCCAAACTAATGTGCCTTCTCCCACCGGATCAAGCGTTGCAAGAATACGAACTCGATAGCCTTTGTCTTTTAGTATTCTGGCTAGATGCGGTGCATTCCAACCGCCTAAACTATGTCCGATAATATAAATAAGATCCTGCGGTTGAATTTTGAGTAAGACATTTAACTCAATATCACTTAAATGATAAATACGGTTATAGCCAAGAGAATGGAAGTGAATATTTGTATAGTTCGCTAAATATCTGTGGATTTTTCTAGCAAATCTTTTTTGTGCAATGGTGATATTATTTAGAGGTCCTACAAAATAGTAGGGTTCAAGATCAGTTGCACCACCAATAAAGAAAATATGAGCGTGTCGATTAAATGCTCTCATGTTTCCTCCTATTCGATTAAGCACGCTAGGCGTAAGCAAATACTTACGCCTACTGATTAAATGGCGGCAGTGACAACGATTTCAACCTTCCAGTTTGGATTTGCGAGTCTTGCTTCCACCGCGACCCGTGGCGGTGCATTATTTTCTGCTACCCATTCGTCCCAAGCTCGGTTCATTTCATCATAATAAGCCATATTCGCAAGATAGACGGTTGCCATTAAGATTTTGCTTTTATCGGTGTTAGCTTTGGCTAAGAATTTATCAATTTCTGCAAGCACTTGTTTGGTTTGCTGATAAGTGTCTTGGCTATCGTCCGTCGGTACTTGACCGGCTAGATAAGCTACGCCGTTATAAATGGCAACTTCAGAGAAACGTTTGCTAACATCAATACGTTGAATCATAATATTCCCTATCTTTAAAAAAGAACAAGCGGTAGAAATTTGCAAAAAATTGCAAGATTTTACCGCTTGTCACAAAATTAACCTATTCTACTTTAACAATCCAGCCTTCCGGTGCTTCCACATCACCGAATTGGATACCGGTAAGTTCTGCATATAAGCGTTTTGTTACCGGGCCAACTTCCGTTTCCGAATAGAATACGTGGAAATCGCCTTTATGCTGAATACCACCAACCGGCGTAATTACCGCCGCAGTACCACAAGCACCGGCTTCAGCGAATTGATCTAACTGATCGATATATACGTCGCCTTCAATCGTTTCCATACCTAAACGCTCTTTAGCAATATGTAATAACGAGTATTTGGTAATACTTGGTAAGATTGATTCTGACGCTGGGGTAATAAATTTATTATCTTTAGTAATACCGAAGAAGTTTGCCGCACCCACTTCTTCAATTTTGGTATGAGTTTTCGGATCAAGGTAGATCGCATCGGCAAATTTGCGTCTTGCTGTGCCTTGTTCTGTCGCTAATTCGTGCGGTAATAAACTTGTCGCATAGTTACCACCTACTTTAACACCGCCGGTTCCCATTGGTGCGGCACGGTCGTAGTCGGTTGTAATAAAGTTAGATGGTGCTAAACCACCTTTGAAATACGCACCCACCGGACAGCAGAATACGGAGAAAATGTATTCTGGTGTCGCTTTTACACCGATATTTTCACCCACGCCGATTAAGAACGGACGTAAGTAAAGGGTTGCACCTGAACCGTATGGGCCTAACCAATCTTGGTTTGCTTTGACCACTTCTTTACAAGCACGCACAAATAACTCGGTTGGCACTTCCGCCATTAATAAACGGCGAGCAGTACCTTGCATACGTTTTGCATTTTCTTCAGGGCGGAATAAATTGATAGAACCGTCTTTGCAACGATAGGCTTTTAAGCCCTCGAAACATTGTTGGCCGTAGTGAAGTGCAGTTGAACCTTCGTGAATATGGAGAGTGTTATCTGTAGTTAATTGACCTTCATCCCATTTGCCGTCTTTCCAGTGTGCGATGAAGCGATAATCTGTTTTAATGTAGGAAAAGCCTAAATTAGCCCAATCTAAATCTTTTAAAGCCATGTTGTTGTGTCCTTATTGTTATTTCTTACAAATGAATTTTTACATTGTAAGCCAAAAACGAATAAGAATGTAAGAGCAAAATGGCATTTTTTGCAGAAAAAAACCCAAGCGAATGGCTTGGGCCGAATGTTTGTTAAAGAATTAAGCGTGTTTAGCCGCGACTTCTTTTAATAAGGTTTGTAGTTCACCTTTTTGGAACATTTCTAATACGATATCACAACCGCCAACTAATTCGCCTTCTACCCATAATTGTGGGAAAGTCGGCCAGTTTGCGAATTTCGGTAATTCAGCACGAATATCCGGATTCGTTAAAATATCAACATAACCGAATGGCACTTGGCAGTTGATTACCGCTTCCACCGCACGTGCAGAGAAACCGCATGAAGGGAATTTCGGCGAACCTTTCATATAAAGAAGAATTGGGTTTTCGCTGATTTGTTTTTTGATTTTTTCAATAGTATCGATAGTTTCCATGATAACCTCTAGTGATTAATACTTGAGTAATTGTATCAGACTTTTATAGCTAGCCAAATAACCTTTTCATCTTATAACGAAATATCTCGTCTACCGGCAAAAGAGTGGGAAAGGGTTGTACCGTCTACCATTTCTAATGAGCCGCCAACCGGAATCCCATGCGCAATGCGAGTCACTTTTACATTGTGGATACGGCACATTTCCGCAATATAATTAGCCGTTGCATCGCCTTCTATCGTCGGATTAGTAGCAAGAATGACTTCGTGAAAAGATTCGTTTTCTAAACGGCTTTGCAACAGATCTAAGCCAATTTCTCTAGGCCCGATGCCGTCCAACGGCGAAAGATGTCCCATTAATACAAAGTAACGTCCTGAAAACTGTCCGGTTTGCTCAATTGCTTGAATATCTTCCGGCATTTCAACCACACAAAGTTGACCGCTCATTTGACGGCGAGGATTTTTACAGATATTACATTCGTCCTCTTCGGTAAATGTACGGCAAGAGTTGCAATGACCGATATGTGTCATTGCTTCATTCAAGGCTTTAGATAAGCTTATACCGCCGGAACGATTGCGTTGTAATAAATGATATGCCATACGCTGTGCGGATTTCGGACCGACACCGGGTAATGCACGCAGGGCTTCCATAAGGTTTTCGAGTAAAGGGCTAATTTGCATAAATAGGAATGGGTAGTTGAAAGTTAATAATGGATAGTTGCAAAAGCGCCTATCCATTATCGCTAAATTAGAATGGGAATTTCATACCTGGTGGTAATTGCATACCGGCAGTCACACTCGCCATTTTTTCTTTTTGCATTTCTTCCGCACGGCGAACGGCATCATTGAAGGTCATGCAGCAACTAAGTCTTCCACCATTTCTTTATCGTCTTCCATTAATGATGGATCGATTTCGATACGACGGCAGTTATGTGCACCATTGATTGTTACTTTTACTAAACCTGCACCAGATTCGCCGGTTACTTCAAGTTGTGCGATTTCTTCTTGCATTTTTTGCATACGCTCTTGCATTTGCTGGGCTTGTTTCATTAAACCGCCTAAGCCGCCTTTTCCAAACATTACATTTTCCTCAATTTGTATAATAAAAATAGAAACGGTTTATTTTACTTAAGCACCTCACTTTAGGCAAGCGGTTATCATTTGTCGATTTTTTGCAAAATGTTAGTAAAAATGACCGCTTACTTTAAGCCAAAAAATAAGCCCCCGTAAAGGAGCTTATGAATGTGAGTTATTCAATCGAGAATCTGACCGGTACAGTAATATTACTTGGGAATCCGGCTGGCGGTGGATTAACTGTTGTGCTTTGTCTTGCTTTTACTGCCGCATTATCCAAGTTACTATTCCCTGAACTATTTAGCACTTGTACATTGGCTAACTGTCCTGATGACGAAACAGTAAAACCGATAGTTACAATCCCTGTTTTACGCATCATTTTTTCCCGAGTTGGATAGGAACTACTTGCTCGGCGTTGTAAAGCACGTTGTAGTGCCGCTTTATAAGCTGAGATTTCACTCGCAGAACTTCCGCCGTTATTATTACCAGCTATCGTTCCGTTTTTAGAACCGTTTGTAGCAATTCCGTTTGGATTTCCTTCAGGTTTACCATTTGGAATACCAGCACGAACTTGAGTACCTTGGAAAGCATTTGGTACTGCTTTAGCAACAATACCTTGTTTAGCTTCAGGGCCTTTCTCTAAGGCTTTAATCGGTTTTACGATTTCTTTCGGTTTTTCTTTTTTAGGCTTTTCTTTCGGCTTTTCAACTTCTTTTGGTTTCGGTTTCTCTTTAGGTTTTTCCTTTGGCTTCTCTTTTGGTTTTTCTTTCGGTTTAGGCTTAGGAACTGGTTTCGGTTCAGGAATTGCTTCCGGTATAACTTCCGGTTCAGGCTCTTGTTCTATTTGCTGTTCGGATTCTACTGGCGTTGGTGTTTCTTGTGCTACAGCAACTTGAGGCTGTTCTAATAATGCGACAACCATCTCAATAGATAAGGCTTCTTCTTGAGGTTTTATATCGGAGTGAGAATTGACAACAACAGAAGTAATACCGGCAAAAATAAGAGAATGGAAAGCAATGGAACTAACTAAACCGATACGAGAATGTTTTTTCTTCATACTCGTATCCTATTTCTTCGCTGTATCTTTTTTCGTTACGATAGCAACATTTTTAATTTCGTTAGCAGAGAGAATATCAGTCAGTTCAACAAATTTCTCAAATGCAACTGCACCATCAACTTTTAAGGTAACTTTTTGAGTCTTATCCCAAGTCTGCGACTTCCGTAGTTAATGCTTCTTTTGTAATCGGTTTGTCATTGAAATAGAACTCATTATTTTCCGTGATGGTCAGTAATTTTGCTAATTCATCCGCTTTCATCGCTTGAGTTGTTGTCGCTTTAGGCACGTTTACTGGAATTTTTCCCTGTGAAATAAATGAAGCAGTTACTAATACTATTGCCAACAACACCAACATAATATCAATGAACGGAATGATATTAATCTCATCAAACTTTTTCATAGAACACCTTATTAATTGGCTTTACGAGCCTGAATGGCTTGCCATTTAAGTTTGCTTTCTTCTACTTTACGATTAAAACCGCTGTAGAACATCATTGCCGGAATTGCAACTAAGATACCTGCCGCAGTGGCTTTTAGTGCAAGTGATAAATGCACCATAATTGAAGCGCATCAATCTCTCCACCGGAATGGCCTAAATGATAAAAGGTTAATAAAATACCTAATACCGTACCTAATAAGCCGACATAAGGTGCATTGGCTCCGATAGTCGAAATGGTAGTGAGGTTACGGGTCACATCAATTTCTAAATCGTGAATAGTTTCATATTGTGCAACATCAAGTTGTTTATAAAACAGGATTCGTTCAATGATTTTCCATACTAATATGATACTCATTAATAATAGTAAGCCCAAAATAATATAATCGACATGGCCTTGTAACAGTTCAAGCATTTGTTCCATAAAATCCTCGGAAACGATCTAAATATGAAGAAAACAGATAATTCTGTGAAATGAAAATGGTTCGTAATTATACTAAGCGAGCCAGAAAATTCAACTTGTAATAATAGGTATTCTCGTTTATTTTTATTTTATAGATTATGCTATATTCGCTCGATTTTTTATTATTGACTATTCGAGAAATTATTTATGAGTGAAACATTTACTGAAATCAGTCCGCAACAGGCGTGGGAATTAATGGAAAATGAAGGAGCGACTTTAGCAGACATTCGTGATGCACGCCGTTATGTTTATAGTCATCCACAAGATGCGTTTCATTTAACCAATGAAAGTTATGGACGTTTTTTAGATGAAGTGGATTATGAGGAGCCGGTAATAGTGATCTGTTACCATGGTGTAAGTAGTCGTAATACTGCTCAGTTTTTAGTCGAACAGGGTTTTGATCGCGTATATAGTGTGAAAGGCGGTTTTGATGGTTGGGAGCGAAACGGTTTACCGATTGAAACGGCTTACTAAAAATAAGGTATAATGTGCTGATTTTTTAGATTAGGAAAAGAGTATGAATGATTTTGTCAATGTGACTGAAAGTAATTTTAGTGAAGTGTGGAATGCGGCGGCACAAGTGCCGGTGGTGTTTAGTTTTATCTCGCCGAGAGAAGTTGCTTCATTGGAAATGGATTCATTATTACGCCGTTTGGCGGATGAAAATCCTGAACAATTTTTATTGGCTACGGTAAATTGCGATGAACAACAAGCATTGGCGGCTCAATTTAGGATTCAAACGATTCCAACGATGTATCTTTTCGCAGGCGGACAACCGGTTGATATGATTCAAGGGGCGATTTCTGAGCAAGAAATGCGTGTACGTTTGGCAAATATTCTGCCGAAAGAAGAAGAGCTTAAATTCAATCAGGCTTTGGAATTATTGCAAGATCAGCGTTATGAAGAGGCATTACCGTTACTTAAATCAGCTTGGGAAATGACCGATAAGAAAAACAGCGATTTTGCTTTGCTTTATGCGGAAACTTTTATTGTGATGAAAAAAGTAGAAGACGCTCGAGAGATCTTAAAGCAGATTCCGATTCAAGATCGTGATAGCCGTTGGAATGGTTTACAGGCACAGATTGAATTGTTAGAGCAAGCGAACGAATCGCCTGAATTACAGCAATTACAAGCAGATTATGCGAATAATAAAACACCGGAAATTGCGATTCGTTTAGCAAACCAGCTACATCAGGTTCATAAGAACGAAGAAGCGTTAGCATTACTTTTCGAGTGGCTTAAAGCGGATTTAAATACAGCTAATGGGGAAGTCAAAAGCCAATTTTTAGCGATTCTTTCTGCTTTAGGTAATGATCCTATTGTGCCGAAATTTAGACGACAGCTTTATTCATTGTTGTACTAATGTTGTTATCCTAAAAACCAAAAATAAGCGGTCAAATTCCAAAAATCTTTTGCAATTTGCAAATTTTTAACAGAATTTGACCGCTTGTTTATTATCAGAAATTGTAAATTATTCTGCTTTTTTAGCGACTTCTTTCGGAAGTAATAAGTTCATAATAATTGCCGCAATAGCACAGAGACTGATACCTTTCAATGAAAATTCGCCAACGTTGATCAGCATGCCGCCGATGCCGAAGGTCATGACTACTGAAACGATACAGAGGTTGCGAGCTTCGCCCATATCCACTTTGGCACGAATTAATGTACTCATACCAACTGTCGCGATAGAACCGAAAACTAACATCATAATGCCGCCCATCACTACGCCCGGGATGGTTTGTAAGAAGGCGCCCACTTTGCCGCAGAATGAAATGGCAATTGCCCAAATAGCGGCAAAGGTCATTACACGTGGGTTAAAGTTTTTGGTGAGCATAACCGCACCGGTAACTTCCGCATAAGTAGTATTTGGTGGGCCGCCTAAAAATCTTTGCGGCAGAGGTTGCAACGCCGTCACCTAATAAGGTGCGGTGTAAACCCGGTTTATTCATAAAATCTTTACCAGTTACTGAGCTGATCGCCATAATACCACCGACGTGTTCGACTGCCGGTGCAAGGGCGATAGGTAATAAGTAAAGAATCGCTTCTAACTTAAATTCCGGCGTGGTGAGCTTCGGTAAGCTAAACCAAGCGGCATTAGTTACCGGGCTAAAATCAATGATGCCGAACACGAGTGAAAGGATATAACCAACCACAATTCCGAACATAATCGGGACTAATTTCATTAAACCTTTGGCAAAGACCGCTACCACAAGCGTAGTAATTAGCGTTGCCATTGAAATCAGTAAGGCGGTATTCGGTTCAATAGTTGTACCTTTACCGAGAGCCATATCAACCGCAGTCGGTGCTAAACCTAAGCCGATAATAATGATTACCGGACCAACTACCACCGGTGGGAAAAGTTTTTCGAGGATATTTGCCCCTTTCCATTTCACTAACGCACTTAATGCGAAGTAAACAAAACCGGTAAATACCAAACCACCCATGGTGGTTGGGATCCCCCATTGTTGTACGCCGTATTGAATCGGTGCGATAAAGGCGAAGGAAGATGCGAGGAAGATAGGCACTTGACCTTTGGTACAAAGTTGGAAAAGTAGGGTACCGATACCGGCAGTCAGGAGGGCTGTATTAGGATCTAAGCCGGTAATTAACGGCATTAACACTAAAGCACCAAATGCCACAAATAGCATTTGTAAGCCAACAAACACCTGTTTAGGTGTGCTGATAGTTTGATTTGTCATTTTTGTTTCAACTCTCGGTTTGAATTAACATACGTAAATACTACCTCACGGGATAGTTGGCACATTATAGCTGAAAAGTAAATGACTTGCTAAACAGAAAATTAAAATCCCCTTAGCTTGTCGCTAAGGGGATAAATAGTGTGCTAATTTTAATCGTAAATCGTTTTTATTTAAGCTCTGCTAAATAGGCTTTATCTGCACGCTCAAACGTATCGGTTACCTTTTTACTTGGCGGTGGGGTCATGAGCGAAACAAGGATAATCGCTAATGTTGCAAGAATAAAGCCGGGAATCATTGAATACACCTCAGGTAAACCTGCCCAAACAGTAATATCTTTCCAGAAATAAACGATTAATGCACCGACTAACATACCGCTAATTGCTCCGAAACCGTTCATACGGTTCCAAAATAATGACAGTAATACGACTGGACCGAAAGCACTACCAAAGCCTGCCCAAGCGTCTTTCACTAAACCGAATACTTGGCTGTTTGGATCTTGTGCGATATAGATGGCTAATGCCGCAACCGCTAACACCATAACTCGACCGAGCCACACTAATTCTTTATCAGTAGCGGACGGACGTAGAATCCCTTTATAGAGATCTTCGGTAATCGCACTTGAACAAATTAATAGCTGTGCTGAAAGGGTGCTCATTACTGCGACTAAAATAGCAGAAAGTAGCACACCAGCAATCCACGGATTAAACAGTAATTTTGCTAATTCAATAAAGATCTGTTCTTTATTTTGATTTACTACATTAGCTTGTTCCGGATGGGTAAAGAAATACGCCATACCGAAATAACCGATACCGATTGCACCAACTAGACAGATCACCATCCAAGTCATACTGATACGACGAGCATTTTCCAATGATTTAACACTTTCAGTCGCCATAAAACGTACTACGATATGAGGTTGTCCGAAGTAGCCTAAGCCCCAAGCTAATAGGCTTAATACACCAAGTACCGTTGTCCCGCTAAAAATATCATTATAATCTTTCTGTGCTAACTCACCGACTCTTGCAATCGTTTCTTGCATAACATCAAAGCCGCCTACATTCATTACCACGAATACAGGCGTTAAAATTAATGCAAATAACATCAATGATGCTTGAATGGTATCAGTCCAACTTACAGCTAAAAATCCGCCGATGAAAGTATAAAGAATAGTTGCAATTGCACCATACCAAATCGCATTTTCATAAGGAACACCGAAAAGATTCTCAAAAACTCTCGCACCGGCTACGACACCTGATGCACAATACACGGCAAAGAACAGCAAAAAAATAAGTGCTGATAAAATTTTGATAATACGGGTTTCATCATTAAAACGATTATGAAAATATTCGGGAAGTGTGAGTGCATCACCGCTATGTTCCGTATGTGAACGTAAACGGCCTGCAACCAGTTTCCAGTTTAGATATGCACCGATAGTAAGACCGATAGCTAACCAGCCTTCAATTAAACCGCCGGCATAGACTGCACCGGGTAATCCCATCAGTAACCAACCGGACATATCGGATGCACCGGCAGATAAAGCCGTCACGAAACTGCCTAAACGGCGACCGCCTAAAATATAATCTGATAAATTATTGGTCATACGATAGGCAATAAAACCAATCGCAATCATTCCAATAATATAAATCAGGAATGTGATAGTTGTCGGATCGAAGTTGAACATAGTTATTCCTCTTATTCTTTCTATGTTGCTAATTTTATTAACTTGGTGCAAAAGTCGAGAATTATAGCAAAAGATAGGGGAGAAATGAATTTTTCACAAAAATTCAGCTGTTTTTATGCGGCACTTACGAGTTAAATCAATTTTTTAGCAAGTTGCGGAAGATTTGTTTACTTCAGAATATTGTGAAAAAGTTAAATAAGACAAATCTGTTTTAAATGTTAATTTTATATTAAATTGTGGTTTGGGTTTTTATCCATAATAGAAGGAAGTAAAATAACTTTTACACAGGCGAGATTTGTCAAGTATTTTTACACTTAGAAAATATAAAATTTTTTGCTAAAATAGCTAGATAAAATGTAACTAATTGATTTTATTAAATAAGTTATTTTGTGTTCAATTCAGTATTGCGAGAAAAAGATCGAGATCCCACCTAGGGTTAGATAACTTTTTATAAAGAAATCCACAAAGTTATCCACAGCGTTTGTGGATAGAAAAAATGCCTGACAATATGATCAGATCTTTGCTGAGATTTTGCAAAAAATGGTGCAGATCTAACCGCTTATAATTGATGCCAACCCAATTCTTCCGAAATTTTTGTGCGGTTGATTGGATTTCCGAATATAAAGTATTAAATCCGGATTGAGCTAGTCTTGCGGTAGAAAGTGAAACCGAAACGGCATAGATGACTTTTCCTTGATGATCAAAAATTGGACAAGCAATGCACGAAACACCCATTTCGTTTTCTTCATCATCCATCGCAAATTGTTGCGAGCGAATTTTTTCTAATTCGATATTCATTGCCGGAATGGTCGTAATCGTATTTGGTGTTAACTGTTGAATAACATCTTGTTTAATTTGCCAATAATGTGGGATATAGTCAGGCCGATCGTAAGCTAGAAATAATTTCCCCATACCAGAACAATACAGTTGTAATCTTTGCCCAATATAAGCTCGCGTTTTCATCATTCCGATAGTCGGCTCTAATTTATAGATAAGAATTGCGTGATGTTCTTCTCGCATCGCAAAGTTTACCGTTTCACCTAATTTTAAATTGAGAGCTTCTAAATGAGGGGCGGCAATATGCAAAATATTTAAGGAACTTAATGCTCTTTGCCCGATAGCTAAACATTTGGTAGATAAGCGATAACTGCCTGCGGTGGGTGCAGGGCGAACAAATCCCTCTTGTTGCAAACTTTGTAACAGACGATGAACGGTACTCTTATTTAAATGAGCGAGTTCAGACAATTGGGCGAGAGGGCAACCGTTTGGGTATTGAGAAAGTAATTCAAGTAATTTAAGTCCTCGAATTAATGTTTGGCTTCCTGCCGATTCTTTTTCTGTCATATTATTTCTCCAATAACCAAATGATTAAGTGGTATATCCCAAGGTTCTGTCGGCACTTGCTCAATCAATTGGCATTGGTGTGCCAAGCCTACGCTTATTGTTTTTGCTGATGCCATTGCAAGGGTTCTGTCATAAAATCCGCCACCATACCCTAAGCGATTTTTTGCCAAATCACAAGCCAATAACGGTGTAAAGATCATATCCAATTCAGTTAATGGTTTTACGTTGCGAACATCAAGTTTGGGTTGCAACATTCCGAAGCGATGTGTTTCTAAGACACAGGAGGAATCATATTTTAAAAAGAGTAGATGACCTTTAGCAAAAGGGTGTAACACGGGAAGATAAACGGATTTTCCTAAGGCAAGCAAGTTATCAATAAGTGGTAACGGAGAGATTTCGTGATTAAAAGGTAAGTAAAGAGCAATATGTTCGGCACGATAATGATTAATTAAAGCTAATGCTTTCGGAATAAGATTTAAAGAAGCGGTAATTTGTTGATCGGGAGATAATTTCGCTCGTTCAGCTTGAATTATTTGGCGAAATTGCTTACGAAGTGGCATTTGATGAGTTTGCATAGTAAAACCACCTTAATGCAAAAAAGAACCCGAAGTGCCGTTATCAGTGATGGTCCTTGAACCAGAAGGTTCAAGGGAATCGAACTTAATTGCCTTTAGGCTTCTTACTCAAGGTAAGCCTGCTCACCAGCGATTAGATGTCCAACTCAAAGTTTTAAATTATCGGCTCAGGGACGTAACTAACAACGTACACCTCAGGCAAGAGTTATACTAACGGAAATTAATGATTTTTCCTAGTCTTGAATTTAGAAAAATTCACAAATGATCAGCTTTTAAACGTTTTCTTGATTAATCTCAACCGATGTATTTGTCAGTAATTTATTGAGAGAACTATCAAGTTGCTGAATACAGGATTCTAATACAGCTTTATTATTCGCATTTTTTTGTTTTTCTTGCTCAAGCTCGTAATTAAGATTTAATGCAACAATCGCTAACACTTTTTCAAGTTGGATAATACCGGATTGATCTTTCAAAAGCGCCACACGTTCTTCTAAACGTTCTGCGGATGCAAGTAGATGTTCCTGTTGTTCCGGTGGACAGTGTAAACGAAGTACCTGTCCAAAAATTTGAACTTCAATATAATTTGCCGACATAGTCGCGAAATCCTCACAAGTAATATAAATTTTTTGCTATTATGCCATTCTTTGACAGAATCACAAATAAGACACTATGGCTATTACACAATCAAATGAATTTAATCAATTAATTTCACAGTTACAAATTACAGATACGGCGGCGGAAGTACACGGCTTTTTAAGCGGATTAATTGCTGGCGGTGTACAAGACGAATCTTGGAAAACGCTTACCTATCAATTTTTAAATGGCGGTCATGCTTTTTCTCAAGTGCCTTTAGCAACATTGAGTGATTTTTATCAACAACTAACGGAAAGTTTTGATGAAGCAAATACCTTATTTTCACTTTGGATGCCGAATAATGAAGACGGCTTTGCTTTAGCGGATGCGATAGCGGAATGGACCAGTCAATTTTTGCTAGGATTAGGATTAGCACAACCTAAATTAAGCCGTGAAACGGATGAAATCGGCGAGGCTCTAGATGATTTAGAAGAAATCTCTAAATTAGGGTACAATGAAGAAGATGAGAATAATGAATTGTTGGAAGCAGGAGAGGAAGTGGTTGAATATCTTCGAGTATTAACTTTATTCCTACACAGCCATTTTGCGCTAAATGTCAATAAAAGCGAAAAACCTCAAATTCATTAATCCTGATGAGTTATATACAAGCGGTTACTTTATGGCAATATTTTACAAATTTTAAATAAAATTTAACCGCTTTTCTATTTTGAACTGATATACGAGGAATACAATGAATCAATTAAAAAATGATCGCTATTTAAAAGCACTCTTACGTGAACCTGTAGATATGACACCGGTGTGGATGATGCGTCAAGCAGGGCGTTATTTACCGGAATATAAAGCAACACGCGCAGAAGCCGGCGATTTTATGTCTTTATGTCGCAATGCGGATTTAGCCTGTGAAGTGACGTTACAACCATTACGTCGTTATGCGTTGGATGCGACCGATTTTATTTTCTGATATTTTAACTATTCCGGATGCAATGGGCTTAGGTTTAAGTTTTGGTGCTGGCGAAGGCCCTAAATTTGCTCGTCCGATTGAAAATAAAGCACAGGTAGAAAACTTACCGATTCCGGATCCAGAAGGCGAATTACAATATGTGATGAATGCGGTACGTACCATTCGCCGTGAATTAAAAGGCGAAGTGCCGTTAATCGGTTTCTCAGGCAGTCCGTGGACATTAGCAACCTATATGGTGGAAGGCGGCTCAAGCAAGGCGTTCACTAAAATCAAAAAAATGATGTATGCCGATCCGCAAATTCTACACGCATTATTAGATAAATTAGCCGATAGTGTGATCTTATATCTGAATGCACAAATTAAAGCGGGCGCACAAGCAGTGATGGTGTTCGATACTTGGGGCGGTGTATTAGCACATAATGAATATAAAGCGTTCTCGCTACGTTATATGCACAAAATTGTGGACGGTTTAATTCGTGAAAACGAAGGCAGAAAAGTGCCGGTCACCTTATTTACCAAAGGCGGCGGTTTATGGTTGGAAGCGATTGCGGAAACCGGCTGTGATGCGGTAGGTTTAGACTGGACGATTGATATCGCTGATGCTCGTCGTCGTGTGGGACATAAAGTAGCATTACAAGGCAATATGGATCCGAGCGTATTATATGCTCAACCGGAACGTATCGAGCAAGAAGTACAACAAATTTTAGCCGGTTTTGGTCAAGGCTCTGGTCATGTGTTTAATCTTGGACATGGGATTCATCAAGATGTGCCGGAACATAGTCCGAAAGTATTTGTGGATGCGATTCACAAGTACTCAAAGCAATACCATAAGTAATCTCATAGCCGGTTTACTTTAAACAAGCAGTTAAATTTTGGGAAAATTTTGCAAAAAATTATGAAAATCCGACCGCTTGTATTTTGGGAAATTAGCTTAGTTTAACGAAAGAGGGAAAAATGAGAAATCCTATTCATAAACGTATGGAACGTTTTGAGTCTTGGCAACATCTAACGTTTATGGCGTGCCTTTGCGAAAGAATGTATCCGAATTATCAGCTGTTTTGTGAGGTGACTGAACAGCCGGAAAAAGCCAAGGTATTCCAAAATGTTCTCAACTTAGTTTGGGAGTTTTTAACGGTTAAAGGTGCAAAGATTAACTTTGATAATCAGCTGGAAAAATTAGAAGAAATTATTCCGGATGTGAACGATTATGACTTTTTTGGTGTCTTACCCGCACAAGAGGCGTGTGAAGTGCTTTCTGAATTATTACATAGTCTAATTGCCGGTTCGACCTTAGAACAAGCGATTCGCATTAGCCAAATTTCATTAGGTACGGTGGCAAGCTATTTAGAAATGCAACAAGACCGTGAATTAAATGAACAAGAGCTTAAAAATGCGGAAGAAATTCAAGATGAACTTGATGTACAGTGGCAAGTTTATCGTTTGCTTAATGAGTGTGAAGAACGTGATATTGAACTCATTCTTGAATTAAAAAATGAGATTCGCAGTAGCGGAATTAGTAATATTGGGTTAAAATTTAATCAATGAATCAACTTCCCCATATAATGTCGCATTATTCACTTTGAGAATATCTCAGTTTGAATTAAGCTAGCGGGGCGTTATGCAACAAGTTTCAGGCGGGTTAACGCCATTTATCTAAATAAAATCTTAGAGGATACAATTATGAACAAAACTGAGTTAATCGATGCAATCGCGACAGGTGCAGAGTTAAGCAAAAAAGATGCTAAAGCGACATTAGAAGCTACTTTAGAAGCGATCTCTGAAAGCCTCAAAAAAGGTGATGCAGTTCAATTAATCGGCTTCGGTACGTTTAAAGTAAATGAGCGTAATGCACGTACTGGTCGTAACCCACGTACTGGTGAAGAAATCAAAATCGCAGCGACTAAAGTACCAGCGTTTGTTGCGGGTAAAGCATTAAAAGATTTAGTAAAATAATTCTCTGAATACAATAAAAAGCCTAGATTAATCTAGGCTTTTTTATCGACATTTTATACTGTAAACGGATATTGAATACTTGGATGATATTCGTAGCCTTCCACTTTGAAATCTTCTAACGTTACCCAGGTTTCTAAATCTTCAAGTGATTTAATTTCCGGATTAATCCAAAGTTTAGGTGCGTCTAACGGCTCTCTTTTCAGTTGTACATCACGCATTAATTCCAATTGGTCTTCATAAATATGTGCATTAACGATTTTATGAAATGCTTGACCTGCTTTGTGTCCGGTAATTTGTGCCATTAGAGCTAAGAAAGTATAACATTGAATCATATTCCAGTTTAAACCTAACGGTACATCGGCGGAACGTTGCGTACTGTTTAAATAAAGTGTGCCGTCTAGTAATGAAAAGTGATGGCTGTATAGGCAAGGACGCAAACAGCCCATATGGAATACTCCCGGATGATAGAAAGTATAAATTTCACCTCGATTATCGATACCTTTTTTTAGATCATCAACAATTTGACGTAATAAATCAACCGAACCGCCGTCAGGTTTAGGAAAATGACGACCGACCGCACCATAAACTAACCCCATATCATCTTCGCCCTTCCGATATGGATTTGCTAACCAAGCCGCATTTTGATTAGCATTAGCATCCCATGATTTAGTACCTAGATTACGGAAATCTGCCGCATTATCGTAGCCACGAATATAACCGAGCAATTCCGCAATTGCGGCTTTCCAAAAACTACGGCGAGTGGTTACTAAGGGAAATTCACCTTTAGCCACATCATAAGTTAAATCTGCATTAATAACAGTCAAGCAACGCTTGCCGGTACGTTCATTCTCTACCCATTTCCCTTCGTTTACGATACGATGACATAAATCTAAATACTGTTTCATACTTACCTCTTAAAAAATAGAGGTAATTTTGCCATTTATTCGGTAAAATGGATAATAAATTTTTATAAAGCGATCAGGAGTGCGATATGAAAACACTAATTAAACCCATTTTAGTTTGTTTAACCTTAGCGGTATTAACCGCTTGTTCAAGTAAAAGTAGTTGGACTCGTTTAAATGACTCGGAAGTGGACCAAAAATCTTATGCGATTGCTTATGGTGCAACGGCACAGACTTATGCTGATCGAGTAAATGAAAGCTACGATATTAATGCATTTATGAATGGTGTAGATGCATGGTATAACAAAAAAGTGAATATGCCTGTAGAGCAAATCAGAGCTATGATTTTGAATCGTATGATGGATCACAATATCTACGCTTATTATAGTGGTGTGCTTTATGCGACAGATTTACAAGGTAATTTTAATCATCTTGATCCGAATTGTTGGGGCTTTGTGCAAACGCCAAGTATGAGCCAAGGCATCCATGATGCTATGCTGGATATTCAAAAGAATACGGTGCGTAGCGATGAATATATTAAAAATGGCGTAGAACAGATTCTTCATCTTTGCGTGAAAACGATGGTAGAAGATGAAAATAAAGCTGAGGTGAAAACTAAAGCTAAAGTGAAAAAAGCTGTAAAAACAAAAAAATTAGCTAAGTAACTGAGATTATCACTTATGTAAGCGGTCAATTTTTCCTCATTTTTTGTAAAAAATACAAGGAAATTGACCGCTTTTTTTATGATTAAGGAGAATGGAATTTATGACTACCTATAATTTACGCTTGAAAGCAAAAAACGAATTAACACCTCATCCTACAGCACAATATTGGCGTAAATGCCAAGTGGAAGAATTGTTTGCGATGCCCTTTATGGAATTAGTTTTTAAAGCGGCACAAGTTCATCGAGAAAATTTTGATCCGCAAGCGATTCAACTCTCTACATTACTATCAATTAAAACTGGTGGTACGCCCGGAAGAATGTGAATATTGTCCACAATCTGCTCGCTACGATACCGGGCTTGAAAAACAAGTGATGATGAATGTTGAAGAAATTGTAGAGAAGGCAAAAATAGCAAAAGAAAGAGGAGCTAGCCGTTTTTGTATGGGGGCGCTTGGCGTGGGCCTAAGCCGAAAGATATTAAAGTGGTATCTGAAATTATAGGAGCAGTCAAAACACTAGGTTTAGAAACATGCGGTACTTTCGGTTTACTTGAAGAAGGAATGGCAGAAGATTTAAAACAAGCAGGATTAGATTATTACAATCATAATTTAGATACTGATCCGGAACGTTATAGCAAAATTGTGCATACACGTAATCATGATGATCGGATGGATACACTTGGTAAAGTACGTCATGCCGGTTTAAAAGTGTGTTGTGGTGGTATTGTCGGTATGAATGAAACTCGTCCGGAACGTGCCGGACTTATTGCCAGTTTAGCTAATCTTGATCCGCAACCTGAAAGTGTGCCGATTAACCAATTAATTAAAGTTGAAGGTACACCATTGGAAAATGCGGAAGATTTGGATTGGACGGAATTTGTAAGAACGATAGCGGTTGCCCGTATTACAATGCCGAAAAGTTATGTAAGGTTATCAGCCGGTAGAACTGCAATGCCGGAAGCGATGCAAACTTTATGTTTTATGGCTGGAGCTAATTCGATTTTCTATGGTGAGAAATTATTGACGACTTGCAATCCGGAAGAAGATTCTGACCGCTTGTTAATGGAAAAATTAGATTTGTATCCACTCGCGTATGAACCAAGTGAAGCATAAGAAAAAAGCCAGCGAGAGCTGGCTTTAAAATTTTATACAAGCAATTTAAATTAAAGTGCTTTTACGTTTACCGCTGATGGGCCACGTTCAGAATCTTGTACTTCAAATTCAACTTTTGCACCTTCTTCTAAAGTACGGAAGTTTGAACCTACGATACCTGAAAAGTGAACAAAAATATCTTTACCGCCTTGATCTGGAGTAATGAAACCAAAACCTTTAGTTGAATTGAACCATTTAACGATACCTGTTGCTTTAGACATAGGATTTTCCTTATAAAAAATAAATTAAAACAGAGTTGCTACACGTTTGGTTGGAGATTAGAGATTTATTCGTGAAAACTCTCGGAAAATCATAAGATTTTATAGAAAGGAAAACATCGATAAAGCAATCGTACTCAAGAACGCTACGAGAAGCGGGGGTGATTAGAACACTAAAAAATCATTAAAGCAAATGTTTTTTGAACTTATTTACACAAATTGAAACACATATATATCGCTCAACAACAAAATCATAGAAAGGCTTGATTTTATATAGACGAAAATCGGTAAATAAAATATAGTAACAAGTTATGGCTCTGTATTGAGTAAATATCTATTTTGACCCAAATTTTAAAAGAGAAAATAATATGTCAGAACAACAAGTCAATGTGCAAAATGGCAATAGAACAAATCCGAGCATAAAAGAAGTGATCGCTTATTTAGCCGATAAATTTCCACTTTGCTTCAGTGTCGAAGGTGAAGCTAAACCGTTAAAAGTTGGGCTTTTCCAAGAGTTAGCCGAAGCATTGGCGAATGATGAAAAAATCAGTAAAACTTTATTACGTCAAGCATTGCGTACTTATACGATGAGCTGGCGTTATCTTGCTTGCTGTAAAGTAAATGCTCAACGTGTTGGTTTACAAGGTGAAGAAGCTGGTATCGTAGATGAAGCTCAAGCGGAACATGCAAGCACAATCATTAGCCGTAGCAAAAGAAGCGTATGCGGCACGTAAAGCAGAACAAAAGAAAGAGCAACGTAAAGAGTTCTTTAAGAAAAAAGCACGTGAAGAAAATGTGAAGAAAAATACAGATGCACGAGTGAAAAAAGCCCCACGAGTAGCAAAAGATAATTCGGCAAAAGCAACCGCTGAAAGTTTGGTCGCTCTTACCAGCAAATTTGGTAAAGGTAATAAATAATTTTCATTTTGTCGCCATCTTAAACCCCTCTAAATTGGGATTTGATTTTGGTCGCTTGTGTATACCTATTGTGAATCAGGATTTTTATGAAAATAAACAAACTTAGCCGACTCATTGCACTTTGTTTAGGTACATTGGTAAGCACTGCATTTGCAGTAGAGCCGCAAATTAAAGAAAGTGCTTTAATGACGCCAAAACCGACAGAACAGCATAGCTTATCTACTAAACGTGTTACGGCTCGTTTAACACAATTTCACTATCATAAATTCAACTTAGATGATGAATTTGCCGGTAAGATTTTTAATCGTTATATGGATTGGTTAGATGGTGCGCATAATACCTTCTTACAATCGGATATTGATGAGTCAGCGAGCAAAATATGCGACTAAATTAGATGATGAGCTTTATGAAGGTAAGTTAGATTCAGCGTTTGAAATCTATGATTTAATGACTAAACGTCGTTATGAACGTTATAAGTATGCACTCTCTTTATTAGATAAGGAGCCGAATTTAAAAGGTTCTGATCAAATTGAAAATGATCGTGAAAAAGCACCGTTTCCAGCTTCTCTTGAAGAGGCTAATCAGTTATGGGAGCAAGCGTGTTAAAAATGATGTGATCAGTTTATATCTTAAAGATAAAAAATGGCCGGAAATTAAGAAAACGTTAACGAAACGCTATAACTTAGCAATTAAACGTTTAACGCAAGTGAAAGCGGACGATATTTTACAAACTTATCTCAATGCTTTTGCCCGTGAAATTGATCCGCATACCAGTTATTTATCGCCTAGAGCGGCGAAGGCATTCCAAGAGAGTATGAATCTTTCTTTGGAGGGGATTGGTGCAACACTTGCAATGGAAGATGATGTAACTACAATCAAATCCCTTGTTCCTGGGGCTCCAGTCGCACGTAGTAAAAAAATTGGCGTAGGCGATAAAATTGTCGGTGTTGGTCAAGAGCAAGGCGAGATCGAAGATGTGATTGGTTGGCGTTTAGATGATGTTGTTGACAAGATCAAAGGTAAAAAAGGTACGAAAGTTCGTTTAGAAATTGAGCCGGAAAAAGGTGGTAAAACCAAAGTAATTACGCTTACTCGTGATAAAGTGCGTTTGGAAGATAGTGTCGCGAAACTTACCGTTGAAAAAGTGAACGGTAAAAATGTTGCTGTTATTAAAATCTCGACTTTCTATATCGGTTTAACCAATGACGTTCGTAAACTTTTAGAACAAATGAAAACTAAAAAAGCGGACGGTTTAATTATTGATTTACGTGAAAACGGTGGCGGTTCATTAACAGAAGTTGTTGAGTTAACAGGCTTATTCATTAAAGAAGGTCCTGTTGTTCAAGTACGTGATGCGTTTAATCGTATTAAAGTTCATGAGGATCCAGAAGCGGATAAATCACTATATGATGGTAAAATTATGGTGATGATTAACCGTCATAGTGCCTCTGCATCTGAAATTTTTGGTACGCAATGCAAGATTATAACCGTGCGATTATTGTCGGTCAGCAAACTTTCGGTAAAGGGACTGTTCAGCAAAGTCGTTCATTGAATTTCGTATATGATTTGGATCAGGAACCGTTAGGTTTTATCCAATATACAATTCAGAAATTCTATCGTATTGATGGCGGAAGTACTCAGCTAAAAGGTGTTGATGCAGATATTAAATTCCCTGAAATTATTAACGCAGAGAAAACTGGCGAAAGTTTTGAAGATAATGCGTTACCTTGGGATAAAATTCCGGCGGCCACTTATCAAGAAGCAGGTCATGCAAGAGATGCTGTGGCTACGTTGAGTGCTAAACATGAAGAACGTATTGCAAAAGAGCCGGAATTTATGACCTTAAATGAGGATATTGCGATTAGAAAGGAAAGAGATGCACGTAAATATACATCTCTGAATTTAGCAGAACGTTTAAAAGAAGATCGTACAGATGAAGCTAAACGCTTAAAAGACCTAAATGCACGTTTTGCAAGGGAAGGCAAGAAAGCGATTAAGAATATTGATGCTCTACCAAAAGACTATGAGGCTCCGGACTTTTTCTTGAAAGAAGCTGAAAAAATGATGGTTGATTGGTTAGAAATTGATAAGAAGTAATAAAATAGCTTATAATGTATTAAATCAACTGCCGCTTAACGCGAGTTAAGCGGCTTGTTTTTATGAATATTTTACAATCTCGGTTCTAAGGATTTTATATGAATAAGGTGAAAGCCTTTCAATTACTACCATTAGTAATGTTTTCAAGTATGGCATTTGCTGAAATGGCGACTAATAGTCAGCGACTGGTGACAGAAGGTCAAATTGTTTCTGATATCGTACCCGACGCAATTTTGCCGCAATTAAGTTTTAGTGCACAGCAGGCAAGAGCGCCGAGTTAGCGAAGCGAGCAGATTATGTGCTTGAGCAAGAACAGATTCGTCAAGAAGAAGCGCGTAAATTTGCAGAAGCGGAAGCAAAAGTAAAGCAGACTGTAGGAAATAATCCGTTATTATTGGATAAAACAGTTACTAAAATTTATTTAGATAATAATTTTGCTCCAATGTGGGTAGATAAAAATGCAGAGAAGCTGTTCTTAAAAGAATATGCTTTATTTGCGGCAAGTGGTGTTTCGAGTAAATCAGCAAAAGCATTAGAGCAAATTTTAAATCAGCCGGAAGGACTCGCTCGAGATATACTGTTAACTGATGGTTTTTTAGATTATTTATACTACAACAAAAATGTATATAAAAATGCAAATCAATGGTTATACAATTTAGGTAGCTATAGTCCTAAATCGCCGAGTTCGGAGCAGATTAATCAATGGGTAAAATCGACCCAAAACGGTAGCTCTGGGCAGTTTGTAGCGAATTTAGTGCCACGTAATCATATTTATCAAGAAACAGCTCAACGAGTGCTTTCAATGTCGCTGGGCGCGACTAAGAAAGCTAAGGTGACTAAGAAAGCTAAAAACGCAGTACCCAATAATAATGCTCCGGTTGCTTCAGGTAGTGAGGCATTTTATAAATTGGCGTTAAATACACAACGTTTACGTATTATTCCAAGTTTTAATAATGGTATCTTTGTAAATATTCCAAGCTATCAACTTTATTATTTCAGAGATGGTCAGCTAGCCTTACAATCAAAGGTGATTGTCGGACGTGATGATCGTCGCACACCAGTAATGTACAGTAAACTTAGTAACGTTGTGGTTAATCCGCCTTGGAATATTCCGCCAACGATTTTAACTAAAGATATTGTGCCGAAATTAGCGAGAAATCCGGGCTTTGCGGAAGCCGCCGGTTATGAAATTTTTGACGGAAAAGGTAATAAAATTAATCCTCGTAGCGTAAATTGGTCGCAATATATGAACAGTAAAAGTTTACCATATCGTATTCGTCAAAAAGCAGGGGATGATAGTGCGTTAGGACGTTTTAAATTTAATATGCCAAGTTCAGATGCGATTTATTTACATGATACACCGAACCGTGGTTTATTCAGCAAGACGGATCGTGCATTAAGTTCTGGTTGTGTACGTGTTGAACGTTCGGATGAATTGGCGAGTATTTTATTAAAAGAAGCCGGTTGGAGTATGGATAAAAAACAACAAGTATTAGCGAGTGAAAAAACAACTTCAGCGAATATTCGTTCAGATAATCCAGTTTATTTATATTATGTGACCTCTTGGGTTGAGAATGGAAAAGTTTATACCTTACCGGACATTTACAAACTAGATGTTGCAATTCCGAAAAATGCGGTGAATTGGAGCAAGGTTAGAAGTGTGATCTAATTCACAAATTGATAACTTCCGAGAAGTTTTTGCTTGCTTCTCGGAACTTTCTTTTTTAGAGTTAGACTAAAGGGCTTATTAATAATAAGCCTTTATTTATGGTTGATAGTAAATAATTTAGTTTGAGTTATCTACTATCAATCATTACTCGTGAAGAATGAGGAATACTAATGAATCAAATAAATGTTCAACGCCGTAAGTGGTTATCACTCGGCGGTCTTGTTTTAGGCGCAAGTTTATTGCCGGGTAAGGTTATAGTTGCTCTTTCAACGCCTACGCCATTAGCATTACGCTTTCGTAATGTAAATACAGGTGATACTTATGCGGCAAAATTTAGTGGTGGACGATTATCGGTTGCTGATTTAGGTCAGCTTAATTATTTAATGAGAGACCGTCACACTAACCAAGTAAAGCGTATTGATCCGATGTTATTTGTTAAGTTGAATCAAATCCAGCAACGTTTGGGTTTACGTAATGCAGAAATTTTGGTACTAAGTGGTTATCGTTCGGCACAAACTAATGCGAGAATGCGTCGTATATATCGTGGTGTGGCAAGTAATAGCTTCCATATTCGTGGTCAGGCGATTGATTTCCAAGTATCAGGTGTGCCATTGGCAAAAGTAAAAGCGGTACGCGGAAAGTTTGCATAATGGTGGTGTGGGTTATTATCCTCGCAGTAATTTTGTTCATGTAGATACCGGTCCTGTTCGTACTTGGCGTGGTTAAGTAAGCGGTCAAATTTTATGTTTAATTTACAAATTATCCCAGTAAGTGCTTTTCAGCAAAATTGCAGTATTATTTGGGATGATAATAAAAATGCGGCAATTATTGATGCAGGTGATAATGCAGATAAAATCATTCAGTTTGTTGAATCACAAAACTTGAATGTACAAAAATTGTTACTTACACATGGTCATTTAGATCATATTATGGCGGTTGAAAAAGTTCGGGATCACTTTGGTGTAGAAGTGTATGGTTCTCATATTGATGATAAACCGTTATTTGAACAACTACCGCAAATGTGCGAAATGTTTGGTCTTCCTCCAGTGAAAGCATTCTTACCGGATCATTGGCTAAACGAAGGTGATGTGGTTGAGGTCGGTTCGCTACGTTTTCATGTTCGCCATTTACCGGGGCATGCACCGGGACATATTGGTTTCTTTGATTTTGAAAATAAAATCGCTTTTAGTGGCGATGTGTTATTTAAAGACAGTATTGGACGTACCGATCTTTATATGGGCAGTTTAGACGTGTTGCTCAATACGATTCGTACCAAAATGTTTGATTTGGATGATGATTTTATTGTCGTTGCTGGTCATGGCCCCCACACCACAATTGGACGTGAGAAACTGCATAATCCATTCTTAGAATAGTTTTTATGGTTCAAGAATCGCAAACCATAATTGATTTAACTGATTAATGGCAGAATGATATTCTGCCATTTTTTGTTTAAAACCTTTCTTATCAAATTTTGTTGCTTGCAAATATGTACTAAGAAAATCAGCTTGTTGTTGTTCGTTGAGTATTTTAGCATTCGCACTAAAAAGCATCGCAATCTCTAATGCTGGATCCGACACGGCACTATATTCCCAATCAATCAGATACAAGCGGTCATTTTTTTCAATAAAATTACCTAAATGCAGATCGTGGTGACAGATTGTCTGTGTAAAAGGCTGAATCGTTTGAAATGGGGGGCGAAATCCTAATGTCACCTGTTTTGTAACAGAGAGTTTTTGCCATAAAAATTGACAACGCTCAGCAAGCTCCAGTTTTGGAAGGGATTGAGTAATAGGAAAAAGATGTAATTCAGCAAGCTGTAACGCAAGTTTACTTAGTAATGAGTAGCTGAAGTGGCTAGGGGTATTACCTTCAATCCAAGTCAGTAAACTAGCATTTTCATTATGGTAATAAACCTTTGGCGTAAAAGATAAGTGAGTTAAATAGCGTAAAATTTGTGCTTCTTGAGCATAATTAATCCCGAAAGCGGTTGCTCGCTCATTTTGTTGGCGTAAAACAAAACGCTCGCCGGAGGCGAGCTGAATCTGTTGGCTACAAGCGGTCAAACCTGCTAAATTTTTTCGAAAAATGACCGCTTGTTGTTGACTCTCAAGCCAAGCGAGGGCATTCATCGGCTACCACGTAAATAGACACGATAATTGCTACTTTCATTGGTCGGTTTTTCAAGCAACAGTGTTTGTGATTGCTTGCTATTTAGCCATAAATTCAACCAAGGTTGCGTTGATATATCATTAGCGGTTTGGGTAACTCCTTGATTATCATACCAAAATAATTTGTAGGATAAATTAAGCGGATGTTCAGTTAAATTCGTAACAGAGAGCCTTTCGCTTTCTGCATTGACTTTAACAAGAGTAGCAATTTGAGCTTCAATATTTACAATCGGTTCTGATTTCCCTTTGATATAACTTTGTGGATTACTGCCACAAGCGGTCAAAAAAAGCGAAAAAATTGCCAATAGCCCATAAGATTTTAAATGTTTCATACTATTTATTGCTTAACATTTTGCCTAAAGGTTCACCACCGACTAAATGCATATGGATATGGAACACTTCCTGACCGCCATGTACGTTACAATTCATAATTAAACGATAACCGTCTTCTGCAATGCCTTCTTCTTTTGCAATTTTTGCCGCAGCGGTAAATAAGCGACCTAATGCTAATTCATCTTCCGCTTCTACATGGTTTACGGTTGGAATTAATTTATTCGGTACGATTAGAATGTGAGTCGGTGCTTGCGGTGAAATATCACGGAATGCAGTGACTAATTCGTCTTGATATACGATCGATGCAGGGATTTCTTTACGAATGATTTTGCTGAAAATAGTTTCTTCATAGTTTTTTGTCATAATAAGATTCCTCTTTATATAAGTTATAAACAATAATTCTCTATTGTTTTTCGCTATTTTGCAAATTTACACCAAAATCTTACCGCTTGTAAGCCTTCAAACGGCTAAAACACAGTGCAAAAACAAAAAGACTGGATTGAATGAGAATAATTGTTGGACCCGTTGCCGCATCAATATGATAGCTCAAGATTGTACCGAAAACAGATGAACTGATGGCAATCGTCATTGCGATGACTAACATATAATCAAAGCGGTTTGACAGTTGGTAGGCGGTAATTCCCGGAGCAATTAACATTGCAACAACCAGAATCACACCAACAACTTGCATTGCACTGATGATGGTTAACGCTAAGAGCGCAAGCAATCCGTAGTGTAGCCATTTGACCGGTAAACCGATAACTTTAGCGTGGCTACTATCGAAGCAATAAAGCAGAAAATCTTTGCGTTTGAAGATAATGATGCTAAAGGTTATCGCACAAATAATCATGGTTTGAATTAATTCGGCTTGAGTGACACCAAGCAAATTACCGAATAATAAGTGGGTAAGGTGTTGTTCGGTCGGTAGCGCGGTAAAAAGTACAATACCGAGCGCAAATAATCCGGCAAACATAATGCCCATAATGGTATCTTCTTTTAAACGAGAGTTTTCTTTGAGATAACCGACGGAAATCGCACAAAATAGCCCAGAGACAAATGCACCAATCGCCAAAGGAAAGCCTAATAAGTTTGATACGACCACCCCCGGTAATACCGCATGAGAAATCGCATCGCCCATCAATGACCAGCCTTTTAAAATCAAATAGCAGGAAAGTACTGCACAAATAGAAGCGACTAAGACAGCTGTAAAAAGAGCGGTTTGCATAAATTCAAATTCAAAAGGTGTAACAAACCATTGTATCAATTCATTCATTGATTCCCTCCAAACGCTTACGTTTTTGGCTGATTAAACCGTATTTGGGTGCAAAGCAAAAAGCCAGTAAAAAGATAAAGGTTTGTAAGCACACAATCACACCGCCGGTCGCACCATTTAAAAAGTAACTGAGATAAGCTCCGACTCCACTACTTAAACTACCAATAAGAATGGCAATGATGACTAAGCGAGGGAATCTATCCGTGAGTAAATAGGCGGTCGCCCCCGGCGTAACAACCATTGCAATCACTAAGATTGCACCAACGGTTTGTAATGCCACCACAACACAAGCACTTAATAAGGTAAAGAATAAGATTTTGTAACGTAAAGGAGAAAGTCCTACGGATAATGCGTGATGTTCATCAAAAAAAGTGAGCAATAAATCTTTCCAGAACAAGATAAGTCCGAGTAATGATAATCCGATGATAATCGCAACTTGCCACAAATCTTCATCCGCAATACCGAGAATGTTGCCCATCACGATGGCATTAACGTCAACCGAAGTCGGGTTGAGTGATACAATAAACATACCTAGTGCAAAGAATGTGGTAAAGATGAAGCCGATAACCGCATCTTCTTTTATTCGAGTAATACTTTTCACCCATAAAATCGAAAGAGCAACAAGAATACCGGAAAAAAATGCACCGAAAGCATAAGGAAGTTTTAACGCATAAGCGATAGCAACGCCTGGTACCACGGCATGTGAAAGGGCGTCACCAATTAAAGACCAGCCTTTTAGCATTAAAAAGGCAGAGAGAAAAGCACAAACCACGCCAACGCCCATACTGACAAAAATCGCTTTTTGCATGTAGTTATATTGGAATGGTTCGAGTAGTAGTTCTAACATTTATAAACCTAAGATTTTCTTCACTGGGGCGAAGCTCTTTCGGTGAAAAGGGGTTGCCCCAAATTGTTCCAGTTTTTCAAAATGTAGTTTAGTCGGATAGCCTTTATGCTTTGCAAACCCATATTCCGGATATTGCACATCTAATTCATCCATTTCCTGATCACGTGCAACTTTGGCTAAAATGGAAGCGGCACTGATCTCAGCAACTAAACTATCTCCTTTTATGACCGCTTGTGCCGGCATCGGTAAAGTTGGAATACGGTTACCGTCAACCAGCACGAAATCAGGCTGAATATTTAGTTCGGCAACTGCTCGCCGCATGGCAAGCATCGTTGCGTGTAAAATATTCAACTGATCGATTTCTTCCGGTTCGGCTCGCCCTAAAGACCAACAAAGCGCTTTTGCTTTAATTTCCTCCGCTAAAAGCAAACGCTTCTTCTCCGACAGTTTTTTAGAATCGGCTAATCCTTCAATCGGATTATTTGGATCTAAAATCACGGCGGCGGTTACTACTGCACCGACTAACGGACCTCTACCGACTTCGTCCACACCTGCGATCAAGTGGGCATTAGGATAAATGAAATTTGTACTCATTGCTATTGATTCTTATTTGAATTTATTCTTCTGTTCTAAAATGACGCTGACTTTTGGTTTCATCACGGCTTTCAATCAGTCTATGATAGTTTTCAAAGCGAATTGCATTAATGTTGCCTTTTTCGACCGCTTCTCTTACTGCACAGCCCGGATCCGATTTATGTTTACAATCTCGGAATTTGCACGTGCCTAATACCGATTGAAATTCACGATAACCAAGGGTGATTTGCTCCGGCTCTAAATGCCATAAACCAAATTCACGGATTCCCGGTGAATCAATCAAATTACCTCCTTGCGGTAAATGATATAAGCGAGAAGAGGTGGTGGTATGTTGCCCTAAGCCTGAAATATCACTCACAGAGCCTGTCAATGCGTTGACTTCCGGTAATAATTGGTTGATAAGACTCGATTTTCCTACTCCGGATTGACCAACAAAAATTGAAGTACCACGTGACAAATAGCGATCTAATTTATCCATGTTTTCACCAGTATCGGCAGACAGACAAAGGGTTTCGTAACCGATATTTTCATAAATAGCTAATTGCTTTTGCACTGCTTGTCGTTCTGATTCCGAAAGCAAATCAATTTTATTTAACACGATAAGCGCAGGAATTTTAGCCGTTTCACAAATGACTAAATAGCGGTCAATAATATTGAGTGAAAGAGTAGGTAATACGGCAGAAACAATAATGATTTGATCGATATTTGCCGCCATGACTTTGATTCCGTCATAGTAATCAGGACGGCTCAGTTCGTTTTTACGCGGATAAATCGCTTCAATTACACCGCTGATACCTTGTAATTGCTCGTTACCTTTACGCCACGATACGCAGTCACCAACTACGACATTTTTGAGGGTACGGCGGAGATTACAACGATAAATTTCACCTTGTTCAGTTTCAACATCAGCGTGTTTTGCATGGCGAGTCACCACAATACCTTGCTGAATTTCGCCAAGCATTTCGTCTTGCCATTCTAATTCAGGCTTTGCGATTTTTTTATGATGATTCGATTTGATGCGACGTTGTTGGTTTTGGGTCAGTCTGCGTTTACTCAAGGGATCTCTCTATTAGATAATCAAAATAAGACGGAAGGATACTATAAATTACAGGATTTATGTAGTACCGGCGTAATGATGCTGTTTTGGTTTATGAATAAAAAATTTATAATTTATGGTCTGGGATAAGAAATTTTAATGAAAATAGTTGCCAAATACTGGCAGGATTTATCGATTCTGATACAATAGATAAGATATAAACGAAAAAAACCGCCCAAATAGGGCGGTTGATAAACCAAAAGGGTTCAAAATATACAGGAAGTGAAACGAGTAACTTAAGGTTACTCTAGCCTAGTTTCCTAGACCAATATGCAAACACAACATCATACTTAAAAATCTGAAATAGCGGAGAGTCTATCTCAGCTATCACTATCCGTCTAAGTACGGCGCGAATTATATTGATGTTGGACCAGTAACGCAAACTAAAAATTTTAATTCTAACTATCAAAAAAAATAATGGAATAACCATTCTGCCTTTAAGGTCAAAGCCCATTATTTAACCAAATTAACCAAGAATAATTAATTACTATGAACAAAAGACTCCCTCCATTAAATGCATTAAAAGCATTTGAATCGGCGACTCGCCATTTAAATTTTACTAAAGCGGCGGATGATTTATTTGTAACGCAAGCGGCAGTAAGTCATCAGATAAAATTATTAGAAGATTTTCTCGGTGTGTCATTATTTCATCGCAGAAATCGCTTATTAGAATTAACAGAAGCTGGTGAGCAATATTTTGAAGATATTCAACCGCTTTTGGAACAAATTGCGATGGCTACTGAAAAAGTTAAGTTAAAAAGTAGCCGACAAATTCTTTCAATTAGTACGACACCATCATTCGGTATGCACTGGCTTGTACCTCGCTTAAACGAGTTTCACAATAAATATCCGGATATTGAAGTGCGACTGACTACGGCTTCACAAGATGAAGGGTTATTAGGTAAAGATATTGATGTCGCAATTTACTACGGAACAGGTAATTGGCAGAATCTTGAAGCGATTGAACTTGTTCAGGCTAGAATTATGATTTTGGTCGCACCGGAATATTTGCGAGATAATCCTATTAGTAAACCGCAAGATTTAGAAGGTAAAAATTTGATTCACGTTTGTTCACATACTAAATGGAAGCAAATGGCGGAACACCTGAGATTAAACCATTTAGAAGTTGAATCCGGTCCGATGTACCCGAATACTTCAATGGGGATTCAAGCGGCGAAGCATCGTCAAGGTGTAGTGGTTGCTAATCGAATTCTTGCTCAAGATGAAATTGAAGAAGGTTCGATGATTGAGCCGTTTGCTACGGATGTCTATGATGAAAAAGCATTTTATGTTGTATATCCTCCGCAAATGAAAGAGGTTGCAAAGGTTCAGCATTTTGTTGAATGGATTACGCACGAAATAGAAGGAAGTTACAAATAATGAGGTATGAATGGGTATTGTTTGATGCGGATGAAACACTATTTTCATTCAATTCATATTTAGGTCTAAAATCAATGTTAAAACGCTATGCGATTGATTTTACTCAACAAGATTATGATGAGTTTCAAGCGGTTAATAAACCGTTATGGGTTGCTTACCAAAATAATGAAATTACCGCAAAAGATATTCAAACTCGACGTTTTGCGAAGTTATCGCACCAAACCGGGATTGATGCGTTACAGCTCAATCAAGAATTAATGGCGGAAATGGCTCTAGTTAGTAAGCCATTAGATGGCGTGATGGATATGCTAAAACAACTTTACGGTAAAGTGAAATTAGGCATTATTACCAATGGTTTTACTGAATTACAACAAAAACGATTAATTAATACAGAAACCGAAAAATTTTTTGAAATTGTGGTAGTATCCGAGCAAATTGGTGCGGCAAAGCCGGATCGTCAAGTGTTTGATTATGCCTTTGCATTAATGGATCAATCGGATAGAACCAAAGTCTTAATGGTCGGCGATACTTTAGCATCTGATATTTTAGGCGGTAATAATGCTGGAATTGATACTTGTTGGTTTAATCCGACCAAAAGTAAAAATGAAACACAAATCCGTTCGACTTATGAAATTAGCTCAATGAGTCAACTTGTTGAGATTATTAAAGGAATTGAATAATGAAATTACAGCAGTTACGTTATATTGTTGAAATTGTAAACCAAAATCTGAATATCACTGAGGCGGCAGAAACACTTTATACTTCTCAGCCGGGTATCAGTAAGCAAGTTCGCTTATTAGAAAGCGAGTTAGGCATCAATATTTTTGAACGAAACGGTAAACATATTAAAGGGTTAACACCTGCCGGAGAAAAAATCGTGGCAATTGCCCGAGAATTATTAGTTAAAGCTCAAAGCATTAAATCGGTAGCAGAAGAACAAACGCGTCCAAATCGTGGCGTATTAAGAATTGCGACACCGAATACGCAAGCTCGTTATGTATTACCGCCGATTATTGAGAAATTTAAAGCTAAATACCCAGAAGTCAGCTTGCAATTACATCAAGGTTCACCGAGCCAAATTTACGATGCATTAATGGCTGGGGAAGTGGATCTTGCGATTACAACCGAAGCACAACATTTATTTGAAGATGCGATTTTGTTGCCTTGCTATTTATGGAATCGTTCAGTCATTGTGAAACCGGATCACCCGTTAGTAAAATTTGCGAACCAAAGTGAGAGTTTGACAGTCGAAGAGCTTGGTAAATATGATCTGATTACTTATACCTTCGGTTTTACCGGACAATCGGATTTAGATCATGCATTTAATAAAGAAGGAATCTTGCCTCATATTGTGTTTACGGCGACAGATGCAGATGTGATTAAAACCTATGTACGTTTAGGTTTGGGGGTTGGGATTATGGCATCTATGGCACATACACCAGCAGACAGTGATTTGGTTTCGATTGATGCGAGCCACCTGTTCCAATCTAGTATGACTCAGATCGCATTTAAACGAGGTACATTCTTACGTAATTATATGTATGATTTTATTAACTATTTCTCGCCGCATTTAACCAAAATGCAAGTGGAAAAGGCAGAACAATTACGAGAAACCAATGCAATTCTCCGTTTGTTCGAAAATACCAAACTTGAGGAAAAATAAATGAATTTTTTTAAAAAAGTCGCACTCTCGTTCTTTGCAATTTTATCGTTAATTTCAACCGCTTGGGCTGACGATTTCAATATTAAATATAGTTCGAATTATTTAATGCCGGCTTATGTACATTTTAAAAATGGAGCGGGTCAGTATTCGATTCAATCGAAAATTAACGTGCCACTGTATAACATTGTTTTCTCTGCGAAAGGGACAGAGCGTAACGGGCAATTTAATATGTTGAGCTACCGTGATACACGTAATGGTAAAACCTATGCCTTAGCGGAGATTGATTCAAGTACGATTAAATATGGAAAAGCGAAAGATCCATTAAAGCAAGAGGCGTTAACGATGCCAACTTTTGATTTATTTACAACAGCATTCCAGTTGAGCTACTACGATCAATTACCAACAAGTTTTCAAACGACAAATGGTAAAAAATTATATCCGACGCCAAATGTAAAACTCAATAAAGCACAAAAAGCGGTAACGGTAAAAGGACAGACTTATCAAGAAATTACTTATAGTTTTAAAACCAGCGATCAAAAAGCGATTACCGTGAAAAAATATGTAGGTGAGAAATTCCCTCGCTATATTTCATACAATCGTGATGGTGATAACTATGAGCTAACCTTTGATAGCTTTGTGAAATAAAATAGTGTAAAAATAAGCGGTCAAATTTGTCATTTTTCTTACAATGTAAGGTTGTAAAAATAGGTTAAGTTTGACCGCTTATTATTTATAGGAAAATGTTAAACGATTTAAACACAAGCGATTGTGCAATGCTTAAAACGTAGCATAAATTATTTATTTTCCTATCAATATTATCATAGACTACATATTACACATACAATGAATTTAGTAGCGTCATTTTTTAAGCTGATAAAAGCAAATTCGCCCTCACTAAGGATTGATTGATGAGCATAAGATGATGTGTATAAAGGATTTGATTTGCCAGCCGAAGTTAAAAATAAAGCCATAACAGACATTAAAAATGTCCATATATGGCTATATCATCGGGAAATTAGACTCAATTTTGTCCACTATACCCAATAATTTCAATACTTATTTAAATTCGGCTACCGTGTTCCACTTTAACGTGGCTGGCGTGGTCGATTTCTTGGTTATTGTAATCGGATTTAAAGCCTTTTAAATAAACACGAATATGATTTTCTCGTGCGGTAATATTGGCGAAATCTTCAATCAATTCCAATACGTCCGAAGCGATATAAGAAGTGCGAGAGGCATCAATAATCACTTTGGAGTTCGGGCGAATATTTTTTAAGGTCTTTTTAATTGCCGCTTTATTTAAGAAAGAAACCTCTTCGGAAAGTTGCATTTTGATGTAGCTTGCATCTTCCAATTCTTCACGGC
Source organism: Actinobacillus arthritidis (assembly GCF_029774155.1). Lineage (NCBI taxonomy): Bacteria > Pseudomonadati > Pseudomonadota > Gammaproteobacteria > Pasteurellales > Pasteurellaceae > Actinobacillus > Actinobacillus arthritidis. The sequence goes on along the minus strand of NZ_CP103833.1, from coordinate 1,361,446 downwards.
TTAAGTAATAAGCTCGTTTCATATTACCTTGTAATAAAAAGATAATACTAATTACTAACCCCAATCCGACACCTTTGAGTAAATCAAATGCTACTACAGTCATGACCGTTGCAACAAATGGGATAAATTGATAAATCCCTTTATGCCAAAAGTGTTTGAAAATCGTTGGGCGAGCCAATTTATAACCGACCAAAATTAAGACAGCAGATAAAGTGGCTAATGGAATTTGATTTAAAATTGTTGGAATTGCCAACACACACACCAATAGTAAAATACCGTGAATAATACTGGAGAGTTTATGAGTTGCACCGGCATTAGCATTGGCGGATGAACGTACAATTACCGCAGTAATTGGTAAGCCGCCTAATACGGAAGAAACAATATTGCCGACTCCTTGGGCACGTAATTCCTGATTGGTATCAGTGATACGGCGTTTACTGTCTAAACGGTCGGCGACTTCAATTGATAATAGCGTTTCAATTGAGGCAACGATTGCCATGGTTGCACCAGTTACCCATACGATAGATGAGCTAAAACCGGCAAAATTCGGAAAACGGATCAGATCACGCATTTCAGTCCAAGATTGCGGAATAGGTAATTGCACTAACTGTGAGCGAGGAATTGCTAGCGAGCTATCCATACTAATAAATATTTGATTAAGGCAGATACTGATAATAACGGCGATCAATGCTGAAGGAAGCAGTTTAATTTTTTTTAGCATGGGAGAAGAATCCCAGCCTAACATTAGTAATAGTGAAAGTAAGGCAATGCTAAATGAGCCTAAATGCACATTAACAAATGACTGACCGATTTCTTGGAAAAATTGCTTATTTCCCAAGGCATATGGCAGTTGCGAGAAAATAATTAAAATACCGATACCGGCTAGCATTCCTTCAATAACTGCCACCGGAATATAGTTAGTAATACTTCCGGCTCTGACAAAACCGAGGATAAGCTGAAAAACACCAGCAATCATACCGGCACATAAAAATAGTTCAAACGAACCTAATTGCGTTACCGCAGCAAGTACGATAGCAACTAAACCTGCAACTGGTCCGGCAACACTAATATGAGATGTGCTTAATGCACCGATAACAATGCCGCCAATGATGCCTGATACAATACCGGAAAGCGGAGGTGCACCGGAAGCAAGAGCAATACCTAGACATAGCGGTAACGCAACGAGAAAAACAACAAGACCTGAGGCAAAATTTTGTTTAAGTAAATGTATTTTATTTTTTTCGGAAGTCATCTTGAGTACCAATTTTTAGTATGTCATGTTATCGGCTAAATATTGTGCCAATAAGTAAATATTCTACGCTTTTTATTCTGATAATCTTTGGTTTATATCAGAGATTTGAAGAATTATTTTACGCTTTATCCTAAATTCTTGAAAAAAAGACCGCTTGTATAAAAATTTTTGTCAAAATGGCGAGTTAAGATTGCAAAACAGGCATTACATCTTTAAACTTCCGAGTAATTTTTTGTAATTTTTTAATCAAGAGCATCGTTATGACCGAATCAAAAACGCCTACGCAAGAAAATCAAGACATTCACTCGTTAGGACAAAAGCTAAGAGCTACACGTGAGTCTTTACATTTAAGCATTGAGGATGTGGCGAAAAAAACCAATCTGAAAAAGTCTCATATTGAATCTTTAGAGAACGATATTTTTATTCTGCAGAATGTTGCCCCAACTTTTGTGCGTGGTTATGTGCGTAATTACTTACGTTTCTTGCATTTACCAGAAGAATTGGTATCAAGTGTCAATTATGGTGAAGTGATCATTCCTAAAGAGGCAGTAAAAACATCTTCAGCAAAAGTCGTACAAAAATCACAAACACAATGGGTTAAATATTTAACGATTCTTGTATTACTCGGTGCGATAGGTATGACATTACTATGGTGGTGGCAGGATTATCAAAAAGAGCAAGAAACTAGAGAGCATATCGTTAGCACTACTGCAATGCCGTTAGAAAACAATACGACAACAGTACAAACTCCTCCAGCTACCGAACCTGTCGTAAATAATAGTGTTCAACCGGTTACAACAGCTGTACAGCCTGTAGAAGCACCAAAAACTGAGACTACTCCAGTGGTTCCGACAACTGAAAATACAGCAACGGTAACAACAGAACTGCCAGTAGCCACAGCTACAGAAACGCAAGCTGAGAATGTCAATGTATTACAACAGCCTTCAGCAGAAAATGCGACAGAAGCTCAACAGGCGGCAGTAAGCAATGACGAGTTAAGAATTGAAATTACCGGTAAAGAAAGCTGGATTACGGTAAAAGGTGCAAAAAACAAGAAAAGCCTAGCGGAGAAATTATATGCTAATGGTGAAGTGCTTACTTTTAATGGTAATGAACAATACCGTTTAACCATTGGTGCACCGGCAAATGTGAAACTTTACTATAAAGGTCAAGAAGTACCATTAAAAATTGATGGTCGTGTTGCCCGTATTAAATTACCTTTAGCACAATAAGGATTGGAAATGTCAGCTCATCAATCTCCAATTAAACGTCGTGAATCGAAAAAGATTTGGGTCGGTAATGTTGCAGTCGGCGGTGATGCACCGATTTCCGTGCAATCGATGACAAATACTCGTACCACGGACGTAGAAGCAACGGTTGCTCAAATTCAAGCACTTGAGCGTGTCGGTGCGGATATTGTCCGAGTTTCTGTACCAACAATGGATGCGCGGAAGCTTTTAAAGTCATTAAACAGCAAGTGAATGTGCCGCTTGTGGCGGATATTCATTTTGATTATCGTATTGCATTAAAAGTGGCGGAATATGGTGTCGATTGTTTACGTATAAATCCGGGTAATATCGGTAATGAAGAGCGTATTCGTGCTGTGGTTGATTGTGCGAAAGATAAAAATATTCCAATTAGAATTGGTGTAAATGCTGGCTCACTTGAGCGTGATTTACAAGAGAAATACGGTGAGCCGACACCACAGGCATTGTTGGAATCAGCGTTACGTCACGTAGATATTTTAGACCGCTTTAACTTTGAGAATTTCAAAGTGAGTGTAAAAGCCTCAGATGTGTTTCTCGCGGTTGAATCTTACCGTCTTTTAGCAAAACAAATTGTCCAGCCATTGCATTTAGGTATTACTGAAGCTGGTGGTGCGAGAGCGGGTTCGGTTAAATCTGCAATTGGTTTAGGATTACTGCTGTCAGAAGGTATCGGCGATACATTACGTATTTCACTTGCGGCCGATCCAGTGGAAGAAGTTAAAGTCGGTTTCGATATTTTAAAATCGTTACGTATCCGTTCTCGTGGAATTAACTTTATCGCTTGTCCGACTTGCTCTCGTCAGGAAATTGATGTGATTGCAACGGTAAACGCCTTAGAACAACGTTTGGAAGATATCTTAACCCCAATGGACGTATCAATTATTGGTTGTGTGGTAAACGGCCCGGGTGAAGCACTTGTATCAGATCTCGGTGTGACCGGTTCTAATAAAATGAGTGGCTTCTATCTTGATGGCGTTCGCCAAAAAGAGCGTTTTGATAATGAAAAACTCATTGACCAATTAGAAGCAAAAATTCGAGCAAGAGTTGCCGAGCAACATAATCGAATTCAAATCGAACAAATTTAAGTTTAGTCACCACGGGTTATATGAGTTTTACGGAAATTGTGGCAATAAGCGGTTAATTTTCTGCAAAAGGTTACAGCCGTATTACATTCTGTTATCCGTGGTTTTAGCATAATAAAGGGAAAATAAAGTGGCTAAAAATATTCAAGCAATCCGTGGGATGAACGATTGCTCTCCAACAGAATCGCCATTGTGGCAATGGATTGAAAATAAAGTACGTAATGTATTAGCCGGTTATGGTTATTCTGAAGTGCGTATGCCGATTGTAGAAAGTACACCACTTTTCGCACGTGCGATTGGCGAAGTAACGGATGTAGTTTCAAAAGAAATGTACACATTCTGGGATAATGACGAACAATTAACGCTTCGTCCGGAAGGAACGGCAGGTTGTGTGCGTGCGGCGATTGAACGTGGTTGGATCTATAATAATGAACAACGTTTATGGTATATGGGACCAATGTTCCGTCATGAGCGTCCGCAAAAAGGGCGTTATCGTCAATTCCACCAAGCCGGTGTAGAAATTTTCGGTATTCCAAATCCGGAAATTGATGCGGAATTAATTATTCTTACGGCACGTTTATGGAAAGAATTGGGCATCGATCAACACGTTTCTTTACAGTTAAACTCAATCGGTTCACTTGAAGCTCGTGCGAATTATCGTTCGGCATTGGTAAAATTCTTAGAAAATCATACCGCTTTAATGAACGATGAAGAAAAAGAGCGTTTAGTAAAAAACCCGTTACGTATTCTTGATACTAAAAATCAAGCGTTACAAGAAGTCCTCAATGATGCGCCGAGATTATTAGATTACTTAGATGATGATAGTCGTGAACATTTCACGCAACTTTGTAGTTTATTAGATGCAATGGGTATTGCTTATGAAGTGAACCCAAAATTGGTACGTGGTTTAGATTACTACAATAAAACTGTGTTTGAATGGGTGACTTCCGCATTAGGTTCTCAAGGTACGGTCTGTGGTGGTGGTCGCTATGACGGCTTAGTTGAACAGCTTGGCGGCCACGCAACGCAAGGTGTTGGTTTTGCAATGGGCTTAGAGCGTTTAGTGCTACTTGTTCAAGAAGTGAATAAAGAGATCAACCTACCGAAAGCAGTTGATGTGTATGTTGTTTATTCAGGCGAAGGGGCAACTTTAAATGCGTTCCAAATTGCGGAACAAATTCGTAGTGAATTACCGCAATTACGCGTGATGACACATTGCTCCGGCGGTAATTTCAAAAAGCAATTCAAGCGTGCAGATAAAGTAGAAGCACAAATTGCGTTAGTTATTGGTGAAAGCGAAGTTACTGAGCAAAAAGTGGTGGTAAAAGATCTACAAAGCGGTGCAGAACAGGTTACTATTGCACAAGCGGATTTAATTTCAGAACTGACAAAACGTTTTTAAATTAGGAAAAATGAATGAGTAACGAATATTTAAATAAAACGGAAGAACAGCAGTTTGAAGAAGCAAAAAGCTGGTTTAAAGAAAATGGTACACCAATTGTAGTGGCGGTTTTTATTGCTTGTGCGACAACTTTCGGTTGGAATTTCTGGAAAAATCATCAGTTAGAAACAGCACAACAAACTTCAGCCGCTTACCAAAATGTTATGGAAAGTTATTTGCAAGATCCGGCTAAGAATACACCGCTTGTAGAAAAGTTTATTAGTGAAAATAAAGACTCAAGCTATGCGGTATTCAGTCAATTAGAATCTGCTAAACAAGCGGTGGAAAAAGCCGATTTTGCAACAGCAAAAACGACTTTACAAAATGCACTGACTGCGACCTCTGATGTTACTTTACAGACATTGATTCGTTTCCGTTTAGCTATGATTGATTATCAGCTAAAGGGTTATGATGATGCACTTGCAACATTAGGTCAAATAACTGATCAAGTATGGGAACAACGTAAGCTAGTATTAACCGGCGATATTTTAGTAGCAAAAGGTGATAAGGCATCCGCAAAAGGTGTTTATGAAAAAGCGAAAAGTATTGCATCAAGTCAAGATAAGTTACTGATTGATGTGCGTTTAAATAATCTATAACGAATAGGGCTGTAAAACAGCCCTATTTTTTTATATAAACACTTATATTGTAATTTATATTTTACATAAATGCTTATTTTAACTTAGAATAAAGCAGTTTTTATTATATTTGGAGGATGTATGATGAATACACAAACAGTTTCAAATTTTGTTAAACAAGAGCTTTCCGGCTGGAAGCCTTTTGAAGTGATTTGGCTTGTTGCCTTTATTGCCGCCCAAGTCTGGGCTTATGTACAAGCACCGGATTCTATTTTAGCAATGATTTCAGGGATTGCCGGCATTATCTGTGTTGTATTGGTCAGTAAGGGAAAAGTGAGTAACTATTTATTTGGTTTAATTTTTGCTTACACCTACTTTTATGTCGCGTGGGGCAATAATTTTATTGGTGAAATGAATAGCGTACTTTATGTGTATTTACCAGCACAGTTTATCGGCTACTTCGTATGGCAAGCGAATATGCAAAAAGATAGCCAAGGTGGTGGTGCAGTTATTGCTAAATCGTTAACTGTCAAAGGGTGGATTGTTTTATTAGCGGCGATTAGTATCGGTACTTTACTATTTATTCAAGCACTCAAAGCGGCGGGTGGCAGTTCAACCGGTTTAGACGGTGTGACGACTATCACTACGGTAGCGGCACAATTATTGATGATTTTACGTTATCGTGAACAATGGTTATTGTGGATTGTACTCAATGTGTTATCCATCGCTTTATGGGCGGAAACACCGGCGATGTATTTAATGTATGGTGCATATCTACTTAACTCGCTTTACGGTTTCTATAACTGGACACAGTTAGAGAAAAATGCTCAGCGTTAATATTCTTAGCTAGCTAATAACAAGCGGCCTAATTTACAAAAAGTTTTGCAAATTAGACCGCTTAATTTTTTACTATGAGCATAAAAGCAAATTATGCTTTTTCTCTTGCTACCGCTCGATAGCCGATATCACGACGGTAGAAGCGACCTTGCCATTGAATTTGTTCGGCAAGTTGTAACGCTTGTCGCTGTGCATCAAATACAGAATTACCTAATGCGGTTGCACATAAAACACGGCCACCGTTTGTCACTAATTTTCCGTCTTTTTGCTCAACACCGGCAAGGAAGACTTTCTGTGATTTTTGTGCTTGAGTTGGAATACCACTGATTTCATCGCCTTTACGATAATCGCCCGGATAGCCTTCCGCGCCTAACACGATGCCTAATGCGGCTTGTTCACACCATTTCGATTTAACCGTATCAAGTTTTTCGTCACAAGTCGCTAAACAAAGTTGTACAAGATCCGATTCTAAACGCATCATAATCGGCTGTGTTTCCGGATCGCCGAAACGGCAGTTAAACTCGATAACTTTTGGTTGTCCGTTCGGCATAATCATTAAACCGGCATAGAGGAAACCAGTATACGGATTGCCTTCCGCCGCCATACCTCTTACTGTTGGGTAAATGACTTCTTGCATAACACGATTATGAATTTCTTGTGTAACAACCGGTGCTGGTGAATAAGCACCCATACCACCGGTATTTAAACCTTTATCACCTTCGCCAACACGCTTGTGATCTTGACTAGTTGCCATCGGCTCAACGTTTTTACCGTCTACCATTACGATAAAACTGGCCTCTTCACCATCTAAAAATTCTTCGATAACCACACGGCTACCGGCTTCGCCGAATGCGTTGCCCGATAGCATATCTTTGACTGCTTCTTCCGCTTCTTCAAGCGTCATCGCAACAATTACGCCCTTACCGGCGCCTAAACCGTCCGCTTTAATTACAATCGGCGCACCTTTTTGTTTTAAATAAGCAAGTGCCGGCTCAATTTCTGTGAAGTTCTGATATTCAGCAGTCGGAATTTGATGACGAGCTAAGAAATCCTTTGTAAACGCTTTTGAACCTTCTAACTGTGCCGCTTGAGTTGGGCCAAAGATTTTTAAGCCGTTAGCACGGAATGCATCTACTACACCGATAACGAGCGGTGCTTCCGGTCCAACAATCGTTAAGCCAATTTGGTTTTCTTTCGCAAAAGCCACTAATGCAGGAACATCGGTTGCGGCGATTGCCACATTTTCGATACCTTCTTCCAGTGCGGTACCGGCATTCCCCGGTGCGACAAAAACTTTTTTGACTAAAGGCGATTGACGAACTTTCCAAGCTAAAGCGTGTTCACGACCACCGTTACCAATAATTAATACATTCATTTGGATTCCTTATAAATTAACAAAAGCAAACGTTTGCGTATTATACTTTATTCTTCTGTATAAATAAACTTTAAAACAAGCTGGCAATGTTGTTAGTTTTTTACTAAAAACGGCACTTGTCGCTTGCAAAATGCACTTTTTTCAGTATAATCCCAAAAATCAGTCACATTTGTTTTTAATCCTTGCTTCCACAAGCTGGTGACTGGCTAAAGTTGGAGGTCGCTAACCCGTAAGGATAGTCAATGCGTCACTACGAAATCGTTTTTATGGTTCACCCGGACCAAAGCGAACAAGTACCAGCAATGATTGAACGTTATACAGCATCTGTAAAAGAAGCTGGCGGTCAAGTTCATCGCTTAGAAGATTGGGGTCGTCGTCAATTAGCATACCCAATCAACAAACTTCACAAAGCACACTACGTGTTAATGAATGTAGAAGCACCTCAAAGTGTAATCGACGAGTTAGAAACTAACTTCCGTTATAACGATGCAGTTCTTCGTAACTTAATCGTTCACACTAAAGCGGCAGTAACTGAAGCTTCACCAATGGTGAAGCTAAAGAAAGCAAAGTTGCTGAAGCGGTAGCTGAAGTTGAATCAGAGGAAGCTGGCGAGTAATTCGCCGATTGATAATTGTTTAATTTTAAGTGGTTCTGTTACTTCAATAATTAAACAAAGCCGAAATCCATTAGGTGTTCCAAATTATCGTTTTTGGCTTGAACATCGTTCAACCCAAATCGAAGTAAATTTAGAGCGTCAAGCGTGGTGTAAAATCCAAGTGATTTTAAACGGCAATCAATTTAGTTTAATAACCCAACAAATAAAGCTCGGCGATAAAATTAGAGTATATGGTTTTATCCATACACATAAAGACTATAATGGTTTAAATCAATTAGTCTTTCACGCCGAACATATTGAATTTATAGATCAGGAGAAGCCAAATGGCACGTTATTTCCGTCGTCGTAAGTTCTGCCGTTTCACAGCGGAAAATGTTGTTGAGATCGATTACAAAGATATCGCTACATTAAAGAACTACATTTCTGAAAACGGCAAGATTGTTCCTAGCCGTATCACTGGTACTCGTGCGAAGTATCAACGTCAATTAGCTCGCGCAATCAAACGCGCTCGTTACTTAGCGTTACTTCCATACACTGACAATCATCAGTAATAGAGAGGTCGAGTACAATGCAAGTTATTTTATTAGATAAAGTTGCTCACTTAGGTTCTGTGGGCGATCAAGTAACTGTTAAATCAGGTTTTGCACGTAACTTCTTAATCCCACAAGGTAAAGCAGTTATGGCAACAGCGGCAAATATTGCTCACTTCGAAGCACGTCGTGCTGAATTAGAAGCTAAAGCAGCAGAAGCATTATCAGCAACACAAGCTCGTGCGACTAAGATTGCTGAAATCGCGACAGTATCTGTATCTGCAACAGCAGGTGACGATGGCCGTTTATTCGGTTCTATCTCTGCAAAAGATATCGCTGATGCATTAACAGCAAGCAGGTGTTGAAGTAGCTAAATCTGAAGTTCGTTTAGGCGAAGGTCCACTTCGTACAACTGGCGAACACGAAGTTAAAGTTCACTTACACCCTGAAGTAAATGCAGTAGTTACAGTAAACGTAGTTGCTGAATAATTTATAAAAGTAATTCTTAAATACCCAGCTAATAGCTGGGTATTTTTATTTCTTCCTTCCAAATAGTGTTTTTTCCGCCTTGACGAAATCAAAAATTCTGTTAATTTACCCAATAACTAGGTGATTTATTTGGAATTTTACTGTGTTTGATTCATTAATTGTACAGTTTGTCGTATTATGGGCGGTAATTGATCCGATTGGTTCGATTCCCGTCTATTTAGCTAAAACAAATCATCTTTCCTCAGCAGAACGAAATAAAGTCGCTTTAAAAGCAGTCGGGATTGCAACAATTATCTTGCTATTCTTTTTGGTTGCTGTGCAATCCTTATTTGAGATGATGCAAATTCCACTTTCCGCCTTCCAAATTGCTGGTGGTTTGGTGCTACTTATCTTTGCTTTAACCATGATTTTCGGGGAAGGTAAACCGGAAAACGAAATCAAAATGCAAACCAACTTAAGTGAATTGGCGGTTTATCCGCTTGCTGTTCCTTCCATCGCCTCTCCCGGTGCAATGATGGCAATCGTTTTATTAACCGATAATCATCGTTTTAGTCTAATGGATCAATTTATTACCACGCTTATTATGTTAGCGGTACTAGTCATCACCTACTTTTTACTTCTCGCGACAAGTAGAATTCAAAATATTATCGGCAGTGTAGGGGCTTCGGTTATCAGTCGTGTGATGGGATTAATTCTTGCTGCTGTGGCGGTAAATAATTTACTGGTAGGGATTCAGCAATTCTTTGGTTTAGCTAGTTAGATTAAAATCATCAACTAAAAAGCGGTTATAATTTGCAAAAAATTGAATTTTATAACCGCTTATCTTTTTATATTATTCTGCTAACGCTCTTGCATGAAATGCGATATGTTTTTCGATAAAACTGGCGATAAAGAAATAGCTGTGATCATAGCCTTCGTGCAAATTGAGCGTAACATCAAAGCCCAATTTTTGTGCTTTTTCGGTAAACATTTCCGGCTGTAATTGGGTTGGATAGAAACTATCGGCAAGCCCTTGCTCAATCAAAATAGGGCGAGCCGGTGATACCTTATCTAATAACGCAAAGCTGTCATATTCCGCCCAAGCGGTCTGATCTTCGCCTAAATAAGCGGTGAAGGCTTTTTGTCCCCACGGCACTTGGCTTGGGGTAACGATCGGCGAGAAAGCCGAGATCGCACAGTAACGATCCGGATTCTTTAAGCCGATTTGGATCGCACCGTGTCCGCCCATACTGTGCCCGGAAATCGAACGTTTATCGCTGACCGGGAAGTTTGCTTCAATAAGTGCCGGCGGCTCTTGCACAATGTAATCGTACATTCTGAAATGTGCGACCCATGGCTGTTGGGTGGCATTGAGGTAGAAACCGGCACCTTGACCTAAATCATAACCTTCATCATTTGCTACATTTTCACCACGTGGTGAGGTATCCGGCATCACAATCGCAATACCGTGCTGTGCGGCAAATTGTTGGGCACCGGCTTTGGTCGCAAAGTTCTCATCGGTACAAGTCAGCCCCGAAAGCCAATAAAGCACCGGCACTTTTTGCCCTTGTTCCACTTGCGGCAAGTAGATGGCAAAAGCCATTTCACAGTGGGTGCTGTTCGAATAATGCGTATAACGTTCATGATAGCCACTAAACATTTTATAGCGAGCAATTTGAGTAAGTGCGGTCATTTTTCTCCCTTTTTTTACGATTTAATCGGACGATATTCTTTTACTAAAGCACGAATCACAGCCGGACGGTTAGTAATCTGTTCCGCCCAACGCATCAGATGCGGATATTCGTGTACCGCTAAAAATTCAGCGACTGTCATACACACGATTTAACACGATTTGTCCATACCAGCCCCAAATTGCAATATCGGCAATGCTGTAATGTTCACCACAAATATAGTTTTTGTCGGCAAGCTGTTTATTTAACAAGTCTAACTGGCGTTTCGTTTCAAGAGTAAAACGGTTAATCGGATATTCTTGTTTGGTCGGTGCATATTTGTAGAAATGTCCGAAACCACCGCCTACGTAAGGCGCACTTGCCATTTGCCAAAATAGCCAAGACAAACATTCGGTTCGTTCGCTGAAATCACTCGGTAAGAACGCATTAAATTTTTCAGCTAAATAAAGCAAAATCGCACCGCTTTCAAATACCGGTCGCGGTTTTTCACGGCTGTAATCGAGTAACGCCGGAATTTTTGAATTCGGATTAATCTTTACAAAATCCGAACCGAATTGATCGCCCTGCCTAATATCGATCAGAAACAGATCATAAGCGGCTTTTGAGATACCAAGTTCCAATAATTCCTCAAGCATAACGGTAACTTTTACACCGTTTGGTGTACCGAGAGAATAAAGCTGTAAATCGTGTTCACCTTTCGGTAAATGCTGTTCAAATAACGCACCAGAAGTCGGGCGATTGATATTGGCAAACTGTCCGCCGTTTGGCGCTTCCCATTGCCATACTTTTGGCGGTTGATATTCGGTTGTCATTGCTTTTCTCCATTGAATTTGCAAAAAATTGTATAAATTTTACCGCTTGTTAAGTTATAAAGGCTAATCACTTTTTCTGATGTTTAATATAAAACGGATTGATGTCTGGTTGTATAGATCGAAGATAAAAATAGGCAGAGTTTCTGCCTATTTTGCTGATGAGAATGTGATTACTCTTGGAACGGATTAAACACTCGCACACCGGTTTTTGCAAAATCCGCCACATTGCGAGTGACTAAAATCAGATTGTGTTGAATTGCAGTCGCCGCAATCCACGCATCATTTTCAGGAGCATGATCGGGAATATGCAATTTGGCACAAATGCGAGCGGTTTCTTCATCAATGGTAAGGATTTTGCCTCTAAAAGTGGTTTTAATATCATTTTCAAACCAATTTCTTAGTGTTGTTCCTTGTATGGGATCTTTACGTTCCATCGCTAAGATGCCTCGCTCAAGTTCCATTAAGACAACTGCATTAGTATAAATTTGAAATGCTGGAATAGTCGCAAGCCACGCAACCACACCTTGATTAGCCTTTCCTTTTTCAATCTTACGGGTTTCGCTAATTAAATTTGTATCCAGTAAATACATTAGTTCCTCCTAGAACTCTACTGGACGGCGTTGTCCACGACTACGAGGTTGCAATTCAAGTTCTATATCCGCCACATTTGGATCGCTTGGTGTTAAGGCTTCTAATGCACTTCTGAATACAGGAGCCGTTTGGCGTTCATATTCAGTATAGTTCATCAACACAAACGCCGGTTCGCCTCGGTTGGTGATAATTACAGGGGCGGTAAGAGCCGCCTTTTGAGCTTTGCCAAGGTTTTGATTAAATTCACGACTGGTTATAATTTTCATATTATTTCTCCTTTTGTAGCTAAGTTGCTACAAAAATGATAGTCTATTTTATATACATTCGCAAGCCTGTTAAAAAATGGTAGGAAGATTTTAAGAGAAGAAATTCGATAGGAAAAACAAAAGGGGCTTACGCCCCTTATTTAATGAAATTAAAAATGAATCACCGTGCGGATTGATTTACCTTCGTGCATTAAATCAAAGGCTTTGTTGATGTCTTCCAATGGCATAGTGTGAGTGATGAAATCACGCAATTTAAATTCGCCTTTCATAAATTGGTCGATAATGCCCGGTAATTCGGTACGTCCTTTCACGCCGCCGAATGCCGAACCACGCCATACACGACCTGTCACTAATTGGAACGGACGAGTACGGATTTCCGCACCTGCCGGTGCGACACCGATGATGATACTTTCACCCCAACCTTTGTGGCAACATTCTAATGCTGAACGCATTAAATCAACGTTACCTACACATTCAAATGAGAAATCTACACCACCATCAGTCATCTCGATAATCACATTTTGGATTGGTTTATCGTAATCTTTCGGGTTGATACAATCTGTTGCACCAAGTTCTTTCGCTTTCTCAAATTTAGCCGGATTAATGTCGATCGCAATGATACGACCTGCACCCGCCATTCTTGCACCGATAATTGCCGCTAAGCCGATACCACCTAAGCCGAAAATTGCAACCGTATCGCCTTTTTTCACTTTTGCCGTACGGGTTACCGCACCGATACCGGTGGTGACAGCATGACCAAGTAAGCACACTTCATCAAGCGGTGCGTTTTCTTGAATTTTTGCTAATGAGTATTCGGAAACTACTGTATATTCGGAGAAGGTTGAAGTCCCCATATAATGGAAAATCGGCTGACCGTCTTTAAAGAAACGTACTGTACCGTCCGGCATTAAACCTTTACCTTGGGTTTCACGCACTGCCGAACAAAGGTTGGTTTTGCCTGATAAACAGAATTTACATTTACGACATTCTGCAGTGTAAAGCGGGATAACATGATCACCCACTTTAAAATCGGTGACACCTTCACCGACTGCTTCCACAATACCCGCACCTTCGTGACCAAGTACGCACGGGAACACGCCTTCGCTATCTTGACCGGAAAGGGTATAAGCATCGGTATGACACACACCGGTTGCCACTAAACGAACTAACACTTCGCCTTTTTGTGGTGGCATTAAATCCAATTCTTCAATTTTTAACGGTTCATTCGGCGCCCAAGCGACCGCCGCACGAGTTTTGATAAATTCCATTATTACTTTCCTATTATCTTAAAAAGCCTATTTTTCTATTTTAGCCTATTTTAAGATATAAAATATAATCATCTTTTCTTATAAGCATTATAACGATAAGTGATGTCTAAATTTGCTAAAAAATAGAAAATTTAACCGCTTACGGACTTGCTCTACTCAGCTAATTCTGTCGGTTCATGCGACATCAATTCTTGTCCGACATCTCGTAACAAACTGAGATAACGTTCGTAGTGTTTTAGAATATCAGCAATGATTTCATTATGCGTCATATATTGCACATCATAGCCGTTACGACCATCAAAGAAATAACTTAACGGTTCGTAAGTCGTTTCATTTTGGATATGCGGTAAATGTTCATCATTGATTAACTGCTCGGAAACTTGATGGTTGACCGAACGAATACCATACATAAAATCTTGTAACGACTCGGTATGAATCACAAACTCAACAGCTGGCTCAGCGTCATCGAATTTAGTAATCACGTCCACATTCAGCTCATATTCCGCAATTAGTTCTCGACGTAATTCTCGCATTGCCGGTAATGCAGTATGTTTTAAGAATTTTAAAATGTCTTTATCTTCAGTTTGATTTAACATCTGATTTAGACGAGTTTTCCAATTCTCGCCTGACCATAATACCGTGGTCGGATTAAATTTCGCCTCGAAATATTTTTTATCTACCGCTAAGGCTTTCATTAAACTTACACATACGATTACCATTAAAATAGCAAAAGGTAATGCGGTAATTAATGTCATTGTTTGTAAGGTTGCTAAGCCGCCGGAGCCTAGTAAAGTAATAGCAACCACCGCCATTAATATGCCCCACATAATGGCTTGCCAACGAGGCGAAGCTAAACTCTTATCACGAGAAGCAATATTGTTCAGCACATAAATTCCCGAGTCTGCGGAGGTAATAAAAAACAGAGCAATACTAACTAATGCAATAAAACTGGTTAAACTTGAGAACGGTAAATACTCAAGGAATTTAAACAGCAAGGTTTCCGGTGTAGAAATTAACCGAGACAAGATCCCTTGTGCCGCATTGTTATCCAACCAAATCGCACTATTACCAAACACGGTAAACCATAAAATCCCGAATAAACTCGGAAGTGCTAATACTCCGAATACAAATTCACGAATTGTTCTACCACGAGAGATTCGAGCAATAAACAATCCGACAAATGGTGCCCATGAACACCACCAAGCCCAATAAAGGATCGTCCAAGCATTAAACCATCCCGTTTGCTTACTCTCATAAGCATAAGTCTTAAAACTCAGTTTAACTAACTGGCTAAAATAAGTACCGATATTCTCACTAAAAGCCGATAATAAATACAATGTCGGACCGCTAATTAATACAAATAATAATAAGAATCCGGCTAACCCCAAATTGGTTTCACTTAAAATTTTTACGCCTTTTCCTACACCTGAAATTGCTGACAGAATCGCAAGAGCCATAACGGTGATAATTACGCCAATTTGTAAACCAAAACTGCTTTCACTTAACCAGCCTAATGCGACTAATCCTGAACCGAGCTGGGCAAGCACCGAAGCCAAGTGTAGTAATGATACCAAACAGCGTAGCAACCAATGCCATAATGTCAATCACATCACCTAATCGTCCGTTAATACGATCTTTTAATAGCGGATAAAAACAAGAACGTAACGCTAACGGTAATTTATAACGAAAGCTAAAATAAGCGAGAGCCAAAGCAATGACACCGTAAATTGCCCAAGCGTGCATTCCCCAGTGAAACACCGTATGTAATAAGGCTTGTTGTGTTTGCTGTTCAGTCGTACCAGAGCTAATTTCCGAAACATAATGAGAAAGCGGTTCGGCAACACCGAAGAACATTAATCCGACCCCCATACCGGCGACAAAAAGCATTGCCATCCAAGACATAAAGTGAAATTCCGGTTCTTCTTCATTTGCCCCTAATTTGATATTGCCGTAGCTACTGATGGATACAAAAATCAAAAAAAACAGAAAGAGCGAACCGACTAAAATATAAAACCAGCTGAAATGTTGAAAAATAGATGCTTTCAAGAAATCTAGTGCAGATTGTGTCTGACTAGGCAAAAGTAAAGTACACGCAACAAGTAAAATAACAATACATAAAGTGATACTCGTTACAAACGGATTAAATGATGATTTATCACGTAAAAATGCCGTGAAGTTCATAAATACTCCTTTGTAGATATAAAAATAAAATAATGTCCAATAATAGATTAAAAGAAGGTCCGAACGAAACCGAAAGAAAAGGCACAGATACCTTTAATTGACGAACAAGGATTGTTCACATTGATTAAAACCAATAAACCTTAGCATAAAATATTAGTTTTATGCAAATTTTTAGCATTTTAGATTAAATTTATTGACTTTTGATCCCTTTAAATAGAGGTTAAATTCCTAAAACTTTTTGTAAAGCGAATGATTTAGTTTTAGAATCATCCTACTTAACTTTTAAGAGAGGTAACCAATGAGATATAACACATTTAAACAACCGATTGGCGAAGCGATGGATCACTTTACTGAGGGGCAATCTCCACAAATTAAACAATTAAGCGGACAATATGCTGTTGTCAAAAAATTGGATACGGAAATACTGAAAAATCCTCAATATCTTGAAGACCTCTGGCAACTTTATGGTAGCGAAAGCCCTCTACAATACTGGACTTATCTTCCGATTGAACCCTTCTCAAATAAACAAACGTTATACTCATACCTCTCTGATATAGTTCAATCGCAGGATCCTTATTATTTAGCCATTTTCGATAAACAAACAGACAAATTACTCGGCACCTTCGCTTTAATGCGTGTTGATAGACAAAATCGAGTAATTGAAATGGGTTGGGTGATCTATTCCGAACAGCTACAACGTAGCCGAATCGCAACGGAAGCACAATTTTTAGTCATGCAATATGTGTTTGAAACGCTTCAATATCGCCGTTATGAATGGAAATGCGATTCGCTCAATCAACCGTCTTATCGCTGTGCCGAACGTTTGGGCTTTCGTCACGAAGGTACATTCCGCCAATTAGTCGTCTATAAACAACGCAGTCGTGATACCGCTTGGTTTTCGTTACTTGATTGTGAATGGCAAGCAAATAAACAAAGATTGGAAAAATGGTTAGAACCGAATAATTTCGATGAAAACAGACAACAAATTTTAGCTTTAGGGAAATGTTAATGCCGAAAATTTATCTCGGTACGGGCGGATATAGTGATACCGATCTTCTCGGCACACTTTATCCACACGGCACACCAAAAACTGACTTTCTAAATATCTATAGTCGCCATTATGACACAGTTGAGATTAATAGTACTTTTCATGCGCCTATCGGCGAAAAAGCATTGCAAGGTATGGTTGAGAAAGCGGAAAAGCGGTTAAAATTCTCAGTAAAATTGCATCAAGATTTTAGCCATCAACGTATTGCCACCGAATCACAAGCAAATTTATTTCTTAATGTATTACAGCCGTTAATCGAACAAAATTGCTTGGCAAATCTATTCGTGCAATTTCCGCATACCTTTGAACGTACCACCGCCAATCGTTTATATTTGGCACAACTGACCAAATGGTTTAACGGTTTTCCGCTTGCGGTTGAATTTCGACACAGTAGTTGGCATATCACGACAGTAAAACAAGCCTTTGCCAAACAACCAAATTTAATTTGGTGTAATGTTGATTACCCGACAAATATCGGTCTACCACCGTTCCATTTTTATAGTAATCAAAAAATTGCCTATTTGCGTTTACATGGACGCAACCCGGATTGGTGGAAAGCGGAAACCGCTCAACAACGACATGATTACCGCTATTCCGATCAGGAATTACAACAATTGGCAAATCTACTTTCTCAGCACAGAGATTCATTTGAACAGCTCTATCTTTACTTTCAGAATACAACGAATAGCTATTCGTTCTATAATATTGCCACCTTAAAAAGCTATTTAAGCGAGCTAAATTTTGAGGTAAAGACTGAAATCGATAAAGTAGTAGGGGAGCAAGGAGCATTATTTTAATGAAAAGAATAGCGGTCAAATTTGCCAATTTCTTTGCTAATTCAACCGCTTACAGACAGATAAACAAACTATAAAAAGGCTAATCTAACATAAATGATGACATAAAAAAATGGCTAGCGATAACTATCCTAGCCATTTTATTTATTGTCGTATTACAAATTTTTATACAAATCTAACTACTTGTAACATGCCTATATCTGATTCTATTTGAGTAAAAACCGGTTTGTCGCAATGAGGTATAGGGTCATTAAAGCTAACGCCAAAATAATTACTGAACCAATAATAAACATTGCAATGCCAAGCATTGCTATCAGTTTATCAGACAGTTCGTGGTAGAAATGGAGTCCAACACCTGCCATTGAGGCGGAACCGAACGAGAAAGACCAAAGCCCCATAGATAAACCGTTTTGCATAATCCACGGTAGTAATTTGGCTAATAGTAAGAACTGCAAAAGCCCATATCCAATAAGCAAATAAACAAAGCTGTCTATTTTGCCACCGTTTAAACTAAAGTATGCTGAGCGACAGACAAAAGCCGGTGCAAATTGAATACCCAACACCGGTCGAACTGCCGGTGGAACCGATTCTAAATTACGTAAACGTTGCTGTACCGCTGGTTCTAAGCAAAGCCAAGAAAATACGCCTGCACCGAGAAAAATCATACCCAACTCACTTTGTCCTGCCATTTCTAACGCATTTGCACTGACAAAATTCAGCGCCACCAGCGGTAAATAAAGCACTGGCGTTGTGGCTTCAGTCGGATGATTACCTTTCCATAGCTTACCGATACGTAACATCGCAAAACCTATCTGACCAATAATTCCGGCGACTAATAAAATATAGCTACTTAATGGACTATATGGCTGAATTGCAATTGCGATAAGTAATGACGTAATCATTGTTAAACTGACAAAACAACCCATAATCGGGTGAGCTAATTCAGCCTTGGCTAACTCGGGATACTTCAGCCATTTATAGCAATAAACGCTAATCAAACTTGCCCAAATCAAGGTTGCGATTGCTAAAATCGACTCTCCGATAAGGTGAGAAATCGCTAAAATAGTTGTCGCATAACGCCATGCTAAACCTATCCCAGCAAGACCAAGAACCATTCCCAGATAATTTACCGGAATAGGAAAAACCGTTTTAGTCATTATAATTCCTGTTTAATTTCTCTATTTTTTAATCTGATAAATACACAAGCGGTCGTAAATTTTGCAAGATTTACGACCGCTTACGACCATAAAATAAATTAAAGCTTTGCTAAAAATTGCTGATTGATTTCATTCATTTTTGCCAATTTAAAATCAGCCAATGCCCAGTAATTTTCAGAGAAATCTAATGTATTAGGAATCACAATACAGCTCATTGAAGCCGCTTCACCGAGATCATACCGGGTTTAGAATCTTCAATACCAACACATTCAAAAGGCTTAATGCCTAAACCTTCTGTTGCTTGTAGATAAACTGCCGGATGCGGTTTACTATATGGCAGTTCTGCACCGGAGGCGATATAGCTAAAATAATCTGCAATACCACAACTTTGCACAATATTTTCCAACATATAACGAGGTGAGGCAGAAGCAATGGCAATTTTAAGATCATTCTGTGCAAGTAATTCTAAGGTTTCCGTGACACCGCTGATGAGTGGTTTCGCCTTTAAAATATTGCTAATTGTCGCATCTAACAGTTCTTGGGCCACTTTTTCTATCTCTAACGGCTTTTGGTACAATTCACTTGCATAACGTAATACGGGTATGGATGGCATACCACGAGTACGAGCTAATTCTTGCTCGGTAATAGGAATACCGTAACCATGTAGAAGTTCTAACTCCGTTTGTTGCCATAACGGTTCAGAATCAATCAATACACCGTCCATATCGAAAATAAATGCCTTTTTCATCTCTTCTCCTTACTGTAACGATAGCGAATCAATATTGTATGGGATCTAAACTATCAGGTTATAGCAATTATTCTGCATCTCTTAGCTATGATCAAAAAGCGGTTAGATTTTTATAAAAATAGCCGTATCTTACATAACAAGATACGGTCGCGTAATTATTTATTCATACAACATTTTTTGTATTTTTTACCGCTTCCACACGGGCAAGTCTCATTTACACCAACTTTATGCTGATTCACATAAGGTTGAGGCTTCTCTAATAGCGGAGCAGATTGATTAACCTGTTCAAAAATCGCTAATGCCGCATGACGAATCGCTTTTTCAATTTTACGTTGTTCTTCCAATGGAGGCATTTGTTCCACATAGCTTGATTTGGCGTGCTGTTCAATCAAATCAAAATGCGATTGAATATCTACTGGAAGATTCTGCCAATTTGCCACCATTGTACCGACAACATAACCACCACACCACGGCGATACCACCACCAATTTACGGCGACCAATCCGCTCTTCCCAAAAGATCGGATGATATTCCTTTCGATCATTCAGCAATGTTTGTGCTAATGAATTATAGTGACGAGAAACTAACTCAATAAATTGTTTAGAACGCTTATCTTCCAAATCCGGCACATCATTATTAAACAAAATCGGGAGCCAATCGCTCATTGCCGGCACATTTATTGAGGATAAAATTGCAGTTAAAAAACCATCTAATTCCGACACATTTAATAAAATCGCATCTTCATCGCCTTTATTAGCATACAAAAATAGCAAATCATCAAGTTGCTCAAATTCTTCACTGGTTAAAGGTGCGACTAATTTATCGCTCATTATCTCTCCTACTGATAAAATTTAAATTACTCGTCAAATTCAAGCCTTACTTCACTTCTAAACTTTCACCGATCAGGTAGAACTGTCCACCGGCAACATAATGTAACGTGCGTAAGTCATTTTCCGCTTGGTCAAAAATCCAATGGTTATCTTTAAACACACGATCATCGGCATAAGCGGCTAATACTTTTCCAATAAAAAGATCGTGATTTTGCTGATTCTCTTGATTGCGGATCAATTCACATAAAATCCAACCAGCACAACCTTTTACCAACGGAATATCAAAACCGTCCTGATAAAAAATCCCAACATTATCTAACTTATGTGGATCTGTATGGCGTGAAGTTGAACCCAGTTTCAGCACTAATTCCGCCTGATTTGCCACCGGAATTTGAATCGCAAATAAACCGCTTTTCTCCACTAATCCACGCGTAAACGCCTGCTTATCTAACACTGTCGTCACTTTAGAAAGTGGACCGTAATCCAAGGCACAAGACCAAGCCACCGCCATGACATTTTCAATATTGTCCGCTTTTGCCGAAACCAAAGTTGTCGGGCCGATATTGAGTAAACGATATGATTTTTCAACCGGAACAGAAACAATCGCCATTTTTTCTCCTATTGAATAGTGTTGAAGCGGTCAGATTTATAAAATTTTCTACAAATCCAACCGCTTGCTATTAATGAATATCTTCAGCTAAGAAACCACCGCTTTGATGCGTCCAAAGTTTGGCATAAACACCGTTTTGTGCCAGTAATTCCTCGTGGTCGCCTTGCTCAACAATTTCACCTTTATCTAACACAATCAGTCTATCCATTGCCATAATGGTTGAAAGACGGTGAGCAATCGCCACTACCGTTTTTCCGTCCATTAACTCGGTTAAGTTTTCTTGAATTGCTGCTTCCACTTCTGAATCCAATGCACTGGTTGCTTCGTCCAATAATAGAATCGGTGCATCTTTTAACATTACCCTCGCAATCGCAATACGCTGACGCTGACCGCCGGAGAGTTTTACGCCTCGCTCACCTACGTGTGCATCAAAACCAGTTCTGCCTTTCGCATCTTGTAGATTCGGAATAAATTCCTGCTGCACGCTTTCTCAACCGCTTGTAACATTTCTGCTTCAGTGGCATTCGGGCGACCGTAAAGTAAGTTTTCACGTACTGAACGATGTAATAACGAAGTATCTTGCGTGACTAAACCGATTTGTGAGCGGAGGCTCTCTTGGGTAATATCACGTACATTTTGTCCGTCAATCGTAATCGAGCCGTCTTGAATATCGTAAAAACGTAGCAATAAATTAGTGAGCGTAGACTTACCTGCACCACTACGTCCGACTAAACCGACTTTTTCACCAGCTTTAATGGTTAATTCAAAATCTTTAAGCAACGGTTTTTTCGGGTCATAGGCAAAATTAACGTGTTCAAATTTAATTTCGCCTTTGCTGACTTCTAGCGGTTTTGCATCCGCTTTATCTACTACCGTATGCGGTTTTGATAAGGTTTGCATACCATCTTGTACCGTACCTAAGTTTTCAAATAAACGAGCAAATTCCCACATAATCCATTGCGATAAGCCTTTGATACGTAACGCTAATGCAGTTGAAGTGGCAATCGCACCGGCAGTAACCAATTCAGTACCCCATAGCCATAAACCGATACCGGCAGTTGCGACAATTAAGCCAATACTCATCGCATTGGTAAGGGTTTCGATGATAGTGACTAAACGCATTTGTTTATGCACAGTAACCATAAATTCTTGCATTGATTCTTTCGCATAAGCCGATTCACGGTTGCCGTGAGAAAATAATTTTACTGTGGCGATATTTGAATAAGCATCGGTAATACGGCCAGTCATTAAACTACGTGCATCTGACTGTTCTTGTGCCGCTTCCGCTAGTTTTGGAACGAAAATGCGGATCGTCACCGCTAAGGCAATCACCCATAGAATAAACGGCACAAATAACCAACCGTCAAACTGCAATAAGATCACACTAGAAGTGGTTAGGTAAACCACAACGTAAACCAACATATCGGCACAGGTCATAATCACATCACGAACAGCTAAAGCGGTTTGCATCACTTTTGCTGAAACTCGTCCGGCAAATTCGTCTTGATAAAAGCCCATACTCTGACCGAGCATTAAGCGGTGAAAATTCCAACGCAAACGCATTGGGAATACGCCTTGTAACGATTGAAAGCGGATGCTACTCGCTAAAAAAACAAATAAAATCCCTAACAAAGCGATGCAAAACATCGCAATAATACTACCGCTTTTCTCCGCCCAAAGTTGCGCCGGAGAATATTGTGCTACCCAGTCAACCAATTCGCCCATAAACTGAAACAATACCGCTTCGATAATCCCGACAGCGCCGACTAACACGGTCAGCATAACTAAATAGCCTCGCATACCTTTGGTCGCTTCAAAAATAAACGGAATAATCCCGGCTTTCGGTGTTTTAGGCGCTTCTTCCGGATAGGTTTCGATTCTCGCCTCAAACCAGCTGAAAATTTTGTTTAACATCTTACTTTCCTGAAAAAACTAAAAGACGCAATGTGCGTCTGTCAAAATTAGAATATATTTTGCAGAAGAAAAAGACGTAATAAAAATTACGCCTTTTTGAATGACTATGGATTTAATAATTTCTCATCAAGCGCTAAATCCTCGTTACGATTTACGCCAATACCTTTGGCTAACACATCACGAGCAATTTGATGCGCTTCTTCAAGCGAATGCTCTTTGTAAGAGCCGCATTGATATTCGTTTAATTCCGGAATTTTTGACACATCCGGCACTTTATGTAACGCATCTTCCATTGATTTAGTCCATGCCGAAACAACTTCCGCTTCACTTGGCGTACCAATTAACGACATATAGAAACCGGTACGGCAACCCATCGGCGAAATATCAATAATTTCCACATTTTCGCTATTTAAATGATCACGCATAAAGCCGGCAAATAAGTGTTCCATCGTGTGAATGCCACGTACCGGTAAAATATCAATATTCGGACGGCAAAAACGTAAATCAAATACGGTAATTGTATCGCCCTTCGGGGTTGTCATCGTTTTCGCTACACGCACCGCCGGTGCGTTCATACGAGTGTGATCAACTTTAAAACTATCTAATAAAGGCATTTTTTACTCCAATTTAAATTAATGGGGGTAACGGTCATTACCCCATATTCTGAAATTATTCTGCAATTCCCTGATCCCATTCAGGGGCTTCTTGCGGAATCTTACGTTGTAATAAGAAATGGCGATTCGGCTTCGCTTGCGGCTGTACTACCCTACCTGATGGAGTAGAGAACTCAATACCGCCTTTTAATAACTGCGACATCGTTCCGGAGTTCATGCTTACCCCTTGTAGGCTAATATCCATGGTATAGCCGGAAGCACCCAAAATTCAGTATTGTTACGCACTAAATGTTGATACTTACTTTCAATACTCAAGTGAATCATCACTCTGTCACCTAATTCACTTAAGTTTAGGCGTTTCACGATCCCCACTTGCATCCCTCGGTAAAGCACGGGTGCATCTACCTCAATGCCACGAGCATCACTGGTTTCAACAATTACTGGGAAACCATTTGCATAAATAGTTTTAGTGGTATCAGTATCGCTTAAACTAAATTGCGTTTTGCGATTGCCATTACCTACATCCACATTAATATAATTTTGTAACGTTGCATCAATATTTTTCACACCACTGGTAGTAATTTCCGGTGAGATCGCACTAAATCGACTGCCTTCCTTCGCCACTAAAGCATAATACTGGCTATCAATGTAAGCGGTCGCTTTTATCTGTTTCTTTGCATTTTGCAGTTCAAGCGATTCAATCTGACCAATGGTTAAGCCCATATATTTGATGTCCATCCCTTTCGACAGTTTGGAAGCATCTTTCGCAATTAAGGTAATACGAGTATTACCTGAAGTCGCTTTGGCTTGGCTGGCATATAAGGTTTTGTCACCTTTAGTACCGCCATTATCAAAACTGATTGCCCCTTTTAAAGTACGCATAAGTGGTGCGGCTTGTACATTCAAGCCTTGCATAGAAAGCTCGGCAGAAACAGCCGGCTCAATCCAAAAACGGCTTTTATCACTCAGTAAATGACGATATGCCGGTTCAATAAATAAATCGACATCAAACTTACTTTTTTGCGGATGCACTTTCAGCACTTCACCGATTTGGAAATTTCGATAAAGCACCACAGAACCTTTATCAATACCGGACAAATCATTCGCTGATAAGGTTAAAGTGGTCTTTTTATGATCATCAATAATACCGGTCTCAGCACTTTCAATATCCTTATAAAGCGGATATTGTTTTTTCACATCGCCTTGTGGCTTAGTTTCTAGCAAACGAATACCACCTTTTAACCAATCGCTAGGAGATCCGGCTTGTACTCGCATTCCATCTAAACCTACCGATACGTCTAAATTTGAAATCGCCACAAATTTACTATTACCGGCAACCAAATGGCGATATGGCGAATAAATAATCCCTTGGAAAGTCACGCCTTCCAAAGTTAAAGTACGTTTCAGCAATTCACCGATTTGTACGTCGTTATAGTAAATTCCCTGTCCTTGATCAACACTATATGATTGCGGAGCAGTAAAAGTTAATGCTAATAAATTCGGACGAGAAAGCAAATAATCCGCTTCTTTTTGCACTTCAAAATCCAGTTTCAGCTCGCCTTTACCGGCATCAATATCAAAATAAATACCACGTAATAACTCACCAACTTTGCTGATCTGTTCCTTATTTAATGCAAATTTAGGTTCTTTCAGTAAAATCTTCGTTTCGCTTTTAAATAAATGAACATGATTCGGATCAATCAGCAATGTACCGTGGACCATTCCTTTATCTAATGGTTTTCCCTCTAGTTTAGCCTCTTTTTCATCAGAAGGCATAGATAAGGCTAAGCTGGAAAGCACTCCAATTTGTATATTTTGATAAAAAACCGGGGTTTCATTTACTTTTAAGTTCGGCATAATCGGAACAACGACATTAATTTCTTTGCCTCGTTGTGCCGATTTTAAACTTTCATATAGTGTGAATTTTTGCCCTTGATCCGCAAGCTGAGAATTGTCCGGAGAATCGAACGCAACCGCACCTTGCACGACCGAAGCAATGCTATCCACATTAACAGATACGCCGGATAAACCAATATTGGCATTAATACCACTAATATTCCAAAAATGACTATCTTGCTTGACTAAATTGGCATATTTTTTATCAATAACAACATCAATTTCCACTTTCTTTTGATCGGCAGTAAAACGGTAATCCGCAATACTACCTACCGGTACTTTACGGAAATAGACACTTGCCCCCACTGTAATAGATCCTAAATCATCTGAAACTAAACGCACCAATAAATCACCATCCGCCACCGTGACTGCCGGTGGTTCTTCCTCTGCAATAAATTCCTTACTACTATTACCTTCTCCCGGTAATAGCGTAATATAGTTACCGGAAACTAGTGCATCTAGCCCTGAAACGCCGGCAATAGAAGCACTTGGTTTAACTAACCAAAATTTTGTCTGTTCTCGTAATACGGACTTAGCTTCGGGATTAATCTCCGCTTGGACTTCAACCTTTTTTAAATCTTCTACGAAATAAACTTTCTTAACTTGCCCAATTTGCGGCCCTTGATAGCGGATTACCGTTTTACCGGCGGTAATTCCATCACCCTCATTAAAACGAATAGTAATATGTTCTCCCTGTTCTTTAAGAATCTGGAAAAACAACAATACGCCAATAATAAAAGCAACGATTGGCAATAGCCAAAAAGGCGAAATTTTTCTAGGCTGTCGGACTTTTGCCTCTACAGGTTGTGAAATTTTATCTGTCATTAAACTAGGATCTCTTTCAGATAGCGGTAATTTTCCCTTGAAATTTTGCAAAAAAGCCACTTAATTTCATATCCTTTAGATAACACAAAACCGAAGATTTAAAAAAATCTTCGGTATATGCACTAATATTGTTTATCAAAAGAATCAACTATTTTTTATCTTTTGAAGAATCGCAATGTGAAATATCACTACATTTTGCATAAAGGTATAAGCTGTGTGTAGATAATTTCATTCCGTGCTGTTCGCTAATTTCACGCTGACGGCGTTCAATATCTGGATCTTTAAACTCAAACACTTTACCACAATCCATACAAATAATATGGTCGTGTTCGCTATCTACATTTAATTCAAACGTTGCTTTATTTGCATCAAAGTTATGGCGAAGCAAAATACCGGCTTCTTCAAATTGATTTAATACACGATAGACTGTCGCTAAACCGATATCAGAACCTTGTTCTAATAAGATTTTGTAAATATCCTCAGCAGAAAAGTCTTGCATTTGTTCACGATGTTGTTGCATTAAAGCAAGGATCGTTAAACGAGGCTCGGTCACTTTTAAACCGACACTTTTTAGAAGTTTTACATTTTCTTCAGACATAACTTGCTATCCTTTATCTCTTGTATTCATTCTATGCTAATTGATCTAAGCACATTTCTTCAGTAAGTTGTTTACACCAACGACTTACACGCTCAGCGGTTAATTCCGGTTGGCGATCTTCATCAATACATAAACCGACAAACGTATTTTCATCGACTAGTGCTTGAGAAACTTCAAAATTATAACCTTCAGTTGACCAGTGACCGACAATCACACCACCGTTCGGTTCTACGATGTCACGGATTGTTCCCATTGCATCGCAGAAATATTCCGCATAATCTTCTTGGTCTCCGCAACCGAAAATAGCCACAACTTTACCGCTAAAATCGATTTCTTTTAATGTTGGCATAAAATCGTCCCAGTCTGCTTGAGATTCGCCGTAATACCAAGTCGGAATACCTAATAATAAGAAATCGTATGCTTCAATATCTTCTTTAGTGCTTTTCGCAATGTCACGAATGTCCACTAAATTCGCACCAATTTCCTTTTGGATCATTTTTGAAATATTTTCTGTGTTACCAGTATCGCTACCGTAGAATAAACCTACCACTGCCATTTGAATTTACCTATTTTTTCTAAGTCGGCAAAGTTGTTGCCGATATAATCATTTAAAATCATTTCGATTAACTGTCCGCGTGTCACTCCACGTTGGAATGCTTCCTCTTCCAAAGTCTGCACTAAGTCCGAATGTAGTTTTAATTCCACACGTTTAAGCCCGGACGAGCGATCTCGTTTGAGCTGATTGCGTTTATTGATTCTGACTTGTTGTTCCCGACTTAACGGATTAGTACGTGGTCGCCCAACTTTTGGCACGGTTGCGAACAGATCTAACGTTATACAATCTGCGTCCTGTTTTGCCATTTGTTCCACACGAGATACTTAGCTATCATTCCAATAGCATTTTCTAATTGAGAATGAGAAGCTACTAACTAATGAGGTGTGAACTATACCATACTAATTTAGTCTTGGAAATTGCACACCCTAAATTTACATTGGATTTGCGGAACTTTTCAGAAAGCGTAGATTTTTGTTTGCTTTGCAAGATTCCGCCCAAAATTAACCGCTTGTTACTCTTTAATATCGGCAAAAGTTGCATTGAGCAAACTTGCCAAATCTTGTGGTGCAAGTTCCACATCTAAACCTCGTTTACCACCTGATACAAACATTGTTGCAAATTGTTGTGCGGAGCTGTCAATCACGGTAGCTAAGCGTTTTTTCTGACCTAGTGGGCTAATTCCGCCCAGCAAATAACCGGTCGTTTTTTGGGCGATATCTTTATCCGCCATTTCCACTTTTTTCACGCCTAGCGCACTTGCCGCTCGCTTTAAATTCAGCGTATGCGAAACCGGCACAACCATCACCGCTAATTTTTTCTGATCGCCGTTTTCTGCCACCAATAACGTCTTAAATGTTTGGTTTGCATCAATACCTAATTTTTCCACCGCTTCTTGCCCGAAATTGGTATTATTCGGATCATGTTCATAAGGATGAAGCGTATGTGCAATTTTTTGTTTTTTTAATAAATTTATTGCCGGGGTCATTAGTTTTTCCTCTTAAAAATATTGTACAATTACTCCCTTTGTGTGTGCGTTACGCTAAATTAAGCGTATAAAAAAGGAGCAACTCACCTATGTCTAATTCAATTACATCAGATATCCGTTTAGCTATTGCCGCTGATTTTACCTTGTCATCAAAATTACTTGAAGCATTAGCAGAGAGTGATTTGCGTTTAGACAATATTTCCGCTATCGAAATCGAACCTTTTGGTGAAGAACAATCACTTTATATGGGCAGTAAAGCGATCGAGCAAATTGCACTTGATGAAGTAAATTGGGCGGATTTCAGCCACGTTTTGTTTGCCGGCAAAATGGTGCAAGCCGAAATTTTGGCACAAGCGGTGCAAGCAGGTTGTATTGTTCTCGACCTTTACGGCATTACCGCATTAATTGCAAACGTGCCGGTGGTCGTGCCAAGCGTAAATGACGAAGCGATCGCAAACTTACGTGAACGTAATATCGTCGCACTGGCTAACCCGCAAATTTCACAATTAGCCTTAACTCTCAAACCATTCTTAGCTCAGCCGTTAAGCCATATTTTTGTCACGTCTTTATTACCGGCGGCATATTTCGGTGATGAAAAAGTTAAAGAACTTGCCGGTCAAACCGCTCGGTTGTTAAACGGTATTCCGTTTGATGAAAATGCAGAACGTATCGCATTTGATACCGTTCCGGCAAACGTGCAAGGCGAAGAGAAAAAATTACCGTTCTCTCGTGTTTTTGAATTACAACTTGCAAAAGTTTTACCGAATTTAACCGCTTCCACCACCTTCCATTCGGTGCAAACACCGGTCTTTTACGGTATTTCACAAATGGTCACCTTACATTCGGAATATCAATTAGACGTTGAAAGTGTTAGCGCAGAATGGCGACAACAAAATTGGCTACGCTTCCATGAAGAAAGCGTGATGACACCAGTCAAAAACGGTGAAAACGAAGAAGAAAACTTACTTCAAATCAGCCAATTATTAGCAAAATCGGAAAACGAAGTGCAATTCTGGTCTGTCGCTGACGAACAGAAATTCAGCTTAGCGTTTTTAGCGATTCAGTCGCTCAACTTAGTACTGGAATATTAATTTATCCGCCACGGAATCAGTAGATCATTCCGTGGTTTCTTCCCTTTTATTTGAGGTTTTTATGTTAGAACGTTTGTTCCAATTATCTGCAAAAGGCTCTAATGCCAAAACAGAAATCGTGGCGGGGATTACCACCTTCTTCACCATGGTTTATATCGTTTTCGTTAACCCATCTATTCTCGGCGTTGCCGGTATGGATACCCAAGTGGTTTTCGTCACCACCTGTTTAATCGCGGCATTCGGTACGATTGCGATGGGCTTATTCAGTAATCTTCCTATCGCACTTGCACCGGCAATGGGCTTAAATGCGTTTTTCGCTTTTGTGGTGGTACAAAAATTAGGTTACTCATGGCAAGTGGGTATGGGCGCTATTTTCTTAGGCTCGGTCGGTTTATTCTTATTAACGATTTTACAAATTCGTTATTGGTTTATGTCGGCGATTCCACTCGGTTTACGTGTTGGTATCGGTGCCGGTATCGGCTTATTTATCGCCTTGATCGGCTTTAAAAATATGGGCTTAGTGGTCGCAAATCCGGCAACATTAGTGGCATTGGGCGATCTGCACGATCCGAAAGTGTTAATGGGTGTATTAGGTTTCTTTATCATTGTTGTTTTAGCGACTAAAGGCTTCCATTCCGGTGTATTAATTTCTATTGCGGTAATCACAGCACTAGCATTAATCTTTGATCCGGCGGTCAGTTTTAACGGTGTAATGTCTATGCCGCCGAGTTTAGATGCGGTAGTCGGTCAAGTGGATATTGCCGGTGCGTTAGATGTCGGTTTACTCGGTATTATTTTCTCCTTTATGTTAGTCAACTTATTCGACTCATCAGGCACATTAATTGCGGTAACAACCAAAGCCGGTTTCGCCGATCAACAAGGTCGTTTTCCTCGTATGAAACAAGCGTTATTTGTGGACAGTACCGCCGCTATGGTCGGTTCATTTATGGGAACGTCAGCAATTAGTACTTATATCGAGAGCGGTTCAGGCGTGTCGGTTGGCGGTCGTACCGGTTTAACCGCTGTTACTGTAGGTATCTTATTCTTATTAACCATTTTCTTCTCACCGCTTGCTGGTGTCGTTCCGGCTTATGCAACCGCTGGGGCATTAGTCTTCGTAGGGATTTTAATGGCTTCAAGTTTAATTGAAGTGAAATGGGATGATTTAACTGAAGCAACTCCGGCATTTATCACTACCGCAATGATGCCATTTACTTATTCTATTACCGAAGGTATTGCATTCGGCTTTATTTCATATTGTGTGATGAAGGCTTGTACCGGTCGTTGGAAAGAAATCAATCCATCTGTTGCGGTAGTATCATTACTATTTATCGCAAAATTCATTTGGGTGGGTTAATAACGCTTAACCACGGAATACACAAACGGCAATGTGGTATAAAAATATGCAAAATTAAACCGCTTGTTTTGTGTATTCCGTCTTTTTAAGGAAAATACTATGCAAAAACTCCTCTTTATCTTTAATTCTGCCCCATACGGCAACGAATCTTTCTTTAGTGGTTTACGTTTAGCATTGCAAATTCAAGAACAGCATAAAGCACAACTTAAATTGTTCTTAATGTCTGACTCAGTTACCGCAGGTTTAAGAAAACAAAATCCATCGGAAGGCTATAACCTCCAACAAATGTTAGAAATTCTCACCGCACAAGGCGCAATAATTAAACTTTGTAAAACCTGCATTAATGCACGAGGTATGACAGAGTTACCGCTTGCCGACGGAGTAGAAATCGGTACGTTAATTGAGCTGGCAGACTGGACTATGGAAGCAGATAAGGTCTTAAATTTCTAATGCAACATTTTGATGTCGTTATCATAGGAGCCGGTGCATCAGGCTTATTTTGTGCCGCACAACTTGGACAAGCCGGCAAACGAGTCGCCGTTTTAGACTCGGGTAAAAAGATCGGACGTAAAATTTTAATGTCCGGCGGTGGTTTTTGTAACTTTACTAATTTAGAGGTTACGGCGAATCATTACCTCAGCCAAAATAAACATTTTGTAAAATCGGCACTGGCTCGTTATACCAACTGGGATTTTATCGCTTTAGTCGCACAATACGGGATTAGCTACCACGAAAAAGAATTAGGGCGACTATTCTGTGACGAAAGCTCGCGACAAATTGTCGATTTACTGCAAGCGGAATGTGACAAAGGCAAAGTGGAAATCTTTTTACGACAAGCGGTCATTTCTATTGAAAAATTTGCAAAAAATTTCCAAATTCAGACCGCTAGTGAAACCTTTGAAACCGAGCATTTAGTCATTGCTACCGGCGGCTTATCTATGCCAGCGTTAGGTGCTAGCCCATTCGGTTATAAAATTGCCGAGCAATTCAATATTCCGGTGATTCCGCCACGAGCAAGCCTTGTGCCTTTTACTTGGAAAGATTCGGACAAACATTTTGCGAAACTTTCCGGTATTGCGTTACCGGTTCGTGTAACGAACAGGCGACAAAGTTTTAGTAATCAAATGCTGTTTACTCATCGAGGTTTATCCGGCCCGGCAATTTTGCAAATTTCTAATTATTGGGACTTGGGTGAAACGGTAGAAATTGATTTGTTACCTGCTGATGATATTTCAACAATTTTAGCTGAATTGCGTCAATCTTCGCCGAAATTACAGCTAAAAACAGTATTAAATCGTTACTTACCAAAAAAATTAGTCGAACTTTGGTTGGAACAAGGTGATTTCAAAGATAATGTGATTGCCCAGTTAAGCAAAACGGAATTAGCTCAGTTAGATCAACTGATTCATCATTGGCAATTTTTACCCAACGGAACCGAAGGTTATCGTACCGCCGAAGTCACAATGGGTGGCGTAGATACCGATTTTATTTCGTCAAAAACAATGCAAGCAAAACATACCGAAGGGCTTTATTTTATTGGTGAAGTGTTGGATGTGACCGGCTGGCTCGGTGGCTATAATTTCCAATGGGCGTGGTCGTCCGCTTTTGCGTGTGCGGAAGCGATTATTGAAAAATAGTCTTTATTAATTCACCACAGAATACACGGAGAACACCGGTGTGTGATGTGGAAATAAATATTACACAAAGTAAAAATAAAATGACCTCAAGCCAAACGGGATAAAACAAAAAACGGAAGCTGATTTCTCAACTTCCGTTTTTTGTTTTAAGCTTTCAATTAACGTGCACGGAAAATAATACGTGCTTTGCTTAAATCGTATGGCGTCATTTCTACCGTTACTTTATCACCGGTTAAAATACGGATATAGTTTTTACGCATTTTACCTGAAATATGTGCGGTAACAACGTGGCCGTTTTCTAATTCCACACGAAACATTGTATTTGGTAAGGTTTCTAAAATCGTACCTTGCATCTCAATGCAATCTTCTTTAGCCATTGATTCCTCTTTAAATTAGGGTTTGGATATAAATAAAAAAACGGGGCTTATTATACTCTCATCCGTCTAAATTACAATCATTTCCAAGCGATTACTTACGTCTAAACGTACGACGACGCGAATGAAAACGCTGGATTTGCGTCTTACTCGACAAACTCGGAAATTTAATTGGTGAATGAACGATAACTGCTTTGCGACGTAAAAAATAATGTATGCTACTCGCCAATAACGCACCCACTAAAACTAAAATAATCAGCTCGCCATATAACTGATGAAAAAGTTGTTCCACTTTATTTTTGGTTGTCTGTCCGTATTTTGCATCAAACGTCACTCGTAAAAAACCGACTAAATCCTGTTGAGCAAAAATCGGTTCAACAATTTGTTGAGTAGATTGCGGTGTATCGGTGCGAGTTCGAGTGCTTAATAAAGTTTTTAAATCTTGTGCGTTATGGCTTTGTGCAATTAAAGTGCCGTTTGGAGAATATAAATTCGCATCAATTACAAATTCTTCTTTGGCAAAGCTATCTAACGCATCAACCAACTCATCATTTTTCGCATTTTTCAGCAACATTAAAGAAAAGAGGCTTGCCTGCTGACGCACTAATAAATGTGATAAATTGGATACTTGATTAACACTCGCCAACTGTGATCCTAACTTAAACTGATTAATACCGCTTAGGATCACGCCGATGACAAGTACACACACAAGACTAATAGCGGAAAGTAAACTGATTTTTATTAACTTTTCACGACTTAAATACATAGAAATAATTGATTAGGCATAATTGATAATAGATAATTCAGCTCTGCATTATCTATGCACAATTCCAAAATGTCTATTAAAAAGAGAACAGTATGCCAAACACCATTTTTATCTTCGCTAAGCAACTAAGTGATCAGCAAATTCAGCAATTTATAGAACAAACTGATGCTAAATTGTTAAAACAAGCCGTTTATTTAGATTATAACCTTGTATTTTTTGAAACAAATTTGACCGCTTGCGAGTTACGTGAAGTAGCCAGCCAAATTACCGCAGATGTAGCGGATTTATCCATTGTGGCGAATCTTAAAGAAGCTGGTCTATTGGTGATGGATATGGATTCTACTGCGATTAAAATCGAATGTATTGATGAAATTGCCAAGTTAGCCGGTTCCGGTGAAATCGTTTCAGCAATTACGGCTAGTGCAATGCGAGGTGAACTGGATTTTGAGCAAAGTTTACGTAAACGAGTTGGTACGTTGGAAAATGCACCGGAAAGTATTTTACAAACCGTAAGAGAAAAGCTACCGCTTATGGATGGTTTTGAACAAATGGTCAGCGAATTAAAAGCACACGGCTGGAAATTAGCAATTGCTTCGGGCGGTTTTGACTATTTTGCTGATTATTTAAAAGAGAAATACCAACTGGATTATGCGGTATCCAATCAGTTAGAAATTATTGACGGCGAATTAACCGGTGTCGTGTTAGGAAAAGTGGTGGATGCACAATATAAAGCGGAAACTTTAACCAAATTAGGCGAACAATTTAACATTCCGCAAACGCAATGGGTTGCAATTGGTGATGGGGCGAATGATTTACCAATGATCAAAACTGCGACCCTCGGGGTTGCACTACACGCCAAACCAAAAGTTCAAGAACAGGCGAAATTTGTGATAAACTTCGGTGACTTGAGTGCATTGTGTGTGTTACTTAATGCGAAAAATCTTTATGAATAATCCGACTGCGTTAATAGTAAGTATATTTGCGTAGTTTTAAAAATGAGGAATAAAAAATGCCATCTTTTGATATTGTTTCTGAAATTACCATGCACGAAGTGCGTAATGCGGTAGAAAATGCCAATCGTGTATTAAGTACACGTTATGATTTCCGTGGCGTGGAAGCCGTTATTGAGCTTAACGAAAAAAACGAAAGCGTAAAATTAACGACAGAATCCGATTTCCAATTAGAACAATTAATTGAGATTTTAATCGGTTCTTGTGTAAAACGTGGTATTGAACACAACTCACTTGATATTCCAAATGAAGCGGAACACCACGGCAAACTTTACTCGAAAGAGATTAAACTTAAACAGGGTATTGAAACCGAAATGGCGAAAAAGATCACCAAATTGATCAAAGATTCAAAAATTAAAGTTCAGACCCAAATTCAAGGTGAACAAGTACGTGTCACCGGTAAATCTCGTGACGATTTACAAGCGGCTATTCAGTTGGTAAAAGGTGCAGAACTTGGTCAACCGTTCCAATTTAATAACTTCCGTGACTAAGTTTTACTCATCAATAAGCGGTCAAATTTAATTCATTTTTTGTAAATGATAAGAGGTGTAATATGTCAGGTGAGCCAAAAGGATGGTTTAAAAAGGCACTTGCTAAATATGACAAATTTTGTGAAGAACTTGGCGTAAATCAAGGTGCTTGCCGAGGTTGCGTGCCGGTTGTGAAATTCGATCCGGAAAAAGAATCGGATAAGAAAAAAACAACTGAGAAAAAATCAGCTTAATCCTACTGCTTAATCCTCCTTGACTAATTCTAGTCGGGGAGGATTTTTTCATATTCACTCTTTTGAATAATAGCAAAAAATTTTCAGCTTTATTTTGGAGAACCCAATGTCTATAAAAACACAATTCTCAACTCTATTTGAATCTGCTTTACAAAATTATTGTGAAGAACGTTCTGTAAGTCCAACGCAATTATCCGAACAGCAATGGTATCAACTGGTGGCACAAGTGGCACACCAAGCGACTTTACAATTTTTCCCAAAAAATGCACCGCTTGCCGATACTCGTAAAGTCAATTACCTTTCAATGGAATTTTTAGTCGGACGCTTACTCGGTAATAACTTACAGAACCTCGGTGTATATCAATATGTAGTAGATGAAGTGGCGAAATACGGTAAAACGTTAGTCGATATTTTAGAACAAGAAACTGATCCAGCATTCGGTAACGGTGGCTTAGGTCGTCTTGCCTTGCTATTTAGATTCTATGGCAAGCATTGCTCAACCGGCTGTTGGCTATGGCTTACATTATCAATACGGCTTATTCAAACAAAGTTTTGACTGGGCTGGCAGACAATATGAAGAAGGCGATGCGTGGGGACGTGATTTCTTCCCATTACAGTCACACCGTGCGGATTTCCGCCAAGCGGTCGGTTTTGCCGGCGAAGTTCATCATATTGCCGGCGACAAATATGAATGGCAACCGGCATGGACAGTTTACGGCGAAGCGTTTGACTTACCGGTGGTCGGTTATAAAGGCGTACAACAACCGTTACTCTTATGGCAAGGTTATAGCGAAACCGCTTTTGATTTAGCGAAATTCAATGACGGCGATTATTTAGATTCGGAATCTAGCGTCATTGATGCTTCAAAAATTACCAAAGTGCTTTACCCGAACGATAACCATCAAAACGGTAAAGAATTACGCCTAATGCGACAATATTTCCATTGTGCTTGTTCAGTTGCAGATATTCTCAAAAACCATCTAGCAAAAGGCAGAACACTTGAGCAATTAGCTGAATTTGAAGTGATTCAACTCAATGACACTCACCCTGCGATTGCAATTCCTGAGTTAATGCGTGTATTACTCGACCAATACGATTATAGCTGGGAAAAAGCGTGGGCGATCTGTTCAAACGTATTCGCTTATACCAACCACACCTTGTTACCGGAAGCGTTAGAGCAATGGGATCAAAACCTTGTTGCTAAACTATTACCTCGTCATTTGATCATCATTGAACGCATTAATCTTGAGCTTTACCAACAAGTCAAAGCCTGTTTTAGTGAAGATGAATTAGCCAACGTATGGGACGAAACAGCAATTATCGCCAATAACCGTGTACGTATGGCGAACCTTTGCGTGGTGGGGTCATTTGCAGTGAACGGCGTGGCACAAATTCACTCTGATTTAGTAGTAAGTGATTTATTCCCAGCGTATGCAAAACTCTTTAACGGCAGATTCCATAATGTGACGAACGGTATTACGCCTCGCCGTTGGATTCGCCAAGCTAACCCGTTATTAAGTACATTACTCGATCAACATATTGAAGGCGACTGGACACAGAATTTAGAATTGTTACGCCAAATCGAACCACTTGCAGAAAATGCGACATTTCAGACCGCTTACGCTGAGATTAAGCAACAAAATAAACAAGCATTGGCAAAAGTGATTGAAGAAACGTTGGGTATTCAAGTCAATCAAAATGCGATTTTTGACGTACAAATCAAACGTTTCCACGAATATAAACGTCAGCACCTCAATCTATTGAATATTATTGCGACTTACCAAGAATTGAAAGCTAATCCGAATATGGACTTTGTACCGCGTGTCTTTATTTTTGCCGGTAAAGCCGCACCGGGTTATTTTATGGCGAAACAAATTATTCAAGCGATTAATAACGTGGCACACGTCATCAATCACGATCCAGATATGCAAGGCAAATTACAAGTGGCATTTTTACCGAACTACAGCGTAAGTCTGGCGGAAAAAATCATTCCGGCGGCAGATGTTTCCGAACAAATTTCACTTGCCGGTAAAGAGGCTTCCGGTACCGGTAATATGAAATTAGCCCTAAACGGCGCAATTACCTTAGGCACGCTTGACGGTGCGAATGTGGAAATTGCCGAATTTGCCGGTGAGGAAAATGTCGTGATTTTTGGTCATACGGTGGAATCTGTACGTGAATTACGTGAAAAAGGCTATGTTTCTCGTGAATATTACGAACAAGATGAAGTATTACGCAAAGCGATTGATGCATTAGCAGACGGCTCATTTTCCGGTGGCGATAAAGAAATCTTTGAACCTCTTGTTTATGATTTGCTAAACAAAGACTATTTCTGCGTATTAGCCGATTTTGCTAGCTACCGTGAAGCACAACAAGAAGTGGCAAAACGTTATCAAAATCAGACCGCTTGGTTAAAATCAACGATTCTGAATACCGCTCGTCTTGGCACTTTTAGCTCAGACCGTTCAATTCGTGATTACCAAACAAGAATTTGGAAAAGATAACGAAAAAAGTAACCCTCGCCCCTTGTGGGCGAGGGTCGATTTTTCTTCGTTTAGAAGAAAATTAACTATACCCCATCATTCTTAATAAACTACGAGTATATTCAATCGCTTCGCTACGATTTGCCACACCGATTTTTTGATACAGATTACGAATATGCGTTTTAATCGTGGTTATCGCCACCACCAATTCTTGTGAAATTTGTTCATTGCTGTAACCTGAATAAATTAAACCGAGTACCTGCCATTCTCTCGCAGTAAGCGGGCTAATTTTAAGTAATTCCGGTACTTGTGGATTCTTCAATAAGTTGGCGACAAATTCTTCATCAAAATGTGCAAATTTATGGCGATTGTGCTGATTAATACTCCGCAAAATAAATTGAGCTTTATGGGTTGAAAGTTCATCCAGCACATTAATTTGTAATAACTGGCGAATTTGTTGTGCCATTAAATCACCTTCAATCACAAAAGCACTAATAAAATTAGTTTGTCGCGTCAGATTTAACGCTCGGATCAAATCTTTTTGCGCTAGATCCATTCTCCCTTGACGATAGAACACTCGGTTACGCAAAATTAATGCTCGTTGCGTATCGCTGAGTAAATTAAACGTTGCAGAAGTTTGTAACAATCGATTAAGAATATGCAATGCGTGTTCAAAATTATCCTGTAACAAATAGCAACGAGCAATATTACGCCATTGACGTTGTAAAAAGTGATTATTATCTTGTTCCGGAAAATTGACTTGCGTGAGCCAACTCTCTAAATGCGACTTATCATCACTAATTTGCCAATACAACATCTGTACTTCGTCAAAGGTTGAACGCCAATCCCAATGTACCGCTTGAGCAATAATTAAATTGCGACATTGTTCTATCAAGCGTTCGGCGTTATTTAAATCGCCTTTAGTCAGCGAAACCTTTGCCAATAACGCTAAACAATGGGCTTGTTCCCCCTCTTTTTCTAAAACTTCGATACCGGCATTTGCCATCGCTTCTGCTTGGTCTAAATGATGCCATTCCCATAGAATCTGACCTTTTAAACGCAATAAAAACTCGTGCATTGGGATTTGGTGTAAATGTTGTGCTTGCAAAGTAGTGTCTTTTAACAAATCATAGGCAGACTGCCAAAAACCTTGTGCCGATAAAATTTCTGCTTGTTGTAGCTTCGACCATAACCATTGATGATAGGCTCTTTGCTCCAATGCCATTTTTTCGACTTTCTGCATTTGGACTAAACCTTCTTTCAAATAACCACGGCAATGTTGTGCTTCTCCGATAATAGAGTTTGCCACAATTTGTGCATAACCAAAATCAGATGACAAATGAACAAGTGCCTGTTTTGCTAAATTATAGGCTTGCTCATCATTCCCCTCATTAATCGCGACCTGTGCTTTTAAGGCATCAAAACGTGCTTGTAAATCTGCAACAAGCGGTTGATTTGGCTGAAATTTTTGTAAAATGCCCGATACTTCTTGATGACGATGCTGACTCTGTGCAAGCCATGCTTTTAACAGCACTAAATTGGAATCTTGCCACAATCGTTCTGAGGGGAGTAACGTTAAACAATCTTCCAATAATTTAAGTTGTCCTTGATGGAACAACGACCAACCATGTTCTTGTAAAATGGTATAAAGTGTTTGAGAATCGTCCAACATCTGTGCATGATAGAGTGCTTCGGAGCCATAACCCAATTTCAACCACATCATTGTCGCAATTTTATGTAATTCTTGCCATTCATAAGGTAATTCCAAACGACAACTTTGAGCGAGATAAGAGGCTAAAATCGGATGAAACTTCCACCAAATTTCACCATCATCATGCAATATACGTTGAACAAATAACCCCATTCTTTCTAATTCATCGAGCTTTTTTACACCGCTTTCATCTGCCGTTAATGCTACAACTAATTTCTCGTTCATCGAACGCAAAATCGCACAACGTTGCATAAATAACTTAATTTCCGGTTCAACATAATGAAACACTTCTTCATTTAAATAATCGGCGATATGTTGCTGATTCAGTTTTGCAAATAACTTTTCGGAGGCTCGTAACAATTCGGGATTTTTCTTGACTGCAAAGCTGACCAACTGTAATGCAGTCGCCCAACCTTCCACACGATCACAAAGTGAAAAGATCTCATCATCTGTCAGCTGTTCATTAAATTTTAATGCTAAAAATTGGCGAGTTTCGGTCGGTGTAAATGCAAGTTGGTGAACATCAATTTCTAATAGTTGCTCATGGATTCGTAAATTGGTAATACTTAACGGAGGAGTTAAACGTGATAAGACAATCAAGCTCATTGTCTGCGGCTGATGCTTTAACCAAAAACGAAGTGCATCGTGAATTTCGCTATTTTCAATATGATGATAATCATCTATCACTAGGTAGAAATGGCTACGTACCTGAGAAAGTTGAATAAGTAATTGGGAAAAATAATCAACCAGATTATTTTGATAAGTGATACCGGCAAAAGACAAATCAGTCGCATGAGAAAGTGCGGCAGTAAAATAAGCGGAGAATTGCTCTGCTTTATTATCACTTTCATCAAGTGAATACCAGCCGATACGCTGATTCTTTGTCAGTTGTTTTTCTTTCCATTGACAAACCAATGTCGTTTTACCATATCCTGCCGGTGCAATCACAAGTGTCATCGGATAAAATTCCGCTTTATTTAATTCATTTAATAAAGATGTTCGCTCAATCGTTTCATTATCTTTAGTAGAACGATTAGCTTTACTGGAAATCAATTTTGTCGGAATTAATCTTGAAAACGTTTGTTGCATCTTGCCTCCACTACATAATATAAATAGATTCTAACAATTTTCCGGTTCTGTGGGTAGCGGATATAAAAAAGCCACTGAGAGCAAGGACACCCTCAATGGCAAAAGATAAAATGAAAAAAACATCTATTTTTTGGAGGAAACTTGTTTTAAGAAAATCTGACGAGGTGCAGTAAGTCCCAATTGTTCTGCTTCATTCACTAAATTCATCGCTTTATTGATATCGTTATTTTTAAGCGCCGTCATAACTGCTTCATTAAAATATTGTTCCGTAGTTTTCTCTACAGATTTCAATTTTGCATTTTTTTGTGTATTTTTAACCGCTTTCGCTTCCATTCCAACCGGTTGAGAAGCTGTCGGTTTTGCTTCAAATAATGCTCCGCCGTTCACTACGTTGCCTAACCCAACAAATTGCGTACTTTGAACGCCATCGACATTAATTTGAATTTGACCGGAATTAGAATGTTTTACCATTAAATCGGCAATTGCCGGCGGTTGATTACCTTTTGCTTTTTCATATAGTTTTGCCGGATGAGTAAATTTAGTTTGTCCGCTAAGGTCTTTCTCTGTTGTGTAGAGTAATAAATAAATAAAATCTTGTCCGGTTGTCGGTGTTAAACTTAATTCGGCTTGGATTTGTCCGCCTTCAAATCCCCTTTCTTCCACAACTTTAAATTGTGATGACGGATAAGTTAATGATTCATTAAAATTAGCATCTAATACCAAAATATTCGGTATAAAAATATGATCATTATCTACAACCAAACTGCTCACTTTGATTTTCAACGTACCTTGATTTGCCGGGATTTTATAACCGACTACCGCACTATTTGTTCCAGCTAACGTTTGACTAAATGAACGAATTTGCTCTTTTGATAACTCGCTAACCATTTTTTGTGAGAAAGTAACATCTTGCCAACCAAAACGACTAAGTTCCGTTTTTGAGGGTGTACCAGCAATAGCAACTGATGCAAATAATACACTTGATAAAAATACTGCGATTTTGGTTTTCATAAATGCCTCTCTAAAAATTACCTGTTACATCATATAAAGGGGCGTAATATATACGCCCCAAATGGCTCAATTACCACCATGCTTCAAATTGAACACCACCGATAAATTCGCCGTCTTTTGCTTTATAGCCAGCGTCTGTACGATTTGCTGTGTTAAATTTGTCGTTCCAATGTGCATAAGTACCAAATACACGGATTGCCGGACGAGCCCAAATACTGTTACCCGCTTGCCATTGTTGTGCAATGGTATATTTCATTAGATCATTTTTCTTGCCGGTTGCTTGATCTTTAATACGGTCATAACCCACTTCTAATAAGGTACTCATTGTATCGTTCCATTTATACATTGGACGAACACCTGCAGAGTACCAAGTTTTACCTCGTTTATTATCTAAGTCTGTTTTTTCGTAGATTAACGCATACATTACTTCTACTTTATCGCTTGCTTGCACAACACCTTGATTGATTAAACGAAGCATATCACCTTTATTATTTGCAGAACCGCCTTGTGAGTGACCGGTACTCCATGATGTCATCGCATCTTTGGCATATTGTGCGGTAAATTTATTGAAACCACCGAAGAA
Organism: Actinobacillus arthritidis; assembly: GCF_029774155.1. Lineage (NCBI taxonomy): Bacteria > Pseudomonadati > Pseudomonadota > Gammaproteobacteria > Pasteurellales > Pasteurellaceae > Actinobacillus > Actinobacillus arthritidis. The sequence continues at coordinate 1,318,779 of NZ_CP103833.1, read as the reverse complement.
GTTGCCTTGAGTATGTTCAATAGTTGCCATATAACCATGTTTGGTCGCATCTTTTTCATAGATTGCACCGTCTTTAGTATGTGCATTACCAAAGTCAAAACCAATTTCTAATGAACCGTCTTTATTCGTTTCAAGACCGGCTAAACGGATATCGAATACATCGTTGTAAACATCTTTATTTTTATCTTGGCTACTTTGCCATTTTTTAGTCATTGGATCATATTTCCAACTATACGCACCATCTTTTTCAGTATTACGAGTTACCGCTAAAGAGAGTTTACCGAAACCAAGGTCAATATTTTCAACCCCTGCACCCGGACCTGAAATATCCCAGTAGTAGAAGTCATTCATATGTACATCGTGACGTTGGTAGAAACGTTTACCGGCCCACAATGTAGCCCCCGGCAAGCTGTCTGCAAAGTTTTTGAATTGAACATTCACTTCACGAAGTGCTGGATCTGTTGCTTCCCAGTCAACTTGTTGATTAACAGAATAAGCAACATTAGTATCTAAATAAATAGATTTTTCGCCATTTTTATAAAGCTCTTGACCTAATTTCAATTCAGTATAGGTTTCTGCTTCATTACCTAAACGGTATTTTGAACCGCCACCATTCACAGTAAATGCAGATTGTTCACCGCCACCAGAAGTCCAACCGATACCGGAACGTGCATAACCGTGGAAATCAACCGCTAAGGCACTGGTTGAAAGTAAAGCACTTGAAACTAAAGTCGCTAACATCGTTTTATTGAGGTTCATAGGAAGCTCCTTCTCTTTTCAGATAGTTTTTTCATTATTAAAATTTAAGGGAAGCCCTTAATAACATTTATACGCCTTGTTCGACAAATAAACGTTTACACGCAGTGCCATCTTCACGGAAAAGATGACAACGATTCGGATTAATACCAATCGACATTGCATCACCTTCTTTTACTAATACAATGTCATTTTGACGATAAACAAGGCTCTGTTTAATCGGAGGCATTTCAATATGTACTTGGGTTTCATTACCTAGTTGCTCTACGACTTTTACTGTACCGGAAATAGAAACTTCACTTTGTTCACTCGGTAATAAATGTTCCGGACGAATACCTAACGAAAGATTATCTCCGACTTTCACACCGTCGCTTTCAACCGGAACCCAAAAATTTAAGTGTGTTGAATCCGGTAATTCAATTTTTACCCCTCCCTCACGTACATCGATCACGCGTACCGGCAAGAAATTCATCTTAGGTGATCCAATAAAACCTGCGACAAAGCGATTTGCAGGATAATGATAAAGTTCTAAAGGTTTACCGACTTGAGCAACATTTGTTGAAAGATTACTGCCGGCAGACAATGCTTGTAAAACAACAATTTTATCGGCGAGGGTCATTGCTTCGATTTGATCGTGAGTAACATAAATCATTGTTCTACCAAGTTTTTTATGTAACTTTGAGATCTCGACACGCATTTGAACGCGTAAAGCCGCATCAAGGTTTGAGAGAGGTTCATCTAATAGAAATACTTCAGGCTGAGAAACTAACGTACGACCGATAGCAACACGTTGGCGTTGACCACCCGATAATTCTTTCGGCTTGCGTGTCAGTAAATGGGCAAGTTGTAAAATTTCCGCAACTTGATTCACTCGTTGTTCGATTTCTTCTTTTTTAGCACCGGCAAGTTTTAAGCCGAATGACATATTTTCTGCCACATTAAGATGGGGATATAATGCATAAGATTGGAATACCATACCAATATTACGATCAGCTGGCGGTACATCGTTCATCCTTTTTTCACCAATAAAAAGATCACCTGAAGTAATATCTTCTAATCCGGCTATCATTCTCAGCACCGTAGATTTACCACAGCCTGACGGTCCGACAAAAACAACAAACTCACCATCTTTAATGTCTAAATTAATATCTTTAGAAATATGGACATTACCATAGGATTTACATACATTAACCAATCGAACATCAGTCATTTTATTTCCCCTCATATTTTTGAGTTTCGGACTCTGAAATCCACAACTTGATGAAACTTGGCATTAGTTTACCTATTTACACTTTTTATACATCATACTTTCAAAAAAATTTTTCATTTTTATAACAATGTTTTTGATATGTTTTTTTCTTATTTTTTGTGAATTTGATCACAAAAATATTAGTGAAAAACGTGATCAATTTCACAAAATATCGTAATTACAAAAATTCTGTGAACTAAATCAATAAATTAATACTTGGGGATGAGATAGGGGGAGGATGAAATACAAAGTAAATTTTTTCATTATTTACCGTGAAAATAGCTAAATTTATTAGCTTTTGAATATCAAAACCAACTGAGGGACATCCTATGAAAAAATTAACTAAAACCGCATTAGCTGTATTAGCAGGATTATGTATTGCTCAAGGCGTAAATGCTAAAATTGTTGAAGGACAATTAAATGTTTGGATTAACGCCGATAAAGGTTATAACGGTTTAGCTGAAGTGGGTAAAAAATTTGAAGCTGAAACGGGCGTAAAAGTGATTGTAGAACACCCAAGTAAACTTGAAGAATTATTCCCACAAGTTGCATCAACCGGTGATGGTCCTGATATTATCATTTATGCTCATGACCGCTTTGGTGGTTATGCACAAACCGGCTTACTCGCTGAAATTCAACCAAGTGCAGAATTTAAAGCAAAACTCTCGGATATCGGTTGGGAAGCAACGAAATATAACGGCAAACAAATTGCTTATCCTATTGCCTTGGAAGCTATCTCTCTTATCTACAACAAAGATTTAGTACCTACTCCGCCAAAAACATGGGAAGAAGTTGAAAAATTAGATAAAGAATTAAAAGCAAAAGGTAAAAGTGCAATTATGTGGAATTTACAAGAACCGTATTTCACATGGCCGGTTATTTCATCCCAAGGCGCTTATGCCTTCAAAGTTACATCAAATGGTTATGATGTAAAAGATATTGGGGTCAATAATGAAGGTGCACAAAAAGGCTTACAATATGTGGTTGATCTTGTAAAAAATAAAGTTATTAGTGCAGATATGGACTATGCTGTTGCAGAAGCCGCATTTAATAAAGGTAATACGGCATTAACAATTAACGGTCCTTGGTCTTGGTCAAATATTGAGAAAAGCAAAATCAATTACGGTGTAGCCGTGCTTCCGACTTTAAATGGCAAAGCATCTAAACCATTCGTGGGTGTATTAAGTGCAGGTATTAATGCTTCCAGTCCAAATAAAGACTTAGCGAAAGAATTCCTTGAAAACCATTTATTAACTGATGCCGGCTTAGATACGGTAAACAAAGATGTTCCTTTAGGGGCTGTTGCACTTAAATCTTTCCAAGAAAAATTAGCGAAAGATCCACGTATTGCCGCAACAATGGCAAATGCGGAAAATGGTGAAATTATGCCTAATATTCCTCAAATGAGTCGTTTTTGGTATTCAGAAAAAGCGACTATCGGCAATGCAACTACTGGTCGTCAATCAGTAAAAGCCGCACTTGATGAAGCTCAAGCAAAAATTGAGAAAGAATAAATATTCTCATCTCACAGGTGGGTCTTAGGACCCACCGTTATCTTTATCATTTTTCACAAAGATGATGAGCTTAATCTCATCCTATTTTTGCTCCATTCTTAGGGGAAATTCTATGCAATCATTCAACACCGTTACCCCTTCTCAATCTTGGGCAAAACGCCTATTTATTGGGTTACTTTACCTACTTTCTTTTTATCTTGTTTTCACTATCTATCTCCAAGGCGAAATTTTATTTGCATTACTTGTGTTAGTAGTTGTTACTGCTGGTATCTATATTTTCTCTAACCAATCAACTTATCACTGGCGATATGTTTATCCCGGTGTAGCGGCAATGGGAATATTCGTTCTATTTCCGCTCATTTGCACCGTTGTTATTGCTTTCACAAATTATAGCGGTTCAAATCAATTGAATTTTGAACAAGTTCTCCGACAATTACAAAGTCAAACCTATGCGACCGGTGAACGTTTAGATTTCAAACTGCTTGAATCTGATAATAACCAATACCGAATCGCATTAACAAGTAAAGAATCGCAAAAAAATTATCTTTCCGAACCGCTTGCATTAAATGATTTAGAAACCGAGATCAAATTAAATGAGGTGGAACAATTTCCATCAGATAATATTGCTCCATTAAAAGCGATTACACAAAATCGCCAAAAATTGCAATCCGTGAATCTTGTTCTTCCTACTGAGCAAAGACTCACAATGAGTTCTCTACGCCAATTTGCAGAGCAAAAATCTCGTTATACTTATGATGAAAACAATGAAATTTTAACAAATAATGAAACGAAGGAACGCTATAAAGCAAATGATGAGATCGGTTTCTTCCAAAAAATAGATGAACAAAATAATTTTATAGAGAGTAGATTAGAACCGGGTTATACCGTCACGACAGGTTGGCATAATTTTGTCAAAATATTAACTGATGACGGTGTACAAGAGCCATTCATTAAAATCTTTATTTGGACAGTTGTATTTGCACTATTAACGGTTATTTTTACTACTTTACTCGGAATGATCTTTGCGGCTCTCGTACAATGGGACGCATTAAAAGGTAAAGCTGTCTATCGATTATTATTAATATTACCTTATGCTGTACCGGGCTTTATTTCAATCTTGGTATTTAAAGGATTATTCAATCAAAGTTTTGGTGAAATCAACTTAATACTCAATCAATTATTTGGTATCCGCCCTGAATGGTTTAACGATCCTTTCTTAGCTAAAGCAATGTTACTTATTGTGAATACTTGGTTAGGTTATCCGTATATGATGATTGTATGTATGGGTTTACTTAAAGCCATTCCACACGATTTATATGAGGCTTCAGCAATTGACGGTTCAACCGTATGGCAGAATTTTACAAAAATTACTATGCCATTATTAGTAAAACCACTTATGCCGTTAATGATTGCAAGTTTTGCTTTTAATTTTAATAACTTTGTATTAATTCAGTTATTAACTAACGGCGGTCCAAATATGGTCGGCACAACAACACCGGCAGGTCATACCGATTTACTGGTTAGTTATACCTATCGTATTGCATTTGAAGGTAGCGGTACACAAGACTTTGGTTTAGTGCTGCAATCGCAGTTATCATCTTCTTGTTGGTGAGTGGATTAGCATTATTCCAAATCAGAATGACAAAATTATCACAAGATTAACCAAAGACACCCCCTCCGTATGTTGAGGGGGGAAAACGAGGATATAAATTATGGCTATTGTTCAACCTAAATCAATGAAATTGCGTTTATTTTCAACGCATCTTTTTCTCATTATTTTTTGTGCGTTAATTTTATTTCCAATGCTGATGATTATTGGTATTTCATTGCGTCCAGGTAACTTGGCGATTGGTGAATTGATTCCAAGTGAAATCTCACTTGAACACTGGAAACTTGCTCTCGGTATTAGCGTTACTCATACAGACGGTACTACTACTCCACCACCATTCCCTGTTTTACTTTGGTTATGGAATTCAGTTAAGGTCGCAAGTATTACGGCGGTAATTACATTAGCACTTTCTACAACTGCAAGATATGCTTTTGCACGCTTACGCTTTGCCGGTAAAAGTTTACTCCTGAAATCAATGTTAATTTTCCAAATGTTTCCGGCTGTTCTTTCATTAGTAGCGTTATATGCTTTATTTGATCGTTTAAGTGATTATGTGCCGTTCCTTGGATTAAATACACACGGTGGTGTCATATTTGCTTACTTAGGCGGTATCGCTATGCACGTTTGGACCATTAAAGGTTATTTTGAAACCATTGATAAATCTCTCGAAGAAGCAAAGCACTTGATGGTGCAAGTCCATGGCAAACATTCCGTTTAATTTTGCTTCCACTTTCCGTACCGATTCTAGCAGTTGTATTTATTCTCTCATTTATCTCAAGCATTATTGAAGTACCTGTTGCTTCACTCTTACTACGAGATGTTGATAACTACACACTTGCTGTAGGTATGCAACAGTATTTACACCCACAAAACTACCTTTGGGGTGACTTTGCTATCGCCGCTATCTTATCTGCTATTCCAATCACGCTTGTCTTCTTATTAGCACAACGTTGGCTAGTCGGTGGATTAACTGCCGGTGGCGTAAAAGGATAAAAGCTGGAGGGTTTACCCTCTGCTTTACAAAAATAAGTAAAAAATAATCGCTTATGAGCTACCCCTCTAAAGTTATAAAAGGAAGATCACAATGAAATCGCTCCACCCATACCTTAATCCTTATTTTTTTGATGAATACGGTCGCCGTTGTTATGCAACAAAAGAGGTTTATCGCAAAATTGCGAAGCGCTTAGGTTCGCCTAAAAGTCACCAAATTTTACCACCTGTAAAAGTGACAACTGCCGGACAAGCGGTCTATATTCGACTAAATATTGCAAACAGTAACAAATATTTACAAGCTCGCTGGCAACTTCAATTAGAAAACGGCGAACAAATTTGTGGTAAAGTTAAACGTAATACGATTAATCTTCCTGCCGATCTGCCGTTGGGCTATCATCAGTTACAACTTGAAGGAAAACTCTCGTTAAGCTGTCGTATTATTATTACGCCTCAAACTGCTTATCAACCAAAAGAATTAGAACTGAAACAAAAATTATGGGGTGCGATTTTACAACTCTATACTTTGCGTTCCGAGCATAACTGGGGTGTAGGCGATTTTAGCGATTTAAAAACATTTTTAACGAATATTGCCGCAAAAGGTGGTGATTTTATTGGTTTAAATCCAATTCACGCACTTTTCCCATCTAATCCTGAAGGAGCAAGCCCTTATAGCCCCTCTTCTCGTTTATGGCAGAATATTATCTATATTGACGTAAATGCGGTCGAATCATTCCAACAATCTGCAGAAGCACAAGCGTGGTTCCATTCTGATGAAACCAAATGGTTATTAGGTGAAGCCAGAGGAAAAGATTATGTCGATTACGCACAAGTTATACGTTTAAAATTACATGGCTTACGCTTGGCGTTTAAATATTTCCTCACTCAAGATCAAACCGATTTTGAACAATTTATCCTGCAAAACGGCGAATCACTCAAAATTCAAGGTACGTTCGATGCACTTCATCAATGGTTATCTGATCAATATAGTGAACAATGGGGTTGGAATTACTGGGCAAGCGAATATCAAGATTACCACTCCGATGCGGTATGTGCTTTCCAAGCGGAACATAAGGAATTAGTTCATTTTTATATGTGGTTACAATTTGTTGCACAACAACAACTTAAAGAATGTAACCAGCTAGCTAAATCATTAAATATGCCAATCGGTTTTTATCGAGATCTTGCAGTTGGTGTCGCAGACAACGGAGCTGAAACGTGGGCGGATAAAGAATTATTCGTGCTAGACGCTTCTGTTGGAGCACCACCGGATATTATGGGACCTAACGGACAAAATTGGGGACTTTCGCCAATGCATCCGGAAGTATTACAAGCGAGAGGATATCAACCATTTATTGATTTATTACGTGCCAATATGCAAGATTGTGGTGCATTACGGATCGATCATATTCTTGGTTTTGCACGTATGTGGTGGGTAGCAAAAGGCGATTCAGCCAAAAACGGGGCTTATGTACGTTATCCATTAGATGATTTATTAGCGATTCTTGCCTTAGAAAGCCAACGTAACCAATGCTTAATTATTGCTGAAGCTCTCGGAACCGTACCGAAAGGTATGCTACAAAAATTAGAAGATAAAGGTATTCTCGCTTACAACATTTTCTATTTTGAATGGGATCAACATGGTAGTAAACCATTAGCGAATTACCCATATCAAGCAATGACCACATTAAGTACACATGATTTACCAACGATACAAGGTTATTGGAAAGGATATGATTTTGAGTTAGGAGAAAAATTCGGTGTCTATCCAAGTGAAAAAATATTAAATATATTAAAACAGTCTCGCCATTTTAATAAAGAAAATATTCGCAAAGCAGTAGAAGCCGTTCAATATTTAGAACCGGATAGTGCCGGTGTGACAATTGATTTTCCACATCAATTACAAAGCTATGTCGCTGATACGAATAGTGCATTATTTGGTACGCAACCGGAAGATTGGCTAAATATGTTAGAACCGGTCAATATTCCCGGAACAAGTGGAGAATATCCAAACTGGCGTAGAAAATTAAGTCATTCTCTTACAGAAATCTTCTCTAATGAGAAAATTCAGACATTACTTGATACATTTGAACATAAGCGTAACAAGTAAACGTATCAACATAGAAAAACAGCCACAAGAAATTGTGGCTGTTTTTATGCAATAAAAGTAGCAACATTGTACAAAAAATTTGAAGTTATTCACATTTCTTACATAAATACCCATTTATACTAACGAACTTAATTTACTTTATTCACGTATCTTACTAAAATATAACGCCTTTTGGCTATTTATGATTCCAAACTTAAATTTATAAGGTTACCTTCTATGTTGTGGTTTTTCTTTTGTGTGGCAGTCCTCGTACTTGGCTACTTTGTCTATGGTAAAATCATCGAAAAAATTTTCGTGATTAACCCGAAAAAAACGACGCCTGCTTATTCTATGAATGACGGTGTTGACTATATGCCGATGTCAAAAACAAAAATTTGGCTGATCCAGTTATTAAATATTGCCGGTACAGGTCCGATTTTTGGTCCTATTCTCGGTGCGTTATACGGGCCGGTAGCAATGCTTTGGATCGTAATCGGTTGCATCTTTGCCGGTGCGGTACATGATTACTTCTGCGGTATGTTAAGTATCCGTAACGGCGGTGCGACAATGCCAGCTTTAGCAGGTAAATTCTTAGGTCGCCCAGTTAAAGTATTTATCAACGTAATGGCATTAATTCTTCTATTATTAGTCGGCGTGGTATTCGTTGCAAGTCCAGCTCAGTTAATGGCAACCATTACGATGGATGTATTCGGCGCTAGTGGCGGTACATTACAATTAAATGATGCAGAAGCGATTCACCAAGCAGTTGAAGCTGGCGGCATTACCGTTTGGGGTATGGATAAAGCGACTGTGATTTCCGTATGGACACTCATCATTTTCGCATACTATATTTTAGCAACATTACTTCCTATTGATAAAATCATTGGTCGAATCTACCCATTCTTCGGTGCATTATTACTATTTATGTCGGTAGGTATGGTATACGGTTTAATCACTGCTCACTTTAGTGCAACTGATCCAATCGAATTTTTCCGTACGATTAATGCGGATGGTCAAGGTTTAACTTGGGACAAATTTACTCAAAACTTCCAAGTCAAAGGTGATGTTCCGATTTGGCCTTTATTATTCTTAACCATTTCTTGTGGTGCATTATCTGGCTTCCACGCAACACAAACTCCGTTAATGGCACGTTGTGCAGAAAATGAAAGCGAAGGTCGTTTCATTTTCTACGGTGCAATGATTACCGAAGGTGTTATCGCATTAGTATGGTGTATGGTGGGTCTTGCATTCTATGAAAACCCACAAGCATTACAAGATGCAATTTCAGCAGGTTCACCATCTAAAGTGGTTTATGACAGTTCATTACACTTCTTAGGCTTTGTCGGTGGTATCTTTGCAGTGTTAGGTGTAGTAGTATTACCGATTACTTCAGGTGACACAGCATTCCGTGCGGCACGTTTACAACTTGCGGAAATCTTCAAAATTGACCAACGTTCATTAACTAAACGTTTAATGATTGCAATACCATTATTCGCATTAGGTTTTGTTGTATCAAAAATCGACTTTAGCATCTTATGGCGTTACTTCACTTGGGCAAACCAAATGACAGCAATGGTAATGCTTTGGACTGCGGCGGCATACTTATATCGTTATAAAAAATTCCATTGGGTATGTTCAATCCCTGCATGGTTTATTACAACAGTATGTGCAACCTATTTATTCTACAACAAAATTGGTTTCGGTTTAGATTATCAACTTTCAGTTTACTTAGGTTTAGCGACGACAGTGATTTGTATCGTATTATTCTTCACCATGCTTAAACCATTAGGCGAACGAGATGAAGATGCTTATGTAACAAACTAATCTTGATTAACATATTAAAAGCGAGGAAAATTTCCTCGCTTTTTTATTTTTTAACGATTCTCTTATATGCAATTCTTTGATACTCACACTCATTTAGATTATGTTTCTGAAAGCCTTAATTTTCCCGTTTCTCAACTCGTTAAAAACGCTGAATATTCAAAGGTAACACGCATTTTGATTGTATCCGTCTTTGCAGAAAATTTTGCAAAAGTGATCGCTTGTGCCAAGCAAATGCCGGATAATTTAGTTTATGGGTTAGGGCTTCATCCGCTTTATATCCAACAACATAGAATCGCAGATTTAGACAACTTAGAATCCTTATTAGCCCAACGAGATCCTCAATGTACCGCTATTGCAGAAATCGGTTTGGAAAGAGCTGTCGAACAGCTTTGTACTGATGAGCTTTGGCAAAAACAATGTGAGTTTTTAGAGGCTCAACTTGCGTTTGCTAAGCGGTTTAAATTACCGCTAAATCTACATTCTCGCCGTAGTCATGATCAGCTTTCCGTCTTTCTAAAAAAAGCGAAATTGACCAATACCGGTGTGATCCACGGCTTTGCCGGTAGTTATGACCAAGCGAAACGCTTTGTTGATTTAGGCTATAAAATCGGTGTAGGCGGCACGATTACTTATGCACGAGCGAATAAAACCAGAGAAGCAATCCGTAAATTACCTTTGGAAAGTTTATTATTAGAAACTGACTCGCCTGATATGCCGGTCTTTGGTTTTCAGGGCGAACCCAATCGTCCGGAACGACTCGCTGTAAGTTTCCAAGCGTTATGTGAGCTACGTAATGAATCTCCGCAAGAAATTGCTGAAACAATTTGGAATACGAGTGAGAAGCTATTTTGGCAAAAATAATCCTAGAAATAAAAAAACGGATACCCAAGTATCCGTTTTTTTATTTCTTATTTTGATTCAAACTATCGCATTGTTACAAATTCTTCCGAACCTGTTGGGTGAATTGCTACAGTATTATCAAAATCAGCTTTAGTCGCTCCCATTTTAATTGCTACCGCAAAGCCTTGAATCATTTCATCCACGCCGAAACCAATGCCGTGTAAGCCGACTACTTTCTGTTCTTTACCGACACAGACTAATTTCATTCGGCAAGGTTGGCGATGTTGAGTGACTGCGGTATACATGGCGGTAAATGAAGATTTATATACTTTCACATTTTCCGCACCATATTGTTCAATCGCTTGCGGTTCAGTTAAACCAACCGTACCAATCGGCGGATGGCTAAAAATAACAGTCGGTACTAAATTGTAATCCAAATGCTCATTCGGTTTATTATTAAATAAACGTTCGGATAAACGACGACCCGCGACAACCGCTACCGGCGTTAATTCAATACCACCTTCGATAATATCGCCGACCGCATAAATATTCGGTACATTAGTATTTTGGAATTTATCCACGATAATTTGACCTTTTGCATTGGTTTTTACACCAACTGCTTCCAGATTAATTTTATCACACGTCGGTTCACGACCGATTGCCCAAATTAAGCAATCAACCGTTGCTTCACGTCCGTCTGCTAATTTTAACACGAATGAACCATCTGCATTTTTACTGACTTCTTGTGGAATCGCTTGGGTATGTAAAGTAATGCCGTCCTGTGCTAATACTTCCACTAAGGTTTCAACAATTAATGGATCTTGATTACGTAACGGTGCATGCTGGCGTACAAACAAATGCGTTTCAGCACCTAAACTGTTTAACACACCGGCAATTTCAACTGCAATATAACCTGCACCGACTACTGCAACACGTTTAGGTACTTCACGTAATGCAAAGAAACCGTCCGAATCAATACCGTATTCCGCACCCTTTACAGCCGGAATAGATGGGCGACCGCCGGTCGCAATCAAAATATGATCTGCAGTAACTTGCTCAGAACTGCCGTCCGCATAAGAGACTTCAACCGTTTTTGCGTCCACGAATTTTGCAAAACCGTTCAATACATCAACGTTATTTTTAGCTAATACGTTATTGTATGAAGTATGAATACGTGAAATATACGCCTCACGGCTTTCGATTAATTTGGCAAAATCAAAGTTATTGAGCGTGACATCAAAACCGTAATCCGGTGCATAGCTATTAATTGCTTCGGCAATATGCGCACCGTAGAACATTACTTTTTTCGGCACACAGCCGACATTAACGCAAGTTCCGCCTAAATGTTTTGCTTCTACAATCGCACATTTTTTGCCGTAACTTGCCGCACGATTAATAGAGGCAATACCACCACTACCGCCACCAATCGCTAGATAATCATAGTGTTTAGTCATAATCTTTTCCTACATAAATAAAGAATAAAAGCGGTTCAATTCTAACCGCTTTTTGTAAAAATGCATTAAATTATTGTGGTACTTTAATGATGTTTTGCTGTAACCGAGTGTGAGATTTTGTCGGTATAAGCCATTGCAACCGCTGAAATCAAGAAAGTCACATGAATAATTACCTGCCATTGCATAGTTTTTTCATCCAAATTACCGGCATTAATAAAGGTCTGTAATAAATGGATCGATGAAATACTGATAATTGACATACCTAGTTTCACTTTTAATACTGAAGCATTTACGTGATTAAGCCATTCCGGTTGATCCGGATGATCATCTACTCTTAATCTCGAAACGAATGTTTCATAGCCACCGACGATAACCATAATTAATAAGTTAGCAATCATCACGACATCAATGAGATTTAATACCGTCAACATAATGGTATTTTCGTCCATCACACCAAGGTTCACAATTAAGTTGTAGAGTGATTTCATAAACTTATAAGCGTAGATACCTTGCACAATGATTAAACCTAAATAAATCGGCACTTGTAGCCAACGGCTGGCAAAAATAATCTTACTTAAAATCGAATTATTAACAGGTTGCATACATCCTCAAATATAAAATAACAATAAAAAAGCGGTCTAATTTTAACAACTTTTTGCAAAAGTTTTAAGAAATCAGACCGCTTGTTTAACAAATCTTACAATTACTTCTTAAATCCTTGTCCATTATTCCAAGAAACCGTATATTCCAGCGGTAAGCGGCTACTTGGTAACGAAGCGGTTGCCGCTTTACCAATCGCTAATAACATAACCGGTAAATAACGGGCCGCATCTACGTCTAAAGCCGACAATACGGCTAGGCGATCAAATACCCCTATTGCGTGAGTATCATAGCCTTTATCTTTTGCAATCAGCATTAATTGCATTGCCGCCAAACTGGTATCCGTAATCACTTGGTCACGAATGTCCTGCTCAGTTGAAGCATTATGTACACTAAGAAGAAAATCGAGTGAACGTTGTTTAAATTGTTGATGTAAACAACCGGTTTCAATAGAACGATCTAAAATATCATCAAGTAATAATTGATATTGTAAATCCGCCAAAACTAGAATGACTGCAGAAGCGGTTTCACACGGCGGTGCATTAAATGCCACCGAGCCAAGTAATTTACTTTTTTGCTCCATATCATCTACCACCACAAAACGCCATGGTTGTAAATTTGCTTTAGAAGGAGCAAGTTGTGCCAAACTCAGCATTTCTTGTAATTCTTGGCGGTCAATTTTCACATTAGGATTAAACACTTTAATCGTTTTACGTTGCTCAATAACGTTTTTAAGTTCCATTCTTCATTCCTTTTATAAATTATTTGTTTCAGTGTACGTTTAGCACAGATAAAGCGAAATAGTCTAAATGAGGTATTTAAAACTTTTTATGAACTAGATCAAAAAAGCCAATAAGCGGTTAAATTTGATAAAAAAACCACAAAATCCACTCAATCTTGTTTAACGGTGACAACGACCGACAATATCAAGAGAAATATCATATATTGGCAAACTGTGTTTACTCATATCAATATCTAACAAACTAAATACCGTATGGAATACGTTATCGTGTGAATAAGGCTTATCTGCATTACGTTTAATGCAGTCTAAATCAAATGGCTCATTTTTTTTCCAAGATTTTGAGAACCAAATCATCATCGGAATTTTGGTTTGTTCTTTTGGTGCAAGAGAGTATGGCGTGCTATGTAAATAAATATCGTTTTCACCTAATGATTCGCCATGATCGGAAAAATAATATACTGTACTTTCCCAATCATCTCGTCTGTCTAAGCGTTGAATGACTTGATCAAGAAACTTATCTAAATAAACAATACCGTTGTCATAAGTGTTTACCAATTCTTCATTACTACATTTACTGATTTCATTAGTATCACAAGTCGGCGTAAAAAGGCGTTCGTTTTCGGTGTAGCGTTCATAATAAGTTGGGCCATGGCTACCGATCGTATGCAATACTATCACCGTATCTTTGTCTGAATTTTCAGCTAAGGCTTTATCCAATTCAGGTAACATCACTTCATCTAAACACTCACTATTGGTACAAAGTGAGGAAGCGTTACCATTAAAAGTATTAATTTCTTTAACTCGATTAGCCACACCTTTGCTATCGCTATTATTTTCAATCCACACCACATTAACACCTGCACGACTCAAAATATCAAGTAAATTATCTTGATTTTTAGCAGTAACTTCATCGTACTGCTCTCGTGTCATTGATGAAAACAAGCACGGTACGGAAATAGCTGTAGCAGTTCCACAACTGCTGACATTACTAAAATTAATCAAATTCTCACCGCTTGCAAGACGGGTCGCCATTTTCGGTGTAGTCTGACGTGCGTAACCATTTAGTCCCCAATTCATCGCACGGGTTGTTTCACCTAGCACAATGACAGTCACATGGCGATAGCGATCAGGTTTTTCCATTTTAACGTTTTCTGCTAATTTCTCGAATGGACGATTTTCTATTCGACTATGTTTGATTTTACTCACACTGGCGACAACAAAATTAGACGGCACAATCAAATGAGGCAAATATTTGTTATTACGGAAAAACGAAGCGTAATCTTGGTAAAACTGGCTGGCAACTGCAAAAATCATTAGCGATGCAGTAAAAATCACTCCAATTCTGAGGGAAATTTCTTTCCACCAAGCTTGGTAAGCGATTCTCACGTTAAGATAAGCGAGTGCAGGCACAATACCAAGGAAGAAAATCCACACAAGATAGCTTGGTGTCATCATTCGCAGGCTTTCAGCAGGGTTGGTTTGTAATACATTAGTGAGCATATCACGGTCAAAATAGACATTGAAAAACAATGAGTTATAGCTTACCGCCGCACTTAATAGAATAAGTAACGGTACAATCACTTTATGTATAAATGGAAGAGAAAGTAGGTTTAGTACAATATTTAAGGCGACAAAAAGCACTAACGGCATGGTGTAAATGAAGTAATCATCACTTGTTCCTGTAAATTGGTAGAGACTGACAACTTTTCGGAAAAAACCGATATTCAAGGCAACAGTAACATAAAGTGAAACAAGAGCGATAAGACTAACTTGCGATAAATGCCATTGAGGACGTTTAAATTTCATTGAGTTATCCTTTATATAAAAAAGAGAAAATTGACGGTTAGATATTTAATTTCATAGTATTAAAGATAAATAGCTATAAGCACACTGATAACTATTTTGTCCAATTATTAATATAATACAGGGGGAAAATTAGGCGAAAATTAGGAAGAATCGTTAAAAAGATAAAGAATATAGTGACATATTCAAACTATTGAAAAATGAAAAAGCCCAAACTAAAACAGTTTGAGCTTTTAAGATCATTATGAAAAAAACATATCGGCTTAGCAGTTCCGATGTAAAACATCTTAAACAAGAAAAATTAGCAGAAAATTAGCAAGCGGACGAATTTTACTAACGTTTTGTAATTATGTGCTCATTGTATCAATGATATTAGTAGATATGGAGTGTGTTCAACCATATTCAATTATTACATTCACAGATAATTATTTTGGGCAAACACAGTTATTATAAATGGACTAGGCTTGCAGATAAGATTTACGCAGGAATACTTTGACCAAAAGTCCGGTTGAGAATTTCTGGCTGTCATGTAATTCGAGATATCCACCATAACGTTTAGCTATGTTTACAGCGATTGCTAGACCAAGCCCTGTACCTTGTTGTTCTGTACCGAGAATACGGAAGAATGGCTCAAGTACTCGCTCCTGCATTTCCGATGGAATACCATTACCATTATCCTCTACACTAAAAATCACAAATTCATCATGTTCTTCACAGCTTAAATCAATTTGGCTTTCTGCTGGCGTATATCGTAATGCGTTATCAACCAAAGTTTTAACAAGAGTAAACATATCAATTTCCGGAGCATAAAAAACCACCGCTTGCGAACCTACCACACCAATATCCTGATCTTTTTGCTGGCTAATAGGTAGCAAACTTTCAATAATTTGACGAAATAAATATTGAGAATTGATTTCCGTTTTTTGTAAACTTACATAGCTTGCCTGTGCTTTGGCCAGTAAAAGTAGTTGCTCAATTAAGTGACGGTTACGCTTAATACTTTGTTGAATTTGTTCAATTTGCACCGCTTGTTGTATTGGCAGTCCTTGTCCTGAAAGGCGTTCAGCCTGCAATGAAAGAGCCGTCATCGGACTACGCATTTCGTGGGTCGCATCTGCTATAAATCGCTGTTGCTGTTCAATCGAATGGAAAGTTCTGACTAACAGTTGATTAATCGCATTGGTAAAGCCTTGAATTTCAGTTGGAACTTGTAAGGTATCAATCGGTGTTAAATCAAGATCTTGACGTTGCTCAATTTCTTGGGCGATATGTTGCACCGTTCGCATTTTAAAATGTACTAAAAATCCAATTGCCAGCACGGTAAGAGGTAATAAAATCGCAAATGGTACAAGATTATCTAACGCTACATCCATCGCTAAATCGGTACGATAATTGCTATTTTGGGCGACTAACACATAACCATCCGGCTTTCGTTTCAAATAAAAACGGTACATATCGCCACGATATTCAGCATCATAAAAATCTTCATGTTTACCTGTTACATCAAAGATTGCATCAGGGCTTTTCGAAGTTTGTACCAGTAGTTGAGTATCATTATGGTCAGAATTTTGTTTAGGATAAGCTTTATTTGGGTCTATATAATCCGCTACCTGTCTTAAAACCCTATCCTGTAATTCATTGGTTTCTCTCCAAATATCAGAAAAGTTATAGCCTGCATTCAATAATGCCGTGATAAACAACAATGCCGAAATGCCCCACATCAATTGAGCTTTAATGGAATTTCTCATTACTTCCCCTAGCTTTCTTTTGGTACTAACCAGCCCACACCACGCACATTTTTAATATGGCTTTTACCAATTTTTTTACGAATAGTATGAATAAGAAAATCTACTGCATTACTTTCTACTTCTTCCCCCCATCCATAAAGCTTGTCTTCCAAATCTGATCGAGAAAGAATAATGCCTTGGCGTAATACCAAGGCTTGCAAAATTGCAAACTCCTTATTGGTCAGTGAGACAGATTCATTTTGACCTGTAATATCAACTTGATAAGTTTGTGGATCTAGCGTTAGCACCCCATTACTTAGTTTTGGTGTTACCTGTCCACTATGGCGGCGGATAATCGCTCTTATTCGGGCATGCAACTCCGATAAATCAAAAGGCTTGACCAAATAATCGTCCGCACCACCATCTAGCCCAGCTAGACGGCTACTAATATCATCACGAGCAGTCATAATTAAAATAGGTGTGCTATTTTTTAGATTACGGACATGTTGTAACACGAGTAGCCCATCTTGTCCGGGTAATCCTAAATCTAGCAATACCATATCATATGTCTGATCTCTCAAAGCCATTTCAGCTATATTACCATTATTGACCCAATCTACAGCATAGCCGCTATCTTTCAAGCTATCTTCGACCACATTTGCAATCATTGAATCATCTTCAACTAATAAAACTCGCATAATATTCCCCTATTTAGTATTGAAAGTGATTATATAATGAAAAAAAAGCTCAAACCAAAATTGACTTGAGCTTTTAAGAATCATTGTGAAAAAAACATATCGGCTTAGCAGTTCCGATACAGAGCATTCTAAATAAGAAAAATTAGCAAAAAATTAGCAAGTGTTTAGAATTTTCAAACTTAACCGCTTATCCCTTATAAAACTGCTCTCAATAATCCCGTTGCCACAATTGAAATAACCACAGTCGGAAATAACGAAAATTTCATCATAACTAAACAAGTTATGATTACCGCTATTGTATTGGCAAGATCACCGGACATAATTACCGGTGCAATTACCGAAATTAAAACACAACCCGGTACAGCTTCCATAACTTTTTCAGTTGTACGGCTTAATTTTCGGTTGCGTAATACGAGAAAGCCAAGAATACGAGTAAGATAAGTGGAAAACGCCATTAAAATAATCGTGAGAAAAACACTCCATTCCATTATAACGTTTCTCCTTTACTCTCTCCCTTATGCCAAAAATAAGCGGAAAAAATACCGGATAATGCTCCTGCAAGTACATACCAAGCACCATCAACCGTATGATAAATCAAGCCGGCAACCAATAAACTCACAAACCAAGGACGAGCTAGCTTAAATGACTTCCACATTCCCTTTAGCATCACTAAAAATATTGCAGTAAAAGACATATCGAAGCCATATTTCTCTAAATCACCGACAAAAGGCCCGATATAAGCACCAATCATACTGGAGCTAATCCACATCACATAAAGGCTAATCGCCGTTCCCATATAATAAGGAATACTGATTGCCTTTTCAGGACGTTTTTGTGCATCAGCCAAATTCATCGCCCATACTTCATCTGCCATAAAAAATAATAAGCCGAGTGATTTTAATCGACCGATATTTTTCATATATAAAGAAAGGGCGGCTCCCATAATAATATGACGACTATTAATCAGCATTGATACGGCAACAATCACACTGATTGCAAGTGGATGCGTCCAAAGATTTACAGCGGCAAATTCCGAACCGCCGGCAAAATTCAGTCCGGTTAGTAAACCGATTTCATAAAACGGCATACCCTTTTGAGAGGCTTGAGCACCTAATACCAATCCCAAAGGAATAAAGCCTAACATCATCGGAGAGGCTTCTTTCACACCTCTTATAAATTCATTGTGTTGCATATTTAATATTATTTTTTTGAATATAAATTTTAGATATTGTGAATCGTCATTGATCCCACGCTTCAGGCGTTAATTTTTTACCGAAATGACTCTCAATTAAGCGTGCTGTAATCGGACTTTGCGGATTTAATAGTAGCTCTTTGGTTAAGCCATATTCAACAACCTCTCCTTCTTGCATAACCATCAATTTATCCGCAATATGCTTAATAATTCCAAGATGTTGTCCGACATAAATAAAAGAAATACCGAGGCGTTCCTGCAAATTTAGCATTAGATTCGTTAACTGAGTTCTTACCGAGAAATCTAATGTACTTAAAGTATCGTCTGCAATAATAATTTCCGGAGAAAGGATTAACGCTCTGGCAAGTGCAAGTCGTTGTTTTTGGCTACTCGAGGTATCATTAATATGAATAAGAGCATGTTCTGGGTACATACCCACTAAACGTAACGTGCTGAAAATGCGTTCATTACGCTCATTTTCATTTAAATTAGTCGCTAAACGTAATGGCGAATCTAAAATTTGTCCGATATTATAATTAGGATCAAAAGCATCATTCGGATCTTGAAACATCATTCGAATATGTTTAGCTCGAAAGCGATAATCGCCAAAGTGGAGTGCCTGACCTCTAAAAATCATTTCGCCGGAAGTGGGTTTTGTGATCCCGGCGATCATCTTCGCTAATGTGGACTTACCTGCCCCATTTTCTCCAATAATCGCTATCGTTTCACCTCTTTCCAAAGTAAAGGAAACATCTTTAACTGCATAAAAATCGTGTTTGCGAAATAAACCGATTCGGTCAGTAAAATGCTTATTCAGGTGTTTAATTTCAAGTAAAGGCATTTGATTAGGAATGGATCTTAAAATGGATAACTGAAAAATTATTATCAGTTATCCACTCTTAATTAGCAATGAAAAAGACCGCCAATAAGCGGTCTTTTTTGGTCAACTTTTTACAATCTGAAATTATAAAACGTTTACACAGTTTAAGTCTTCGAAAGATTGCTCTAAGCGTTTAGACATAGATTCTTCCATTTTACGTAACCAAACACGTGGATCGTAATATTTTTTATTTGGAGAATCAGGACCTTCAGGGTTACCTAATTGACCTTGTAAGTATGCTTCGTTCGCTTTGTAGAATTGAAGAATACCGTCCCAAGATGCCCATTGTGTATCTGTATCGATGTTCATTTTGATCGCACCGTAGCTGATTGCTTCACGGATTTCTTCACGTGATGAACCTGAACCACCGTGGAAAACGAAATCGATTGATTTAGCAGGAAGATTACGTTCTTTAGAAACGAACTCTTGTGATGCACCTAAGATTGAAGGTTTTAATTTTACATTACCCGGTTTGTAAACACCGTGTACGTTACCGAATGCCGCAAACAACCGTGAAACGATGACTTACTGGGTGTAATTGGTCGTAAACATATAAAACATCTGACGGTTGAGTATATAATTTAGACTCTTCAACATCTGAGTTATCAACACCATCTTCTTCACCACCGGTAATACCGATTTCGATTTCAAGTGTCATACCCATTTTATCCATACGAGCTAAATACTCACGGCAAATTGCCATATTCTCAGCCATAGGCTCTTCTGAAAGATCGATCATGTGAGAAGAGAATAAAGGTTTACCTGTTTCTGCAAAGTGTTTTTCACCTGCATCTAATAAACCGTCAATCCATGGAAGTAATTTTTTCGCGACGTGGTCAGTGTGAAGAATTACCGGAACACCGTATTCTTCTGCTAATGCGTGAACGTGTTTCGCACCTGCGATTGCACCTAAAACATCTGCACGAGCACCTGATGCTGGTTTAATACCTTTACCTGCATAGAATTGTGCACCACCGTTAGAGAACTGAACGATAACAGGTGCTTTTACACGCGTTGCTGTTTCTAATACTGCATTTACAGAGTCAGAACCTACACAGTTTACCGCCGGAATTGCAAAGTTGTTTGCTTTAGCATAAGCGAATACTTTTTGAACGTCGTCGCCTGTTACCACACCCGGTTTTACGATGTCTAATAATGCCATTTTTGAGTTTCCTATAGTGTTAATAAATTCAAAATTATTCCCCTCTTTAGTAAAGAGGGGGTAGGGGGAGATTTGTAAAAAATCGGAGAAAAATCGCCGTTTGTAAAATCTCCCCCCAGCCCCCTCTTTTTCAAAGAGGGGGAGTTAAAGAATTAGCCGTTTGCACGTTTCTCTAAGATTTCAACTGCCGGTAATACTTTGCCTTCTACGAATTCTAAGAACGCACCGCCACCTGTTGAAATATAAGAGATTTTATCTGCAATACCGAATAAATCGATCGCCGCTAACGTATCACCGCCACCTGCGATAGAGAATGCACCGTTTGCCGTTGCTTCAGCGATTGCGTTTGAAATCACTTTAGTACCTTTACGGAAGTTAGGAAATTCAAATACGCCAACCGGACCATTCCAAAGAATCGTTTTTGCAGATTTGATGATATTTGCTAATTCTTCTGCTGATTTATCACCGATATCAAAAATTGATTCGTCCGCTTGAACTTCAGATACGGCTTTTTCTGTTGCCGGAGCGGTTTCAGAGAATTCTGTACCTACACGTACATCAACAGGAACTGGGATATTAGTTGCTGCATGACTAAACGTTTTGCTTCAGGGATTAAATCTTCTTCATATAAAGATTTACCTACAGGGTGACCTTCTCTTGCGATGAAAGTATTTGCGATACCGCCACCAACGATTAATTGGTCTGCGATTTTTGAAAGGCTGTCTAAAACAGTTAATTTAGTAGAAACTTTTGAACCGCCAACGATTGCTAACATCGGGCGTTGTGGTTCTTTTAACGCTTTACCTAAAGCATCTAATTCTGCCGCTAATAACGGACCAGCACATGCAATCGGTGCAAATTGTGCAACACCGTAAGTAGAACCTTCAGCACGGTGAGCCGTACCAAACGCATCCATAACGAATACATCACAAAGTCTTGCATATTTTTTCGCTAATTCAGGATCATTTTTCTTCTCACCTTTATTAATACGTACGTTTTCAAGTACCACGATTTCATTTTCAGCGACTTCAACACCGTCTAAATAGTCGCGAACTAAACGTACCGGAACACCTAAATCTGATGCGTTTAAGTAATCAACTACAGGCTGTAAAGAATTTGCTTCTTCGAAAACACCCTCAGTTGGACGACCTAAGTGAGAAGTTACCATTACTTTTGCGCCTTTTTGTAAGGCTAATTTTAAGGTAGGAATGGTTGCACGGATACGTGCGTCAGATGTCACTTTGCCATCTTTTACTGGTACGTTTAAATCAGCACGGATAAATAAACGTTTGCCCGCAAGATCAAGGTCTGCCATTTTAATAACTGACATAGTAAGTTCCTCTTTTTTAAGTTTCAAAAATAAAACAGTATAATTATATCATTTTCTACCTATTTTGGGCGAATGTAGATCAAATTCTTGAATGATTTTGTAAAAAACAAACAGTTTTTAACCGCTTACACCCTCCAATTACTCCAAATGGAGTATCTACCACCATGTAGTCCAGAAGAAATATGACATACAACCTAAAATTACTACACAGAGTAAGTTAAGGATTAGTCCAACTTTTACCATTTCACTTTGTTTAATATAACCAGTAGCAAATACAATCGCATTTGGTGGTGTTGCTATCGGCAACATAAAGGCGACAGACGCACCACAAGCAATAATGGCGACTAATGAAATCGGCGGTAGACCGAGAGAATTTGCTACTGAGATAAAAATCGGCATCATTAGTGCGGCACTCGCAGTATTAGAGGTAAATTCGGTTAGAAATACAATAAATGCCGCCATTGATAATGTCATAATTAACCAGTGTTTGTTACCAATATAATTCACAATACCGTCAGCCAAAATTTTACTTGCTCCGGTATCTTTCAACACAATGCCAAGGGTTAAACCGCCACCGAATAACATTAGAACACCCCACTCTGCACGTTCCTGAATTTGCGACCATGTTGCTGTATTGGTAATACAAAGCACGATAACCGCAATCATTGCTATGACCGCATCGAAACTTTTAATCGATTCTTTTAACGCTAAAAATTGACGTACCATCGGTTCAATTACGCTGCTGAATGTTAATAAAATGGCTGTGACACAGAATACAATTAAGGTTGTTAAACGTTTGGGCGTTAACGGAATATTTTCTACTTTTGCTTCAAAATGAACATTAAAATTAGGGCGAAGAACAACAAGTAGTGCGATAACCATGGAAATCAGTAACAAAATCGCGACTGGCATACCGTAAGCAAGCCACTCTGAAAATGAAACTTTAATATAAGAAGCTAAAATCGCATTAGGTGCAGATCCAACAACCGTTCCCATTCCACCGATACTCGAACTAAATGCAATACCAAGTAACACGA